>CAMBVX010000268.1 GCA_945871085.1 Opitutus sp. GAS368 | reverse complement strand
CCCAAAGCGCCAGCGCGATTTCGCGCAACGGAAGACCGCCGACCTCGTTCCCCTCGCGCTCAGCGAGCACGTTCAGCCCAGCGTCACGCGCGCCGCGAGCATCGCGCGGAACGCCGAGCGATCCGACCACGCGAGCGACAGCTCCAGCGTGAGTATCACGAACGCCATGACCAACGTTGGGCTCGCGTGGATCGGCCAATTGATCGGTCACAAGATCGAAGGAAAGAAGCGGGCTTTTCTGCACGACCTCGTCTTCTTGCTCATCGGGCCGGCGTGGCTGATGAGCAAGCTCTACAAAAAACTCGGGTAGCGCTACTGAGTTTGCCCGGCGGCGATTCGGGGGGGCGCGGTGGTGGCTAACGCTGTTTTCGCACCGTGCGCCCGGCGTTCCAGCGACCGAGCGTCGTGTGGGTGATGGGATGTTCGGGAATTCCCGTTTCATTGCGCTCCACGGCGGCGATCAATTGGTCGATCGCCACCGCGCCAATCACTTCACCATCCTGCAGCACACCGCTCAGCCGATCACCGGCCCTCGGCACCAGCAAGCCGACCAGCCCCAGATCCGCTGGCACACGGCTGCCCGTCGCGCGGATATACTCCTCCAGCTTCCCGAGCACCGGCCCGATCACGACGTCTGGTTTCGCCCGCGCCAGCCAGCGCTCGACCACCTCAGCCGTCCATTCCTCGACGAACAACGGCGCGGGCGCCTCCACGCCGAACCGCTCGCACGCCGCGAGAAAAGCCCCCTCCCAGCGAAATTCCAATCGCTTGATCGTCTCCAATCTCACGGCGAGTCCCGGCCGGCGATAACCCAGCTTTTGGCACTGCTCCATCGTGAGCAGCATCGATTGATAATAGTCCGTGGTCACGCGGTGAAACGCCCGTGTCGTCGGCGTGAGTCCGAGCACGACGGTCGAAAACGCCGCCCAGCTCAGATCGAGCGAGGTGTGCGTGTCGGGCATGGGCGCGATCAGAAGCCCGTGGATGCCGCGCGCCTCCAGCACCTGGCTGAACCGCTCGTTGCTCATGCCTTCGCGATGCAGCCAGAAATGTTCGAGCTGATAATTGCGCTCGTGCGCCCGCGCCTTGGCGCCGGCAAACATCTGCCGAAAAATCGGCGAGGGATGCTGTCGCCAGCCGTCGGCCGTGGGAAATGCAGTCACATACGCCAAGGTAATACGTTGCGCCGGCTTCAAGTGCCGCCGACGGCTCCGCATCAACGCCGCAACGAGTGGATTCGGCCTGTATCCGAGTTTCCGGCATGCCTCCACTACGCGACGCCGCGTCGCCTCCGACACATCGCGCTTGCCCGAAAGACATTTCGAGACAGTGGCCACCGACACCGTGGCGTGCTTCGCAATATCGCGCATGCTGACGGGAGCTTTCATGGGGTTCGCCGAGCCTCGCCGCCGCGCGTTTCCGCGCAACTCGATTCGCCGTGTCCAGATACACAGGACCAACGGTCGGGCGTAACGATATACGTAAGTGAGCCCTTTTCCACGGCCGCTCGATGTGTTCCTTTCGCCCCATCGCTAATCGCCACCCCGCCTTGCCCCGGGGCTCTCCATATGTCGTCCCCCATGAAAACCCTCCCAGCCCCCTTCGTCTTCGTCCTCGCCCTCCTGCTCGCCCTGTTCGCCACCGCCCTCCACGCCCAGCCCGCCACCGGTCTCGTCACCGGTTTCGTGTTCGACCCCGCCACGTCCGCCTACCTCGAAGGCGCGGAAGTCACTGTCGCCGGCACCGCACTCACCGCGACCACCGACCGCACCGGTCGCTTCGAACTCCGCGCCGTTCCGCTGGGCTCCGCGCAGCTCTCCGTCGCCTACCCGGGCCTGCCCGGCGCCACCGCGTCCGCCACCGTCGCGGCCACTCCGGGCGCCCCGCTCACGATCCGACTCGGCAGCGAGACGGTGCAGCTCAGCGCGTTTCAGGTCTCCGGCGCCCGCGAAGGCATGTCGAAAGCCATCGCTCTCCAAAAAGCCGCGGGCGAGTCGCGCATCGTCGCCGCCGCCGATCAGTTCGGCGACATCTTCAACGGCAACGTGGCCGACTACCTCAAGTTTCTCCCCGGTATCGGCGTCGACTACTCCGCCGACGATGCCCGCGCCCTCTCCCTCCGGGGCCTCAGCCCCTCGCTCACCTCCGTCACGATGGACGATAGCCCCGTTGCCAGCGCCAGCTCCGGCGGCACCGAGCGCCGCTTCGAATTCGAGCAAATTTCCGTGAGTAACATCGAGACCGTCGAAGTCTTCAAAACCCTCACGCCCGACAAACCCGCCACCAACGCCGGCGGCTCCGTGAATCTCGTGACGAAGAGCGCCTTCGACCGCCGCGACACCCTCGTGCGTTACCGCGCCTACGTCACCACCCCCGCCCGCTTTGCCACCCGCCTCCGCGACATCTCTCCTCTCACCGGCGAACGCACCTCGATGACGCGCCCCAATGCCGAGCTCGATGTCACCGCGCGGGTCAACGAAAACCTCGGCTTCTACGTCGGCATGCGCAACTACGAGAACATCCGCACCATGGAGCGCAGCGCCTACGTCTACACCTTCAACCCCGCCACCGGTGGCCTCCCCGACGATCCCGCGCCCACCGAGTGGAATTTCTTCACCGATTACGCGATGAACACCCGCCGCAGCGCCTCCGCCCGCATCGATTGGCGCGCCGGCCCCCGCACCGTCTTCAGTGCCAGCGGCTCCTGGAACTGGTTCGACATGCCGTTTTCGCACCACCTCTACGCCTCGATCTTCGGCAACCGCCCCTCCCTCGCCGTCGGCCAGGCGCCCGCCCACACCGTCTCGACCGGCGTATCCAGCGGAACCGGACGCCTCCTCAACCGCCTCACCCAACGCCGCAAATCCGGCACCACCTACACCGGTAATTTTTCCCTGAAACACGACTTCGGCGACGGCCTCAAACTTCACGCCGATCTCTACTGGAACAAGGCCGATAACCGCTACAGCGACATCACCGAAGGCTATTTCGGCCAGGTCGACTCCGGCCTCGCCAATGTCGCGCTCCGGATCGCTAATCTGGGTGCCGTCGTCCCCACCGTCACCGCCACCCTCGCCGGCGCACCTGTGCCGCTCTCCGACAACTCCCGCTTCAGCGTCTCCCGCATGTTCACGCTGCAACGCGCCGCGTGGGACACTCGCGAGGGCGGCTCCGTCAATGTCAGCAAACCCCTCACCCTCGCCGGCGTGCCCTTCGTCGCCCAACTCGGTTTCCGCGACGATGCGAAGCTCCGCAAGAGCGAGCAGTTCAACCGCCGCACGCCCACCGATCCCACCGTGCCGGCCGGCCCCGGCATGGCGGCCCTGGTCGACAATATTTGGTCCGCCGCTCCCGCCCCGCTCGGCCAGCCCGGCACCGTCGCCTGGGTGAACATGAAGCGCGCCTACGAACTCTACGGCCACCTCCCGCGGCAGATTTACGACAACGACGCGATCACCCGTTTCGACGAGCGTGCCACCGCCGCCTACGCCCGCTTCGACCTCAAGCCCCGCAAAGATCTGCTCATCGTCACCGGCCTGCGCCATGAACGCCTCGAAGCGGATAACGAAAACCGCTTCCTCCGCGAGACCGGCACCTTCCGCCACCGGGACGAATATTTTTCGCTCAACGCGAAATACACGCCGACCGCGCATCACGTTTTTCGCGCCGCCACCGCGCAATCCATCGGCCTGCCCAACTACGGCGACATGCTGCCCGGCTCGCTCACGATCACCGACCCGACGCCCGCCGGCGCCCGCGGACGCGTGACGCTCACCAATCCCGCGCTCCGGCCGTATGAGATCACAAACTACGACCTCGGCTACGAATATCACTTCCGCCACGCCGGCATGTTCGGCGCCTCCCTCTTCCGGAAGGATTTTCGCAACTACATCATCCAGGCGACCCGCTCCCTCACGACCGAATCGGCCGCCGAACTCGGCCTCGACGACAGCAGCTTCGTCGGCGCGCCCTCCGACTACGATGTCGTCACCCGCTTCAACGTCCCCGAGCCCGGCCGCTACTCCGGCCTTGAGCTCATGTATTCGCAAACGCTCGGTTTCCTCCCCGGTCGCCTGAAAACCCTCGGCCTCCAGCTCAACGCCACGTTCATCGACGTGTCTCCGATTCGCACGCAACAGATGCTCGTCGCCGGCAACCCCGCGCAAAACGCCTCGCTTGTCGAACAGGTCGCCTACGCCCTCGAGACCAATGCCGTCACCCGCCAATACAACGCCGCCCTCAGCTGGCGTTTCCAGGGCTTCAACGCCATCGCGACCGTTAACCACTCCGGCCGGACCCTCAAGGGAGTCTCCCGCTCCGATGTCCGCTACACCGGAGGCGCACTCAACTACGTGAACAACCTCACCCATATGCAGCCCCGCACCACCGTCGATCTCCGGATGGAATACGCTTGGTCGCGCCGCCTCGTGCCGTTCCTCCAGATCCGCAACCTCTTCAACGCCTCCATCGAAAACACCCAAAACGGCTACCTGCTCAGCGTGGGGAACTACCTCGATCCCAAACTCGAGTTCGGCGTCAGGGGGACCTGGTGAGCCGCCGCCTTTTCGCACTCGGCGCCCTGCTGGCCGGCGTGCTGATTCTCCCGGTTCAAGCCGCCCGCCCGCCCGCCGACGCCGCCACGATCCTGCGCGTCGAACAGGAGCGCGTCGCCGCACTGGTGAACGACGATTTCGCCGCGCTCGACCGGCTCCTCGCGGCCGACCTGACGTATGCGCACTCCAGCACGCTCCTGGAAAGCAAAGTCGAGTATCTGGCCTCGCTGCGCACCGGCAAATTGAAATATACCTCCGTCGTGCATGAATCGCAGCAAGTCCGCCTTTACGGCGATACGGCCGTGCTCACCGGGCTCTCCACCGTGCAAGCGCTCTCGCACGGGAAACCCGGCACCGTGAAACTGCGTTTCCTGATCGTCTACGTGCAGCGCCGCGGCCAGTGGGCCATGGTCGCCTGGCAATCCACCCGCCTCCCCTGACGGTCTCCTCCACCGTCCTCCGTCTCCTGTCCTCCGATACAACCTCGTTCCCGCCATGCGTTTCCCACGAATCCTTCTCGCCCTCGGTTCCCTGCTCGTCGGCCCGGTCGGCGCGGGGATCCTCCACTGAACGCATCCGGCGGTAGAGCGAAGATCGAATCGCATGATTAGTATGAAAACACGAATTGAAGCCCTATGAAAAATGTTCGACTGAAAATCGTCAGCCTCGGCTTGGTCTTTTCTTCACTGCTCGCTGCGGCCGTTGAAAAGCCGACCAAACTGGTTCCAAACATCATCTCGCAACCCGGAGCAGCGTTTCAAGATGAAGCGCGACCGGGCGCGATGATCATCGGGATGGATCGCACGCCAAAGGGCCGCATCTGGGGCTGCTGGACCGGAACGGGAGACAGGGCGTCCGGCTATTTCCTCCTTGCGACCAGCGAGGATGGCGGTGACTCGTGGTCGAAGCCGCGTCTGGCCGTCGGCGCAGTCACTCAATCTGGTCAAACGTTGAGCGGAGCCTTGGTGGGCAATCTGTGGACTGATCCGAAGGGGCGGCTGTGGTTGTTCTTCGACCAGCGGGTCGGCAACCCCCAGGGACGCATTACCAACTGGTTCATCCGCTGTGACAATCCTGATGCCGAAAAGCCCGAGTGGTCGGAACCAGTCTTCTTCGCCGAAGGCTGTACTTTGAACAAACCCACCGTGCTGAAGAACGGCGATTGGTTGTTGCCGGTGTCGGATTGGCGTCAAAAGACAGCTCGAGTGTTTGTGTCGATCGATGAAGGCACCTCTTGGAAGGAGCGTGGCAGCGTGCAGTTTCCCGAGTGGAACTTCGATGAGCACATGATGATCGAACTGCGCGATGGCCGTCTTTGGATGCTCGCGCGCACCCAGGGTCAGCCGTACGAAAGTTTCTCCAGCGACGGAGGCGCGACCTGGAGCGAGCGGCGGCAGGCCGCCACAATCCAGAACATCAATGCGCGCTTTTTCCTGCGGCGGCTGGCCTCTGGTCGCATCCTGCTGGTGAAGAACGGTTCGCCTCAGGAACGATTGAAATCTCGCACGCACATGAGTGCGTGGCTCTCCGAGGATGATGGTCAAACGTGGAAAGGAGGCCTGCTCCTCGATCAACGCGGTTCGGTATCCTATCCCGATGGTTTCGAATCTCCGGATGGCCTCATTCACATCCTCTATGATCGGAACCGCCACTCGGATGCCGAGATCCTGATGGCGAAGTTTCGCGAAGAAGACGTGCTCACGGGCAAGCTGGGGTCAAAAGACGCCAAGTTGCTGATGCTCGTGAATAAGGCCACAGGCCCGAAACCCGATAAATCCGCCAGTTCAACAGCCAAGAAAGCCAGCGATCTGGGACCGCGGCCCTAGTGCCCGCTTGCTTTGATCTTAAATTCCGCCGAACCGATGGGAGTGCCGCACTTACAGCGTATGCCGAAAGCGATCGCCATCGCGGTGGATCGCCAGCTATTTGTGAAAAATTGCCAGAGCAGGGAGACTGCCCTGAAACGCGTCTACAAAGCGGGATTGGCCGCAGGAGTGATATCGCTTTTTTCGGCCGGCGTCGGATCTCCGCTCTCGAACGGGGCGACAGGCTCCGGGGAGACGCTTTATAATGGTATAGTACTTCCATCGATCTGGCCGCCCCGGGACAGCGATCCGGCCTCACGCCAACCCATGACGGTCTCCTCCACCGTCATCCGTCTCCTGTCCTCCGATACAACCTCATTCCCGCCATGCGTTTCCCCCGAATCCTTCTCGCCCTCGGTTCCCTGCTCCTCGGCGCGATATGCGCCCGCGCCCAGACCTCCGAGTCCGCCCTGACTTCCCTGGACCCTGCCGCCGCGCGCGCCTTTGAACTCGAGGTTCTGCGCAAAGTCGCCGACCTCACGCTCGTCCCGCCGCGGCTCAATACTTCGCCGCTCCCCGACTACGACTACGACCAGCTCGACTACGGCATGACCATCGGCATCGCCCGCACGCCGGCCGGCCGCCTCTGGGCCGCGTGGGTCGCCGGCGGCGATAGCCCGCTCGCGTTTATGGTCGCCGCCACCAGTGACGACGATGGTGCGACCTGGTCGAAGCCCCGCCTCGTCATCGACAGTCAGGCCAAACACCTGCCCATCCCACGCTCCGTGATCGTGGGCAATCTCTGGACCGACCCGCTCGGCCGGCTCTGGTTTTTCTTCGATCAAACGATGAACCACTTCGACGGCCGCGGTGGCCTGTGGGCCGCCGTCTGCGAAAACCCCGACGCCGAGAAACCTGTCTGGTCCGCCCCGCGCCGCCTCTGGCACGGCTCGGCGCTGAACAAACCCATCGTGCTCTCCACCGGCGAGTGGATGCTCCCCGTGCAACTGCTCCAGAATAACGGCATCGGCCCGTTCGCGCAGGCGAATCTGTTTCCCGAGCTCGATCCCTATCGCGGCGCCAATGTCTTCGTCTCCGCCAACCAAGGCGCGACCTGGGAACGCCGCGGCCACGTCGTCTTGCCGAATCCGAACTGGCACGAACACATGGTCGTCGAACGCAAAGACGGCTCACTCTGGATGCTGGCGCGGACGAGCAAGGGCCTGATGCAAAGCACCTCCGCCGACCGCGGCAAAACCTGGTCCGAACCTTCCGCTCCTTCCGGCCTCAACCATCCCGTCGCACGCTTTCACCTCCGCAAACTCGCCTCCGGGCGCGTGCTCCTCGTGAAACACGGCGACACCACCGACACCCACGAGGGCCGCAGCAAACTCAAAGCCTTCCTCTCCGAAGACGACGGGCTCACGTGGAAAGGCGGACTCATGCTCGACGAACGCAAAGGCATTTCCTACCCCGACGGTTTCCAAGCGCCCGACGGCACCCTCTACATTTCCTACGACCGCAACCGCTCGAGTGACGGCGAAATTCTCCTGGCGCGTTTCACCGAGGCCGAGGTCCTGAGCGGGACGCTCACCCATCCGAACTCGAAATTGCAAATTCTCATCAGCCGCCCACTGAAGAAGAAGGAACCGAAACCCGCCAAACGCTAGGCTTACACCCACCGCTTCCTGCCTTCCGCCGCATCCCGCCGCTCCTTCTCCCCATCGATGCTCGCCCGCTTCACCGCGCTCTACCCCGTCTGGATCGTCGCTTCCTCCGTGCTCGGTTTGGTGCACCCGCCCGCGCTCGTGTGGTTCACCGGCCCATGGGTCGTGTGGGCGCTCACCGTCGTGATGCTCAGCATGGGCCTTACGCTCACGCTCGACGATTTCCGCCGCCTGCGGCAATCGCCTGGCGCCATCGGTCTCGGCTTCGCCCTGCAATACACCGTCATGCCGCTCTCCGGCTGGTTCGTCGCCAAACTTTGTGCGCTGCCCCCCGAACTCGCCGTCGGTCTTATCCTCGTCGCGAGCTGCCCCGGCGGCACAGCTTCCAATCTCATCACCTACCTCGCCCGCGCGAATGTCGCCCTCTCCGTCGTGATGACGATGGCCTCGACGCTCCTCGCCTTCGTCATGACACCCCTCTGGTGCAAGGCCCTTGCCGGCCACACCGTGCCCGTGGATGCGCTCGGCCTCAGCCTCTCCACGCTCCAGATCGTCGTCGTGCCCGTGCTGGTCGGCGTGCTCTGCAACTGGCGTTTCCCCCGCCAGGTCGGCACCGTGGTGCGCTTCTCGCCCGCCGTGTCCGTCGTCGCGATCATCTTCATCGCCGGCAGCATCGTGGCCCAGAGCGCCTCCTCGGTGCTCGCCCACGCCGGGAAGGTCGCGCTTGCCGTGCTGCTCGTCCACCTGCTCGGCTTCGGCCTCGGCTACTTGTTTGCCCGCCGCCTCGGCTTCTCTGCCATCGCCGCACGCACGATCTCCATCGAAGTCGGGATGCAAAACGGCGGCATGGCCGCGGTCCTCGCCCGGAAACACTTCGCCGCCCAACCGCTTGCCGCCATCCCCGCCGTATTCAGCAGTGTGATTCAAACTCTCGTCGGCGGCCTGCTCGCCGCTTACTGGAGCCGCACCGCCGAAGCGAAATCCGCCGATCCGCGATGACCGCCACCCGTCACCCCCGTGCCGATATTTACTACTGGAAATGCGACCGCCCCGCCGCCTTCTACGGCCTGAGTGGTCGCGCGCCGACTCATCCGTCGGATGAACTCGCCTCCACGCTCGCCGGTGCCCTGACCCGCCACTTCGGCGAACGCGTCGCGCTGCGTCCCAGCGTCGGCCAGGGCAACCATGTCACGTTCGCAGCAACGATCGGCGGCCATGAAACGTTCATCCGCGTCGAAGATGGCCCCGACGGTGACGATTACATAGAGGTCGAGTCGCACGTGTTGCGCGCCGTTGCCCGCCTCGGCGTGCCCGCGCCTGCCGTGCTCCACGTCGACGCTGGGCGGCGCGACGTGCCGTTCGCGTGGCAGGTGTTGGAGTGCATTCCGTTTCCCGATCTGAATCGTCACTGGAAGGAAGGCCGCCTCGATCTCCCGCGTATCGCTCCCGAAATCGGCGCGCACATCGCCCGCTGGCAGTCGCTTGCACTCGGCGCCGGCTTCGGCCCGTTCTCCACCGAACTCGTCCGCACCGCCGGCGAGTTGCGCGGCTACCACGCCAGTTACGCCGACTACTT
>CAMBVX010000267.1 GCA_945871085.1 Opitutus sp. GAS368 | reverse complement strand
CCGCCATCGCGCGCGAGGGCTTTGTCGATGTGCGTGGTGTGGGCGAACTCGGGATGAAGGTTCACGATCAGTTTCCACGCCGCAGTGCGGATCGAGCGGATGGGGTAGACGTTCATGCGTCCGTCGCCGCTATGGGTCGTGAAGATCGTTTCGCGGTGGTCGGTCGCGTGACCGCGCAACACGGAGAGAAAGGAGCGACCATCGAGACCGGCGGGAACGGTGCCCGCGGCAGCCTCGATTAAGGTGGGGAGCAGATCGATCCACTGCACCATCGCGGTAGTGCGTGCGCCGGGAGCGATCACGCCCGACCACGCGACGAGGAGCGGCACGCGGATACCGGCATCGTAGAGATTCCATTTTCCAAAGGGCCACTGCGCGCCGTGGTCGCTCGTGTAAACGAAGAGCGTGCGCGACGCGTCGAGGTGCGTGCGCGCGAGGATGCGGAGTTCGCCGAGCTGGGTGTCGGCCTTGGTGACTGCGGTGTAGTAGCGGGCACGGAACGCGCGCGTCTCGGGTGTATCGAGGTGCGTCGGCGGGAGGGTGATTTTCACCGGGTCGTAGCCGTCGATCTCCGGCCAGGGAACGTGCGGGTCGTGCGTGCCGACGAAGAGGCAGAGCGGTTTCGTGCGATCGCGTTCGGCGAGAAATCGCCCGAGGACGGCCGCAGAGTGGCTCGGATCGGTGACGTCGAAGCCGTGGCGGGTCACGTCTTTCGGACCGTGGGCGACTTTGCCGAAGGCGGCGGTCTGGTAGCCGAGAGCACGGAGTGTTTCCGGAAGCGACGCGATGACGTCGCGTTTATAGGTGTGGTTGTTTTCCGCGCCGTTGCGGGCGGGCATGAGGCCGGTGAGCAGCGCGGCGCGACTCGGCGCACACGCGGGCGAGGCAATGAACGCGTGCGTGAAAACCAAGCCGTCGCGAGCGAGCTGCTGCAGGTGCGGCGTCCGCACGTCGGTCGCGCCGTAGGGCGTGGCGTCGAGTTGGGCGTGATCATCCGAGATAAAAACCACGATATCGGGGCGCGGTGCGGTGGCGGCAGCGAGGGCGCCCGCGAGAAAAATCAGCAGCGGGAAAAACAGGACCAATCGGTTCATGGAAGTGGGCGGGCAGGATAACTTAGAAAGTAAACGTGGTATTCAGAACGATCTGACGCGGGGTGCCGCGGCCCCAGTCGAGGACACCGCCACCGAGGTTCGTCCGGATGGGCTCAAGATCGTCGGCGTCGAGGAGATTGCGCACGTTAAGTTGGACGCGCCAGTCGAGCTTGCGGCCACCGAGGACCGTGGTTTTTCCGCCGTAGCCGAGTAGGAGATCGAGTGCGAACTGGGCGGGCCCGAAGATCGGCTTGGTGACATCGTCGCCCGTCGTGCCGCCCGGAAACGGGCGCTGCTGAAACCCGATCATCGTATGGTCGAGCCAGCGGAAGCCGCCGCCGACGTTCAGCCCCTGCAACGCGCCGGCGCGAAACCGATAGTTGGTGAACAGGCTGCCGCGCCATTCGCGCTGACGGAAACGCGGGAGATTGTTGCGCAGCTGCTGGCGGAGAATCTCGGCGGCGATTTCCTGATCGTAGTATTGGTGGACGGTGCGCGGATCAGTGGTGGAGATGGCCACCTTGTCCCAGCCGAGACCGCCGAACTGTTGCCACACCGGCAATCGGCGGGCGGACCAGAGAGCGAAATCGAGATCCTTGTGGGAGACGCGGGTGCGTTGCTGACCACCGGCGATGCGCAGATCCCAATTGGCGGTGACGCGGGCCACGAGGGTGACGTCGATGCCTTGGCCGAGCTTGTCCTCGACGGAGCGGTAGACGTTGCCCCGGGTGACGGGGTCGTAGCCATCGGCCGGGACTGACGCGATACCGGCGGGGCGGTCCGTGCCGCGCAGGCGCTGTTCAACGACGGCCGAGGCGGTGCGGACATTTTGGCCGTCACCGATCAGATTGTGCTGGTTCTCTTCGTAGAAATTTACCCGGAGCGAGATCGCATTCTGCCGGAGGCCCACACTGAAGCCGAAATCATGACCGTCGCTGGAGATGCCGGGAATCAAGCGGTTGTCGGGATCAAGGAAACCGGGCGGGAGCGCCGTATTGTTGGAGCGACTGCCGAAGACCGAGAGCCAGGACAGCGCGTGCACGACGGCGCCGTAGGAATACGTCGTGGTGTTGTCATCCAAAGCGGGGGTCGCGGCAAAGGTTGTGCGAGACAGCGGCACGAACAAGCCCTGTTGATCACCGGGCGTGACGCGGTCGCCGCGCACGAGGGCCGAGGGATCGACGAGAAAACTTTTGAACTGATCGACGCGCCGTCCGGCGAAAATATTGAGCCGGTCTTGGAGGAAAAAACTCTGCAGCGCCAGCATGCCGGTTGTGACTTCTTTGCGCGAGCCGCCGGTGGCCGAGGAGCGGCCACCGGGATGGTCGAACATCGTGGCCTGAAACGTCTCGTTGCGCACCGTATCCGTAAAGGCCCACGGACCGAACAGCCGTGAATCGCCGCCACCCGCTCCGGGCAAGGCGCGCGCCGTGAAAGAACCGGACGCGGGATCGAGATAGAAACGGGAGCGCAGGAGCCGGCTGTTATTGAGCAGATCACCGGTGGCGAACGAGGGCGTGCCGAGGATCATCGCCCGCGAGGCTTGCGTGCGGTCTTCGTCGATACGCATCGAAGCCAGGGCGGCCAGGCGGTGCCGGCCCAATAGGCGCGTGACGCCGGTAAAGTGCTTCTTGAAGTCGAACTCGTAAGACGTGGTGAAGCGCAGTTCCTTGGTGAGATTGCGCACCTCGGTGCCGGTGGGAAACGACTCGATGTAGAGGCGGCCGGCATTGGGGTTAAGGGCAGTCTGGGGCGCAGCGGCCGTGCCACCGGGGAGGAAACGATTGGGATCGGCAAAAATATTAACCGACTCGGCATTGTCGAACGCGCCGCCGAGCAGCTCGGAGACCGATTCATAGTTGAAGCCGAGCTCCACAAAAAGATCGGGCGCGAGCTTCTGCTCCAAGGCACCGCGCAGCAATTTTCCCTGCAGGTCATTGAGGCGACCTCCGACGCGAACGTCACGTGCGGTGGGGAAAATGGCGTTGTCGATCAGCGCCGCATCGCGGGTATCGGCGGCACCCGCGAGCTGATGCGGACCGCGTGTGAGACCCGAGCCGTTCCAGAGGAGGACGGAGGGCGAGCCGCCGCCGTAGGAATAGACGCGGAGGGCGTTGGTATTGCGGTTCAGGAGGGGAAACGCGGCCGCAGTGAGGGAGGTGTTGCCGGTAGCGTTGTCGTAGAGGGGGCGACCGGAGGCGGCCCACGGGGTCACAAAATCCTGGGCGAGAAAATTGCTCGCGTTGGAGGCACGCTGGTCGATTTTTTCCGCGCTGAAACGCAGCGTCGTAGACGGGGCGACCTTCCATGTCAGCGCGCCAAACCCACGCGACTGACGGTTGAAGGCCTCTTCGACACTGGATTTGCCCGCGTTGCGGACGGCGACGAAGCGGAAGGCGACTTTCTTGGGCAGGAGCACGCGGTTGACGTCGATAGTGCCGCGGAGCGAACCGTTGTTATCACCGCGGAGGCTCACCTCGTTGGTGTCGCGCATCACGGCGCGCTTGGTCGACGTATCGATGGCGCCGCCCGCGTTACCGAGGCCGAAGAGGATCGACTGCGGGCCATTGGCGAGGGTGATGCGCTCGACGTTGTAGAGCTCGCTGGGAAGATTCGTGGCGTAGAAATCGGCGGACGTCGTGATGGCGTCGAAACCGCGGGCCCGGCCGCTCGCGCGCGTCGTCGTGATGCCGGCATTGGGCCCCGTATTCTGATCGGTGATATTGTTGTTGTTGGTGCTGAAGGCCACGGACTCCTCGATGGTCGTCGCGCCGATGTCGTTGAGGAACTCGAGCGTCATTACATCGATCTGGGCGGCGATGTCTTTGAGCGGCGTGTTGACGCGGCTGCCGGCGAGCGAACTCGTCGCGACGTAGCCCTGTTCGGGCCCGGAGGTGGTGATGAACGGGGAGAGTTCGACCACTCCTGAGTCCGTAACGACGGGGGGATTTGACGGGGGCGCGGGTGAAGCGGGGGCGGTTTGTGCGCAGAGAGAACCGGTCGGCCAAAGCATGGCGATCGCGAGGAGCGAAGTGAGCGGGATGAGCGAGGCGGAGCGGGCGCGGTATCGAGGCGGCTTCATGATGGGGGGGGGTTCGAGCACGATGAGCGCAGCGATTAGGATTTCTTTTTCGTCGCCCGGGGGCGGTAGGTCGCGCCGTGGTCGGCGGGGAGCGAGCGATGCCAGGCGACGGCGGCGGCGGCGAGGCGGGCGGCCTCGGCGGGTTGGGCGGCGGCGAGATTATTCTTTTCCGAGGGATCGGCCGCGAGGTCGTAGAGCTGGAGCGATGCACCGTCGTAGGTGCAAAGCAGTTTCCAACGGCCGTCGCGCACGGCGAGGTCGGGGAGTTTTTCTTCGCCGGCGAAAGAGGCGCGGTCGGGCGGACGGCGGAAAAAGAGCGGTCGGCTGCGCGAGGCTGCGGAACGACCGAGCAGAGTTTCGCGCATGGAAACACCGTCGAAGGCGGTGCCAGCCGGAGCGGCCACGCCGGCGATCGCCAGCAGGGTGGGCGCGACGTCGATCGTGGAAAAATGGGACGTACGGTTGGCGGTGCCGGATTTATTGGCGTTCGTAAAACCGGGGCCCCAAACGACAAGCGGCGAGCGCACGCCGCCTTCGTAGAGCATGCCTTTAGTGCCGCGAAACGCACCGGCGGAACCGGCGCCAACTTCAGGTCCGTTGTCGGAGCAGACGAGAATCAGGGTGTTGTCGCGCAGCGCGGGATCGGAACGGATGCGGTCGAAAAGTTTTCCCAACTGACGATCCATCGACTCGAGCACGGCGTGGTAGAGCCCGCGCTTGCCGTCGCGCCATTGCTCGACCGGCGGCCAGAACGGGCTGTGCACATCATCCGGCCAGAGATTTACGAAGAACGGTTTCTTGTCGCGCGCGGATGCGTCGATAAATGCGAGCGCAGCATCGGCGAAGCCGGTCGTGATCTGCGAGCGTGGCATCCACGTCACCGGCTGACCTAGTCGCTCGGCGTCGGCCCAAATGCGCTCAGGTTTTTCGTCGCCGGGTTTGAGCGTGAGCGGGAGGAGTTTCGGACCCATGCCTTCGAAATTTGTCAACGAGACGTCGAAACCATAGGCGGTGATCGGCGGAGCATCATCGACGTCGCGCTGGCCGCCCATGTGCCATTTTCCGAAATGGCCGGTGGCGTAACCGGCGTCGTGCAACATGCGGGCGAGCATGGGGGCCTGCGGGTCGAGCCACTGGGCCAGGCCGCGCGCGGTGTTTTCGGCGCGGTTGTTGAGGAAGGATGTGATGCGCCAGCGCTGGGGATACTGGCCGGTCGAGAGGCCGACGCGCGACGGTGAACAGATCGGCGAGGCAACGTAGAACTGTTCGAAACGCAGGCCTTCGGCGGCGAGGCGATCGATGTGGGGCGTCTTCGCGTCCTGGTTACCGAAACAGGAAAAATCCCCCCAGCCCATGTCGTCGATGAGGATCATCACGAGGTTGGGACGCCGTGTGGGGGTGGAATCAGCTGCGGTGGCGGGGGGAATCGCGCCGCACAGCGACAAAAACACGGCGACGGACGCGGAGAGCAAACGGTGGGGCAATTTCATGGCGAAGAAAGGAAGGGGCAGGATCAGTCTGGAGTTGAAGCTTTTTTCTTTTTGCCAGCCTTGGGAGCGGTGGCTTCACGCGGAGAGGCGGGAGGTCCGCCCACGATCCAATCCTTGGGCGGCACGAAGCCCGCGCTGCCCTCGTTGTAGGCGCTGACGCCGGCTTGTTGCCACGTGCCGAACTCGCGGAGGCGAGCGTGCAGGCGCGCGACGATGGCGGGTTGCCGCGCGGCGAGGTCGGATTTTTCGGCGGGATCGGCAGTGAGATCGTAGAGTTCGAGAGCGGGTTTAGTCGCGGGCTGCTCCGGAAAAAAATCACCGTGGGCCACAAGCTTCCAGTTGCGTAGATGCACGGAGGCGTGGGCATCGGCGCTTTGATGCAGGTAGGTAAACCACGGGCGCTCGGGCAACGGCGTGGTCCCGCGAAGGGCGGGCAGGAAGTTTAGGCCGTCGACGTTTTCTGCGGCGGGTGCACCCGCGGCGGCGAGCACGGTCGGCAGAACGTCGATGTAGCCGATCCGTTGATCGAAACGCTTGCCACCGACAACACCGCCGGCCGGCCAACGCATCGCGGCACAGACACGTGTGCCGCCTTCGTAGACCGTGAGTTTCGCTCCGCGATACGGGACGTTGCTGGAGCCCACGTTGAGAATGCCGCCGTTATCGCTGAAGAAGAGCACGAGCGTGTTGGCGGCATCGGCGCGCGCCTCGACAGCGGCGAGGATGCGGCCGATGGCCTGATCCAGCGAGTCGACCATCGCGGCATAGGTGCGGTGATTACCGGTGAGCTGCGGATATTTTTGGAGATCCTGCTCCTTGGCCTCGAAGGGCGAATGCGGGGCGTTGAAGGGAACGTAGAGGAACCACGGCTGGCCGGCGGCGGCCTCGCGCACAAACCGCGCGGCGGCGTTGCCCAGGAGATCGGTCGCGTAACCGGTCTCGCGCACGGTGCGCTCATTTTCGTGCCAGTCGACTTCACCGTCGCGCTCGTGGGTGAGGTAGCTGATCGCACCGTTGTAGTGGCCGTAGAAGCGCGTGAAGCCATTGGCCAACGGGAGGAACCCACGTTGCGCGTGGCCGAGGTGCCACTTGCCCATGATGACGCGTTCGCCGTAGCCGGCGGCGCCCAGCAATTCGGCCAGCGTGTTTTCCGCGGCGGGCAAACCGAAGCGCGACCACGGCGGAATCACGGCGCGCATCAGTCCAAACCGCGCGGGCCAGCGACCGGTCATCAGACCTGCGCGCGTCGGCGAACACATGGGGCAGGAGCGAAAATCGGTGAGGTTGACTCCGGTTGCGGCGAGGCGGTCGAGGTTCGGCGTGGCGATGATCTTGCCGCCATTAAAGCCAACATCGGCAAACCCGAGATCGTCGGCCAAGATGATGAGGACGTTGGGTTGACCGGACTCGGCACCGACGAGCGGCCCAAGGAAAAGCCCGAAGATTGAAACGAAGCGCAGGAGGAATCGCATGGGGAGGAAAAAGGGATGCGTAGCGGGGGGAACCGGAGCCGTGGGGGCAAGGGATATTGCTTCCGGCTCCAGTTGCACAGGCCCCGACTCACACATTCGACGGACGAAATTCCACATGGCGGCCGTGAAGTGACCTCCAGCCGACCTGGGTGGGGAGCCCGGGCCCCTCTTCATCGTAGGCGGAGAGCCACCGCAGGCTTTGGCGGGGTTAGCGGCGGGGGCCGTAAGCGGGGTTCTGAACCGAGGTGAGCTTCGCGCCAGAGCGATCGATCCACGCGAGGAGTTGCGCAAGGAATGCGTCGCGTTCTGGGGAACGGAGCGCGCAAGGTCGGTGCGCTCACCCGTGTCGGCGCTGACGCTACGACAGCGAGGGTGGCGAACCGACGGGAACGGAGACGGCCGGACAACGACTACTTCTTCGCGTTCTTCGCCCGATCGGCGTCGCGGGCGGCAGCGCGACCGGAGAGCGGCCAGTGGGGATCGTCGGTGTGCGCGGCTTTCATGAAGGCCTCGGCGCGGGCGACGGCATCGGGTTTCGCGGTAGCGAGATTTTTTACTTCCGCGAGATCGGTGGCGAGATCGTAGAGCTCGAGCGGGAGACCGGGGCCGTTGCGCACGGCTTTCCAGTTGGCAAACCGAACGGCTTGGAGGGGCTTGTTGGTCTCGTGGAGTTCCCAATAAAAATACTCGCGCTGCGGCGCTTCGCCGCCGCGCAAGAACGACACGAGCGACAGCCCGTCGGTCTTGTAACCTGCAGGGAACTTCGCGCCGGCAAGCTCGGCGGCCGTCGGCAGAAAATCCCAAAACGCCCACGGCCCATCGGCGACGCGGCCGGCCGGAACTACGCCGGGCCAGCGCGAAATCGCGGCCTGGCGCAAGGCGCCTTCGTAGAGGCCGCGTTTGTAGCCGCGCAGGCCGTTGCCGGCTTGATCGAAGAGCTTGCCCATGGCGGAGCTCGGTTCGAAGGAGGAACCGTTGTCACCGGCGAGCATCACAAGCGTGTTTCCATCGATCTTGAGTTCCGCGAGGAGGTCGAGGAGTTGACCGACATCACGGTCGAGGCGGGTGACTTGCGCGGCGTAAGCTTTCTGCTGCGCGGGCCACGGCTTATCCGCGTAGAGGCCAAGGTCGTCGATCTCGTGCGTTCCGTGGGGCAGAGTGATGGCGTAGTAGAGGAAGAACGGCTGATCTTTTTTCGCGCGGACCCATTTCAGCACGTCGGCTTGGATGAGGTTTTGCGCGTAGATGGGGCCGACGCCTTTGCCGGTGTTGCCGGGGAGGGTGAAACGCACGCCATCGTTGTAGAGAAACTCGGGAAAATAGGAATGCGCGTGACGCTGACAGTTGTAACCGAACTGGTGATCGAAACCTTTTTTCAACGGACTGCCGGTGGTGTCGAACATGCCCATGCCCCATTTTCCCATGACGGCCGTCGCATAGCCGGCGTTTTTCAAGATCTGCGCGACGGTGACGGTTTTTACGGGCAGCGGGAGTTGACCTTCAACGGGGACTTCCCAGTTACCGCGCACGGGCGAGTGGCCGGTGTGGAGGCCGGTCATGAGCGAGGTGCGCGATGGGGCGCAGACGGTCGTGCCGCAGAACGCCTGCGTATAACGCGTGCCCTCGCGCGCCATGCGATCGAGGCGTGGGGTCTGAATGAGCTTTTGCCCATAGGCGCCGACGTCACCCTGCGCGAGATCGTCGCTGAGGATAAAAATGATATTGGGCTGCCGGGCAGACGTCGCCGCGGAAGCACCGCGTAGTGCGACAAACGAAGACAGGAGGAAAAGGGTGAGGAGGAGGCGATTCATAGTGAGAAATGGAAGATTAGTCCGGGCTCTTGCTTGCGGCGGCGCGTTTCCACCAATTGGCATTGTCGGGGCGGTAGGCGAGATTGGTTTTGGGGAACGTGGCGCCGGTGTAGGCCCAGAGTTTCTTCAACGCGGCCATCAGCTCGGCGACTTTTGCGGGATTTTTCGCGGCGACGTCGGTGGTCTCGCCGGGATCGGTGGCGAGATGGTAAAGTTCGGTGCGCGCGCCGAGGACGAGTTTACCGTAGGCGCCTTCGTTTTCGGGGACGGCACCGGTGACATCGAGGAAGTCGCCGAAGTAGTGGATGAGTTTCCAATCGTCACGGAGGATCGTGGAGCACGGCGTGCGGGCGAACGGCGTGGTGTAGGTCGGCGTGTGCCACCAGAGCGTGTCGCGCGCGGGGCGGCCCGTGCCGGTGAGGAGAGGAAGGATATTTTCGCCGTCGATTTTTTGGCTGGCGGGGAGCTTCGCGTCGGCGAGTGCGGCGAAAGTGGGATACCAGTCGACGAAGTGGACGGGCACGGCGTTCGAGGAGGCGGGCTTGATGCGCGCGGGCCAGCGCGCGAGGAGTGGCACACGCACCCCACCCTCGTAAGTCATGCCTTTCGAGCCACGCAGAGGGGCCATGTCCGCCATGCGGTTGAGACCACC
>CAMBVX010000266.1 GCA_945871085.1 Opitutus sp. GAS368 | reverse complement strand
ATTTCGCCGACCGTGCGACACTTTTCCGGCCGCGGAACGTCGTTGCGGATTCCCGATTGGTTTCGCCCCCTTCACCTTCCTCTCGCTTGCTGCGTGTGCCCACTCTCATTCGGTGGGTTTTTTCGTTGGCCGGATTTTTTCTGCTCGTTTTGGGCGTCCTGCGCGTCGGCACGTATTTGGCCTTCAAGCACGACACGGCGGCCCTGGCCGAAGCGTGGCCCGCCTTTGCCCTCGGGGTGCGTTTTGATCTCCGCGTCGTCGCGAGCGCGATGCTCGTGTTGGTGGCCTTGGGCGCGTGGCCGCGGATCGGCGCCTTCCGCAATCTGCTCGCGCGGCGCTGCTGGCTGGCGGTGCTCGGCGTTTTCAGTGCGACGCTCGCGGGGACTTACGTCGTGGATTTCCTCCATTACCGCTATCTCGGTCAGCGACTGAACGCGTCGGCGCTCGGGTTGCTCGCCGACACCCGGATCTCTGCCGCGATGGTGTGGGAAACCTATCCGGTGTTGCGCTTGCTCTTGGTCATCGGGCTCGCGACGGTCGCTTGCGTCGCGGTCGCCCGACGGCTGCACACGTGGGCGTCAACGGGCGCGGTGCCGGAGCGGCGTTGGGTGCGCGGCGTGTGGTATGCCGTGACGGCGTTGGCGTGCGCAGTCGGGGTCTTTGGCAGTGTGAGTCAGTATCCCTTGCGGTGGAGCGACGCGTTTAACCTGCGAAGCGATTTCGGCGCGCAGCTCGCGCTCAATCCCGTGGAATCGTTTCTCAGTTCTTTGAGTTTTCGGGCGTCGGGCTACGATGCGAAGGAGGTCGGCTCGCACTATCTGCGGATGGCGGCGTATCTCGGCATCACAAAACCGGACCCGGCGCGCCTGCCGTTTGAGCGCACCGTGGCCGCCCGGGTCCCGTCCCCCGCCGCCAACGCCGCGACCGTGCGGCCGCCCAATGTCGTGCTCGTGATCTGCGAGTCGTTTAGCGCTTACAAGAGTTCCATGTGGGGCAATCCCCTCGACACGACGCCCTTCTTCGCGGAGCTGTGCAAGCAGGGCGTGTTCTTCGACAATTGCTACACGCCCCACGTCGGCACGGCGCGCGGCGTGTGGGCCACGATCACCGGTATCCCCGATGTGGAGATGGTCGAAACGGCCAGCCGCAATCCGACGCTCGTCGACCAGCACTCGATCATCAACGACTTCGTGGGTTACGAAAAACTCTACTTCCTCGGCGGCAGCACCAGCTGGGCCAACATTCGCGGTGTCCTCACCAACAACATCACCGGCCTGCAGCTCTTCGAGTCGGGTTACTTCAAGTCTCCGCGCGTCGATGTCTGGGGCATCAGTGACAAGAGTCTCTTCTTGGAAGCGCATGACGTGCTGCGCGCGCAGACGAAGCCGTTTTTCGCCGTAATCCAGACGGCGGGCAACCATCGGCCCTACACGATTCCACGCGAGGATCTGAAAGAATTTTCCCGCATCGAGGTGTCCGACCAGGCCTTGAAGGCGGCGGGATTCGATTCGTTGGCGGAACTGAACGCGTTTCGTTACAGCGATTACACCATTCGCAAATTCATTGAGGCCGCCAAGCAGTCGCCCTACTTCGAGAACACGCTGTTCGTTTTCGTGGGCGACCACGGGATCGGCGGCAACGCGGGCACGATGTTTCCTCCCGCATGGACAGACCAGCGTCTGACGTGTTACCATGTGCCCCTGTTGTTTTACGCCCCGAAACTTCTCGCGCCGCAGCGCCTCCACGCCGTCGCTTCCCAAGTGGACGTGATGCCGACGCTCGCCGCGCTCGCCGGTTTGCCCCATCGCAACACGACACTCGGCCGCGACCTCCTGCGGCAGCAACAGCTTGATGGCGGTCGCAGCAACGCCGCTTTCATCGTCGACCACAATACGAAGACCATCGGCCTCATCCGGGAATCCCACTACGCCACGCATCACCTGCCCACCGGTCGCCACGAACTCGTCTGGGCGGATTTCACCCGGCCGATGCCTACGGGCGGAGTGAAGCCGCTGCCCGATGAACACGCCGCCCTCACGCGGGGATTTTACGAGACCGCGCGCTTTCTGCTCCGAAATAACAAAAAGACCGAACCAACGAAAGGGGCCCGTTAAATTCTCCTCGCCCACTGCGGCCTCCGCCGCGATGGAAAGTCCGTCCGAGCCTCGCGGCGCGGACAGCGGGTGTCTGCGCTCGCCTGCTGACCGGCGGGTCGGCCGATTGTCCTCACGGCAACGCGTGGCGCTGATCGCGGTCACGCTGGCCATGGGCTGGTTCGCGGCGCGCCATGCTCCGCCCGCGTTGGTCTCGGCCCCTCGGAGCAGTCGAGCGGCGCATGTCGCACCGGTCGTTCCGGCTCCGACTGTTGGGACAGTGACGTTGCCCGAGTTCGCCCAGTTGTGGGTCTCGCCGCAGGGACACGTGCGCTCCACTCACAGCAGCGCGATCTGCGTTTTGCCCAGCGGCGACCTGTTGGCAGTGTGGTATGGCGGCACCCGCGAAGGCGCGGCCGATGTGGCGTTGTTCACCGCGCGGCTCGCGGCCGGCACGTCCGTCTGGACCGCTCCCTCCCGGGCGGTTGATCGGGCTTTGGCCCAGACGGAGTTGGAACGTTCGATCAAGAAGCTCGGCAATGCCGTGGTTTTTCCCGACCAGACCGGGGCGTTGTGGATGATCTATGTGAGCGTCTCGATGGGCGGCTGGTCCGGCAGTGCGCTCAACGTGAAGACCTCGCGCGACGAGGGGCGGACGTGGGGTCAGAGTCGGCGGCTCACCCTCAACCCGTTCCTGAACCTCAGCACGCTCGTGCGGAACAAACCGATCTACACCGACGATGGCCGGATCGGCCTGCCGGTTTACTACGAGATGGCGATCAAGTTTCCGCAGATCCTCTGGCTGACGCCCGGTGCCCGCGGCAGCGTCCCAGAATACCGGCTACGCAATCTTTCGGCGGAGACCGGCTTGATCCAACCGGCGCTCGTCCCCCTCGGGCATGATCGCATGCTCATGATCCTGCGGGACCGTCGGCCCGACCGGCGCCTGCACACCGCGTATTCCGAGGACAACGGTTGGTCGTGGTCCGCAGCTGTGCCCAGTGAGCTGCCCAACCCCGACTCCGCCCTCGATGCCGTGCGGCTGGCCGACGGCCGGATCTTGCTTGTCTACAACCACGCCCAACACGGGCGCGACAATCTCCGCCTCGCCGTCTCGGCCGACGCCGGTCGCACCTGGCGCGCCGGCCCGGTCCTCGAGGACACCGCCGGGCGAGAGTTTTCCTATCCCTATCTTGTGCAGGACCACACGGGGACGCTGCACTTGACCTACACGTGGCAAAGGGAACGCATCAAACATCTCCGCTTCAACGTGGCGTGGCTGGATCGGGAGATGCGCGCCGAACCTCCGTCGGAGGATTAATCGACCGATGATTTCGACTTACTACTCGCTCGTGCTGATGGCGGTGATTTGGCTCGTGTTGTTGTGGGCTGGCACGCGTTGGCAGGGAGCCGCGGGTCGGCGATCGGTCAAACTCGGCTTCGGGTTCGCCGCCGTGCTGTTGCTTTTTCTTCCCGTGGGCGGACTGCAGCTGTGGAGTTGGACCTTTGGCTTCTGTCCCAATCCGAGTTTCCCCTTGCTCGGTATCGTCTGTGCCGGACTGTGGCAGCGCCTGTTTGGCCTGGAGGTGTTCAAGCCCGCCGATTGGAACGCGACGTGGGTGTTTGGGGCCGTGACCGGTTCGGCCCTCTATTTTCATCCCATGCTGGTCGGCTCACTCGATCTTTACTATTGGGGCTGGGAACACGCTGTCTCGGCCTGGGGATTGGCCGCGCTGGCGATCGCGTTCCTCGCGCGGGGCAACCGCCTCGGCGTCCTGTTGCTCGGCGCCCTCATCGGCTACTCGCTTCGCGCTTTGGAGTCGGAGAACGCTTGGGACTATCTGGTCGACCCGGTCTACTGGATCGTGAGTTTAGCGGTCGTCGTCGGCCAAACCGTCGCCCGCGCTTTGGCCTTTCGACGCGCAGCAAAGCTGCGGGTGCCTGCTCCCGCTTCGGCGTGAGCGGCGCCGTGCCGGCTGCCCGGGCGACGCTGACTCGCGGCACCTGCGCACGTGCGACTTGCCCTATGCGCTCGGCCGGCCCAAAACGCCACCGTGCCCTCTCGCCTGAACCGCCGCCAGTTTCTCGCCGCCGCGACCGGTGCGGCCGCCGCCCTCAGTGGATGCCACGCGACCGCGCCGCCTGCGGCGGTCCCCATCCTCGATACGCACACACACTTCTACGATCCGACTCGCCCGGAGGGCGTGCCGTGGCCGCCCAAGGCCAATGCCCTGTTGTATCGGCCCGTGTTGCCCGACGAATTTGCCCGGCTCACGCGACCGCTCGGCGTGGCCGGAACGGTCGTCGTCGAAGCCAGCACCCGCGAGGAGGACAACCAGTGGGTGCTCGATCTCGCGGTCCGGGGTTCGCCGATTCTCGGCGTTGTCGGTCATCTCAAACCTGGGCGCCCGGGCTTCGCTGACCATCTTTCGCGGTATGCCCGCCAGCGGTTGTTTCGCGGCATCCGGGCCGGCACGTGGGAGGGCCCGCTCAAGTCCGATGACGCCGCGGCGCTGGCCGACTTGCGCCTCCTCGCGGATCGTGGACTCAGTCTCGACGTGAACGTCAGCACTCCCGGTTTGCCGAGTATTGCGGCCATCGCGCGGGCTGTGCCCGACCTGCGGATCATCCTCAACCATTGTGCAAATGTCCGCATTGATGGTCAGGCCCCGCCGGCGGCCTGGCTCGGGAGTCTCACCGCTTGCGCCGCCGAGCGCAACGTCGTCATGAAGGTCAGCGGCCTCGTCGAAGGCACGGGTCGGACCGATGGCACGGCACCGGCCGACGTGGCGTTTTACCGGCCCACGCTCGACGCCATCTGGGAACGCTTCGGTGACGATCGGGTGGTTTTTGGCAGTAACTGGCCCGTATGCACCCGGTTTGCGAGCTATGCGACCGTGCTGGGGATCGTTCGCACGTATGTCGAGGCCAAGGGAGTGAGTGCCGCCCGGGCTTATTTCTCTGGCAATGCGGCGCGCGTCTATGGCGTCGTTGCCTGAATGAAACTCTGCCGTGTTGGAGGCGGGGAAAACCGATAATCCGAGCGGCGCGGCGCCGACGAGAGTGTGCTGCGGCGCAAGCCGTAGTGTCGAAACACGGACGCTTGGCGAATGCCTGGCTGCCAGAATCCAAGCCCGCTCAAAGCGTGCCCGGTGCAAGACGAGTTGTCGTTGACGATCGAAAAGGTCTGAGCGTGGCACGGGCTCCCGCCTGTGGGATTGGGCAGGCCCGCAAACAGGGGAAAGATGCCCCCGACAACCGACAATTTGGAGATGCGCCGCGCGGTCATTCGCGGGCTGATTCTCGCTTGTCCCACTGGCACCGGTGCGTTGTCGTCGCCGCAGGCCAAATCCGGTTGGGATTCGGCCCTTGGTAAACCCCTCGCCCCAAACTCACCATGACCATTATGCACCGCCTGCGGATCAACGGCGTCGCCGCGCGTCTCGCCCTCGTCGCCTTCGCCCCGGCGGCCCTCTTCGCGCAGACGGCCCCCGCCCCCACGGCTTCGGCCCCCACCGCGAAGCCCGCGCTTTCCTCCGGGGACGTGGTCGAGTTGAGCCCGTTCACGGTGAACACCAGTCGCGACGTCGGTTACCAAGCCGAGAATACACTCGCGGGCAGCCGGCTGAATACGTCGCTGCGCGACACCGCCAGCTCGGTCTCGGTGTTCACGCGGGAATTTCTCGACGACCTCGCGATCACCGACGTCCGCGAGTTGGTGCAGTATTCGATGAATGCCGAGATCAGCTCGAACGAGAACCAAGCAGGCACGGGTCAAAATCCCGTCGTCAACGCGCAGAGTTTGACGCCGCTAGTCCTGATCCGGGGGGCGGCGGCCAGCGTGGGGATGGACTATTTCACGAGCATCACGCCCTCCGATGCCTATCGCGTCGGGCGGTATGAGGACAACCGCGGGCCCAATAGTATTTTATTTGGAGTGGGTGCGCCGGGCGGACTGATCAACGAGAGCTCGAAAATTGCGAGCACCGCGCGCGACAGCGCCATGGTGCGCTACAGCGTCGGTTCCTTCGACCGGCATCGCCTCGAACTCGACGCCAACTGGGTGCTGCGGAAGGACCGGATGGCGATGTCCGTCGCTGGACTGCAGCAGGAGAACGGTGGGTGGCGCGCCTTTGACTACCAAGACAAGAAACGCATTTTCTCGTCGATCACGGTGCGGCCGATTCGCTCGCTGACCGTGACGGCGATGGGGGAAATCGGACGCGACCTGACGGCGGTAATTCGCAACACCGTGGAAACCGATCAGGCGCTCGCGTGGCTGGACAATCGCGACGCGAAGGGGGTTAGCGCGGTAACGTTCACGCCCAACAATGTGGTCCCCACCACGACGATGCAGGCGCTGGGAGTCACGGCGCGCGAAGTCGCCGCGACCGGCAACAACCACAAAGCGATCTTCATCGAAAACGACGGCACGATTTTCGACGCCCGCGGGACCTTGCTCTCCGGCACCTATAATAACTCGGCCGTCCGCGCGCCTGATGGCACACCGGGGGTGACGTCGGGCGCGTTGAAGGTGTATGATCCGCGAATTTATCCCGGAAACGTCAACGCGGCGGGCCCCGGCATGTTTCGCCAGCAGACCCTGCGCAATTACACGATTACCGCCGACTGGCAGGCCACACGCAACCTGGCGTTCAACGTCGGTCGCAATTATCAATATTCCCGGGCGCGCGTGACGCTGATGACCGGGGCCGACCCCACGTTTCGCGGCGATCCGAACCGCACGCTCGGTGTCGGTGGCCCGGCGAATCCTTATGTCGGCCGGCTTTACTTCGATGGCGAATGGCGGCGCGATGACCACGTCGGGGAGGTCGCCGAGACGCGGTTGGCCGCCTCCTACTCGCTCAACACCCAATCCAAATGGTTGGGCCGTCATCGTTTCGCGGCGTTGGTTTCGCAAACCGAGCAGTCAGACGTGCGGGCGAACTCTTGGCTGGCCTTTGCGGGGCGCCCCTACAACGCCACGCCGAACAGCGCCAACAACCGCATCACTGTGCGCAATTACATCACCGAGGGCAGCTGGGCCACCTATCGCGTCGGTGACTGGCGCTCGCTGCCGGCCACGATCAACTTCGACGGGCGGGCCTACACATTGGTTTGGGCCAACGAAGTCGGCGGACCGAACAACAGCGGTGGCGAGCAGGAATCGACGACGATGCTCGGCGCGGTGCAAAGTCATTTTCTCTCTGATAGGTTGGTCACGACTTTCGGTTACCGGCAGGACAAGGTCGATGTGATCGAGCTCGGATTTTACAATGATCCGGTGATCGGCGACATCGTGGACCGCGATCGCAGCAAGAGCAAAACCACGAGCGCGACCGGCTTCACGGGCACGGCGGGCGGCGTCCTGCACGTGTTCAAGTGGATGTCGCTCGTCGCGAATCGTTCCAGCAACCAAGGCGTGCCGTCGTTTGTGCGGACGACGTTTCCGAAGGGCGAACTCGCACCGGCGTCGAAAGGGGTCGGCTCCGACTACGGCGTGAGCTTCGATCTGCTCGGCGGTCGGCTGCACGCGAAGTTTGTTTATTTTTCGTCCACAGAACAGGGACGCATCACGACGAACGGTCTCGCCGGCGCCCCCGCTCGCAACACCCGTGTGATGGACGCCTTCGCGGGCGTGTTGACGGGGAACGGGCTGCCGTTTTCGACGAGCCAGTGGCAGCCGATTTACAGCGCCTACAATCCCCCGGTCACGGCGGCGTCTTCGGATTCCCAATCGAAGGGCTATGAAGCCAGAGTTACGGCGAACATCACGCGGAACTGGCGGCTGGTGGCGAACTACTCCTACACGGATTTCATTCGCAAAAATGTCGGGGCGGAGGTCGCGCAATGGTACGGTTTGAAAATGGCGGACGACCGTTTTGTGCAAGGCGTGCGGCAGGATGCGACTGGTCGCTTTGTGGTCGACCCGAGCGCGTTCGCGGCGGGTATGACGGTGGCAAAGTGGCTCGAACTGGGTGCGCTGCAGCCGCCGGCGAATGTGTCGACGCTGACCACATCGAACGGCAATTCGGTCGCGCAGGAAATCTACAACATGGTCGACACGATGAATGCCGAGCGCGACGACGAGGAGAAGCGCTGGGGACTGCGTCCGCACAAGGTCAGCCTGTTCACGGCCTATGATTTTCGGGAGGGCCGGCTGAAAGGATTCACCGTTGGTGGCGGCTGGCGCTGGCGCTCCGCCAACGTCATCGGCGCGGACTCCAAAGGAAATGAAATCACCGGAGAGCCCATTGTGGCGAACGATCTGATGATCGCCTACACGCGGAAGTTTGCGCGGCTGCCCGGCCGCGTGCGCTTTCAGCTCAATGTGTCCAACGTGTTTGATCACACCGATATTCTCCCGGTGCGAATTGCGACGGGCGCGAGTGTGCCAGATGGCTATGGGGTGCCGGGCGGTCGCGGTCGCGCTTATGGTCGCTACGATCTGGTGGCGCCGCGCGAGCTCCGCTGCACGACGACGTGGAGCTATTGAACGGTCGATTCCCTCGCACCGCAGCCGCGCGGCGCCGGTTGGAAAGGGAGGAGACAGGCGTGCGGGCGATGGCTCGGGAACCACGAAGCCGGAGCGGGGTGCGAGAATCCTGAAATCGCCCGCCAGCGGGCTCCTGCAAAATGGAAATGCCCGCCGCTCTGTCAGAGATCGAAGCTCGTGCTCAGCGTGAAACGGCGCGGGTCGACGATGCGGTAGGCGAAGTAGTGGCCGTCGGGATTCACGGCGACGGGCTGGAGCCGGCCTTTTTCGAAGACGTCCTTGATGTTGAGCTGCACGCGGGCGCGGATCCGGTCGCCGTAGAATCTGAAGCGATAGCTGGCGGAGGCGTCGAAGTAGAACCGCGCGGCGTCCCAGACGGGCTTGTTTTTGTCGAGGCTGAGAATCGCACCGGTGAAGGGGCCGCTGGTCTCGGGCGCGGTCCCAAGGAAGCCGATGGAGCCGCGGTCGACCCAACGCACGCCGCCGCCCACACTGAATCCTTTCAAGCGGCCGGCGGAGAATTCGTAGTTCGTGAGCGCATTCCAGCGATACTCGCGGACCTGAGTGCGGGGTTTGCCGACGTTGGCGACGCCGACGGAGTAGGGGGAAATGAGCGCGCTGTTGTATTGCGCCTCAGGAGTGTTGCCGCCGCCGACGGGGACCGTGGTCCACCACAGCGCGCCCTTGCCGTCGCCATTGCCCGGGACGGAGTCGGCGCGCACGGTGGTCCAGGTCGGCAGACGCGACTGCCAGTAGTTAAAGACTTCGGGTGAAATCGCGGCGTCGAACGCGACGCCTTGCGCGCCGGTGAACTTGATCCGCCAGTGGCGCGTGGGGTTGTAGGTGGCTTCGAGTTCGATGCCCTTGGACGTGACGTCGGTGGTGCCGACGGTCTGCGGTTGGGCGAGACCGGAATCGAGGAAGGTGTTCAGCCATCCCTCGGTCTGGCCCATGAATTTCGCGATGGCCGGGCGCAGTTGTGCTTGGGTGGCATCGGTCGTGCCTTGGGCGGCGAGGCGGGCGCGGACCACGGTTTCGGCGAAAGGATAAAGACTGTTGGAATCGCGCACGCCGTTGTTCTCCTGGCGGCCTTCGAGGCGGATGGTGCGGTTGCCGATGGTGCCGACTTC
>CAMBVX010000265.1 GCA_945871085.1 Opitutus sp. GAS368 | reverse complement strand
CGTCGTGGAAAAAATCAAAGCGACCCGTGACCGCTGCATCCGAGATTTCAGTACGCACCGGGGCTGGTTCACCTACGAGTCGCAGGCCAACTTCATTTTCACGGAGCCGAAAAACGCTCGGGGCGAGGCGGGCCCGGCGATTTCGAAGTTGGCTTACGATTTCCTTTTCGCCCACAAAGTCCTTGTGCGTCACTTTCCGAAGCACGCCTTGACCGCCCCATTTCTGCGGATCAGCGTGGGCACCGATGACGAAATGCTCGTCCTCAACGAAACTCTCGACGCATGGCTAAAAACAACAAACGCGTAGCGACTGTCCTCCGTAAAACGGCGGAGACGGACATCGCGCTGACCTTGGCAATCGACGGTCGCGGCCGGTCGGAAATCGCCACCGGCGTGCCCTTCTTCGACCACATGCTCACGCTCTTCGCGAAGCATGGTCTGTTCGATTTGACGGTGAAGGCCAAGGGCGATGTCGAGGTCGACTACCATCACACCGTCGAGGATGTGGGGCTCGTGCTCGGGCAGGCCTTCAAAGAGGCGCTGGGCGACAAGGTCGGGATCAAGCGTTACGGTTTTTTCATTCTCCCGATGGATGAATCGCTGGCCCGCATCGCCGTCGATGTCGGCGGTCGGCCGCATTTGGTTTACGAGGCCAACGCGCCGACGATGTTCGTGCGCGATTTCAATATCATCTTGGTGAAGGAATTTTGCCGGGCGTTCAGCAATGCGCTCGGCGCGAATCTGCATGTCCAGTTGGTTTACGGCGAGGAGCCGCATCACGTGGCCGAGGCGATCTTCAAGTGCCTCGCTCGCGCCCTCGATGTTGCGACGCAGATCGAGCCGCGCGCGGCCGATCTGCTCCCCAGCACGAAGGGGAAAATTTAGGGCGTCGACTTGTCGGCGTAGCCGGCCGCATCACTATTTTCACGATGAGCACACTGACCATCGAGCTCCCTCCGCAGCGCACGCAGACCGAGTTTAATTTGCGTCGGTGGGCGGAGCTGCTCGCAGATCCAGAGATGCAGAAGGTCGTGGGCCGGGTGGAAACTGACCGCTACGGCCATGCCTTTATGAGTCCTCCCGCTGCCGCCAACCACGGAGGGCGCCAGTCGCAAGTCGGCACGCTCCTCTATCAGCTTATTCCTTCTGGCCGTGTCTTCGTGGAATGCCCGATTTCAACGGCGGATGGCGTGCGTGCGGCGGATGTGGCGTGGGCTTCTCCCAAGTCGGTGCGCGAACTCGGCGATCTGGTTTGTTTTGCCCGTGCTCCGGAAATTTGCGTGGAGGTGATCTCGCCCGATAACAGCAAAATGGAGATGAGGGAGAAGACGGCGCTCTATTTCGATGCCGGAGCGAAGGAGGTTTGGCACTGTTCGCAAACGGGCCAAATGACTTTCTTCACTGCGGGAGGGGCATCACCGCTTCGCCGGTCCCGTCTTTGTCCCGATTTTCCGACGCTGGTGGAGTTGCGCTGACGCCGGGATGATCGCCGTCATCGATACCGGAATTTGCAACCTGCGCAGCGTCACCAAGGCGCTCGAGGCGGTGGGTGCGACCATCCGGGTGGTGCGCACGCCCGAGGAGATCGTCGGCTCGGGCGCGCGGGGCATCGTGTTGCCCGGCGTGGGTGCGTTGCGCGACTGTGTGGCTTCGCTGCGGGCCTCGAAACTCGACACGGCCGTGCGAGACTGGATTGCGGCCGACCAGCCCTTTCTTGGGGTGTGTCTTGGGATGCAGGCGTTGTTTGAACACTCGGAAGAGGGCAACATTACCGGCCTCGGGATTTTCCCCGGGAAAGTCATCCGCTTTCAGCGTCCGCCGGAGTTCAAGATTCCGCACATGGGCTGGAACACCGTGAAGTTCGTGCAGGCGCATTCGCCGCTGGCGGCCGGTCTCGCGCCCGACGGCGAGAATTTCTATTTCGTCCACAGCTTCCACTGCGCACCGACCGAGCGCTCGCTCGTGCTGGCGGAGTGTGATTACGGTGGAGAGTTTTGTTGCGCGATTGCCCGCGGCCGGGTGTTTGCCACGCAGTTTCACCCCGAAAAAAGCCAGGCGAAGGGGCTGCAGGTTTACCGCAATTTCGCGGCGGTGGTGGCGGCGCTGGGCTAGGCATTGGGGGACCGGCGCTGCAGGCCCCGGGGTAGCGCGAGGCTTTAGCCCGCGTTCGGTCAAGTGGGCCACGTTCGCTCTGACGCGGGCTGAAGCCTCGCGCTACCCCGGATGCAAACCTAGCGGCGTTGCCCCGGGCGTAAACCACGCCGCGCTACTCCGGACGCAAACCCAGCCGCGTCACGCTGCGAACACGTCGCGCACCTTGATCTTCAGGCCCGGGAGGAGCGGGGAGGTCAGGGTCTTGCCTTCGACGAGAGTCGCGCGCGGGGTCGTGGAGCTTTCGCTGAGGTGAAAAATTGTGATGGTGCGTTTCACCGGATCGACACTCCAGAATTCTTCCACCCCGGTGCGCGTATAGATTTCCTTTTTCATCCCGAGGTCGTGTTTCACGCTGCCCGGCGAGAGAACTTCCACCACGAGATCGGGCGCACCGTCGGCACCCTGCTCGGTGAGGGAGGTGTAGCGCGATTTGGAGAAGTAGCAGAGATCGGGTTGATAGACGTTGAGGTCCGTGAGGGTGACGTCGAAGGGGGCGGCATAGACTTTTCCGATGGGGTTGGCCTGAAGGTAGGCCCAAAACATGCCGCTGAGCCGAAAGAGAATATCTTGATGATATCGATTTGGAGCTGGTGACATGACTAAATCTCCTTCGATGAGTTCGGTTTTTTTGCCAGAGTCTTCCGGCAGTTGCCGGTAGTCATGCACGGTGAGCGGACGATGTTTGACCAGAACCATGGGCGGAAATTAGGCGCGCCGGCAAACGGGTCAAGCGGAGTTCCGTCGTCAGCGCGCCGCCGTGCCCGCGTCGTCAACGCGCCGTAGTTTCGCTAACTTGTGCCGTGCCGCCGGCTACTTTCCCGGACATTTTCCGGTTGGTGGGTAAGATTTCTTTGCCAGCGGCGTGGAATTAGTTTCGCTCGCGTTTATGGCCACGACTGCCTCGCTGAAAATTGACGATAAAGAATACCCCTTGCCGGTGATCATCGGCACCGAGGGCGAAAAAGCGGTGGATACGCGCACGCTGCGCGCGGCTTCGGGCTACGTTTCATTCGACCAAGGCTACGGCAACACCGGCTCGTGTGAGAGCCAGATCACCTACCTTGACGGAGACAACGGCATCCTCCGCCACCGGGGCTATCCGATCGAGCAACTCGCGCACTACAGCGATTTCGTCGAGACCGCCTACTTGGTCATTTACGGTGAGCTGCCGAACCCGACCCAGCGCAAAGAATTCGGCCTCAATCTCCGCAAGAATGCGGTGATCGAGACCCAGATGCAGAAAATTCTGGAGGGCTTTCCCACGAGTGCCTCGCCGATGGCCATGCTCTCCGCCATGGTGAGTGCGCTGCCGGCTTACTATCCGCACCTGGCGACCAATAATTTTGAGCAAGATCTCAAAGGCTTCGATTTGGCTGCGGCCATCGCCATGTCGAAGATCCGCACGATCGTCGCGATGATCTACCGCTATCAGAAGGGGCTGCCCTTCATGTTTCCCAAACAGGAACTGCCGTTCTGTGAAAATTTCCTGCACATGCTGTTTTCGGAGCCGTATCAGGATTACGTGCCGGTGCCTGAGGTCGCCAAGGCGCTCAATCTCGTGCTCCTCCTCCACGCCGACCACGAGCAAAATTGCTCCACGTCGACCGTGCGGATGGTCGGCTCGAGCGCCTCCAATCTGTTTACGTCGATTTCTGCCGGCATCTGTGCCTTGGCGGGCCCGTTGCACGGCGGCGCCAATGTGGCGGTGATGCAGATGCTCCAGTCGATCCATGACGAAGGTGACGACGGTTCGCGCTTCATCGCGGCCGCGAAATCGGGCACGAAGAGCAACCGTCTGATGGGCTTCGGCCACGCCGTTTATCGCAATTTCGATCCGCGGGCGAAGATCATCGGTCAGGCGTGCGACACGGTGCTGACGCGGCTCGGCATCGACGATCCGCTGCTGAAGATTGCCAAGAATCTCGAGCAGGCGGCGCTGAAGGATGACTATTTTGTTTCGCGCCGATTGTATCCCAACGTCGATTTCTACTCCGGTATCATCATGCGCGCGATTGGTATCCCGATGAACATGTTCACCACCATGTTCGCCATCGGCCGGGCTCCGGGCTACATCGCAAATTGGCGTGAAGTCGCGGCGAATCCCAAGGGCCGGATTTATCGTCCGCGCCAAATTTACGTGGGTCCGGTGAAGCGGGACTACGTGCCGATGTCGCAGCGGGGGTAAGCGCTGACACTCGACGGCGGCCGGTTTGCAAACGGGCGGACCGCAAGTCCGCCCTATTTCTTTTCCGGAGCGGTGTGCATCAACTGCTCCAGTTCGAGACCGGTGACGCGTTGCAGACCGCCCAGCAAACGCCACAGGGCGAACATCGTCATGGCCATGCTGGGTAACACGATTACGGGCCAGCTCCAGAGGTTCATTTTTGCGAGCTCGGCGTTAAAGGCTTCCGAGCCAGACGGACTTTTCAGGAGGTAGCGCGCCAAGGCGTAGTTCAGCACGGCGCTCACGGCAAATGACAGTGTGAGCAGGTAGCTGGCGTTGCGCAGCAACTTTTCGAACTCCGGGCGCGCCTGCCTTTCTTCCAGGACGGCGTCGATCCGGTCCACGTCGATGACCTGTGGATTGTAGAGCATCTCCTTCACCAGCGGCCATCGTGTGCTCATGGAGACGAGCACCACCAAGCCGATGGCGGCGGGCACGGCCGCCTCTTTGACCGCGAACCAGAAGGGATCGAGCTTCATCAGGGCAAACGTTCCGGTGATCAGCACGCTCACGAAGCCAAGCGCGGAGATGAAATTAAATTTCTTCCGCACGACAAAATCGTAGATGGAGTAGGCGACCGGAAACACGAGTGCGACGACGAGCGCCCATTTCGGCCCGAGCCACGCGGCTTTGCTGCCCCAGGTCAGGATGATCGAGGGCAACGCGACGTTGCATCCGAGATTGATAAAGAGGTTTTCACGCTTTTGCGGTTGGGCCGGCATCGCGCCATCCAACCGGGAAGCGGCCCGGTCAGAAAGAGGAAAATCACTTGAGGTGCGTTTACTGGTTTCCTGTGGTCGGGAAGTTTGTTCAGTTTCCCGTCTCATGATCCATCTCGGCGTCAATATCGACCACTGTGCCACCGTCCGTCAGGCCCGTTTTCGCGATGCGGGGACCACGACGGGAGGCGCGGTCGAGCCCGATCCGCTCACGTTTGCGCTGCACGCGGAGCGCGCCGGCGCCGATGGGATCACGGTGCATCTGCGCGAGGATCGCCGACATATCCAAGAGCGCGACGTGTGGCGGCTCCGGGAAAGTATCGCCACACGGCTCAATTTGGAGATGGCGTGCACGCCCGAGATGACGGCGTTTGCGCTCAAACTGAAGCCGGAGTTTGTGTGCGTCGTCCCCGAGGGCCGACAGGAAGTCACCACCGAGGGCGGGCTTGATGTGGTGGGCAACCTCGCGGCGATGGGGACCTGCGTGGAGACGCTGGTGGCGGCGGGGATCAAGGTCAGCCTGTTTATCGATCCTGACGAACGCCAGATCGAGCTGAGTGCGTCGGTCGGCGCGACCTTCGTCGAGTTGCACACCGGTGCCTATGCGCATGCCTATTATACGTCGGCACGGGCCAAGGAGTTTGAACGGCTCAACCTCGGCTGTGTGCGCGCGAAGGATCTCGGGCTCACGGTGAACGCCGGGCATGGGATCAACTACGTGAACATTTCCGAAGTGCGGACGCTGCCCCATCTCTACGAACTCAATATCGGCCACAGCATCGTGAGCCGCGCGCTGTTCACCGGCGTGGAGGAAGCGGTCCGCGAAATGAAGGCGCGGATGAACGGATGAACGGATGAAACGCTGAAATAAAATGAACATCCAACTTCCTCCCGGTGGCGTGCTGATCGGCCTCGGCGCGGACATCATCGAGATCGAGCGCATCCGGGGTGTGATGGAACGGCACGGAGATCGTTTCATCGACCGGATCCTCACCGACGAAGAGAAGGTCTATTGCACCTCGATGGCTCACCCGCACAAACATATCGCGGCGCGCTTTGCGGCGAAAGAGGCGGTGTCGAAGTGTTTCACCACGGGGATTGGCACAGAGTTTGGATGGAAATCGGCGTCGGTTTACCACGGTTCACGGCACGAGCCGCTGATCCGCCTCGACGCCCAAGGGCAAGCTTTGCTCGCGCACGTCGGCGCCACGCACGTGATGCTCACGCTTTCCCATACGGAGAATTACGCCATGGCTGTCGCGGCGCTTGTGCGCGCCTGAGTTTTCGTAAAACTGCGTGCGATGGACGACGACGAGCACGAAGAACCCCGGAAATCCTATCCGCTGTCGCCGGCCAAGATGTCGAAGACGCCGTCGTGGGTGATGCTGGGATTTTTTTTGGGTGCGGCCTTCGTTTGGACCTTCAAGCGCGATTCGGTTAAGCCGGTCGCGATGGTTCCGTCTGCGGCGACCGTGACGGAGTGGCCGAAATCCGTGCTCGTGCCGCCGCCTTCCCTAACGACCATCGAAGCGGTTTTCGCCGACTGGGGGAAACACGCGGTGTGGGAGGACAATGTCACCGAGGTGGCGATGTGGCGGTCGGAAACGAATAGTTTTTCCGATTTCTACGAGGTGCGCAAAGTGGGTGACGTGCTGTATTTTCGCAGTATCGCCAAACTCACGCGGCTCGTAATCCGCCATGGTGTCCCGCTGCCGCAATCGCCGCTGCAATTCACAGAAACCGAGGCGCAATATCGGGAGTGGCTCGAACACGGACGGGTGGAGCGGAAATCCGAACGCACGCGGCAACCGTCCTTGTCCGGTCCGGTGCTGATTCCGCCCGGTGAAACGATGCAACGTCTGCCAGTGCCGACAACGCCGCTGCCGCGGATTGCCCCGACAACCGCGCCAGCGGGCACGACGGTTGAGTTTGGTCAATCAGTGATCGAACTTCCGCCGGAGAACTGACCGAGCGCCGAATTACTTATGATGCTCGGCAGTCACCCCATCCTTTCGTGCGACGACGCCCGTGCCCTGGAGTCACGGTTGTTCGGTGGCGACGAAGCCAAGGAATGGCCGGCGATGCAGCGGGCTGGATGGGCCATCGCGATGGCAACACTGCGGGATTGCGAGGAGATCGATGGGTTTCCGGCGAACGGACGTTTGCTGGTGCTGGTGGGCAAAGGGCACAACGGGGGCGATGCGCTGATTGCGGCGCAGGCGGTGTTGCAAAAATTTCCGGCGGCGAGCGCCGAGGTTATTTTCGTGTTGGGCGAGCGTGGATTGCGGCCCCTCGCGGCGCGAGCTTGGCGGGAATTCGTGCACGCAGGGGGCGCGCGGGTCGGCAGGGCGGATGAGCCGAGCGGCGCATATACGGTGTGTTTCGACGGAGTTTTTGGCTTTCAGTTTCGCGCGCCGGCGGAAGCGCGGGTCCGAGCTTTGCTGGAGCAGGTAAACGCGCTGCCCATCCGTTTGCGCGCTGCGGTTGATCTGCCGAGCGCGGGGCTGTTTCGGGCCGATTTCACCTATGCGACGGGAATCGTGAAGACCCCATTGGTGAATGAGTATGGTGCCGTGGCCGGACGAGTGCGCTACCTCGATCTGGGATTCTTCAAGGTGGGCGGGCAGGTCCCTGCGCCCGCAACTGAGGATCGCGTGCTCACGCCCGCGGTGCTCGCGCCCTTGGCGGCGTTGCGCGATACGCGCTCCGACAAGCGCACGTATGGCCATGTGTTTGTCGTCGGAGGCTCGCGAAGCTACCCGGGTGCGGTGTTGATGTCGGTGCTTGCGGCGCTGCGGAGCGGGGCGGGGCTGGTGACGGCGTTTGTGCCGGAGTCGCTCGTGGCGGCGTTCGCGGCGCGCGCGCCGGAAGCCATGTGGGTGGGCTGGCCGGAGACGCCCGAGGGCGGGCTCGCGTTGGAGGGGCAGCATTTGTTGGCGGCTCGAATTGCGCGGGCGTCGGCGCTCGTGATCGGGCCGGGGCTCGGTCGCGAAAAGGAAACGCTGGCGTTGGTGCGCGACATCGTGGCGAAGGCGACGGTGCCGCTTGTGATCGATGCGGATGCTTTGCAGGTGGAAATTGTGCAGGCGGGGAGCGCGCCGCGGGTGCTGACGCCGCATGCTGGGGAGTATGCGCGCATCGCCGAGGCGGTGGGCGAGAATACGGTCGTGGTGCGGAAGGGACCGGTGACGCGGATTGAAAGTAGTGCGGTGCTTCAGCCCGCACTCGCAAGGGCCAAGCGCGGGCTGAAGCACCGCGCTACGTCAGAAATCGTTTACCATAGTTTTTTTGGCGGACCGGTGCTGGCGCGCGGTGGGAGCGGGGATTTGCTCGCAGGGTTGATCGGCGGACTGCTCGCGCAGACTCCCGGTGATCCGCGGCTCGCGGCGGCGCGCGGCGTCGTCTGGCACGGCACGGCGGCGGATGCTCTGGCCCGGGCGCACGGACAAACTTCAGTGGTGACCACGCAGGTGCTCGACTTCCTTGGCGTGGCTTTGCGAGAGTCCGCCCATGAGCAGTGATCTAACCGAGCGGCAGGCATTTTTGGTGCTAAACGCGCTGCCTAACATCGGGCCGATCACGCTCAACCGGTTGCTCGAAGAACTCGGCGACGATCCGCGCAACGTTCTGGCCGCCGACAAGCGCCGGTTGGAGTCCGTGCGAGGTGTCGGGCCGGTGATCAGCGCGAGTATTGGGGCGTGGCGTGAGCATTTCGATTTTGCAAAAGAAGAAGAGCGGATGGCGCAAGGCTCGACGGATTTTATCACGACGCGCGATGCGGACTACCCGCGGTTGTTGAAAGAAATCAACGATCCGCCCATCGGACTGTATCGGAAAGGGCGTTATGATTTCGCACAGCCGAACATCGCGATCATCGGTTCGCGTCGGACGACGCTCTATGGTCAGGCGATGGCGAAGAAATTTGGCGCGGAGCTGGCGCGCCTCGGTTTCTGCATCGCGAGCGGACTGGCGCGAGGGATTGATACGGCGGCGCACGAGGGCGCGCTCTCGGTGGGCGGCAAGACGGCGGCGGTGTTGGGCACGGGGATCGACATTATTTATCCGCCGGAAAATTTGGATTTGTATCGGCGCATCGAAGCGGGAGGTGGTGCGATCCTCTCCGAGTTCCCGATTGGACGGCGGGCGGACCGGCAGTCATTTGCGATGCGCAATCGCATCGTCGCTGGGATGAGTGAGGCGGTGGTCGTGATCGAAAGCGATGTGGATGGTGGGGCGATGATCACGGCGCGATTTGCCGGAGAGCAGGGGCGGTTGATTTTCGCAATGCCGGGGCGCATCGACCAAAACACGAGCGCGGGGTGTCATCAGTTGATCCGCGATGGCGCGACGTTGCTCACGAGCGTGGACGATATTTTGAACGAGCTGAATTACCTCGATGGGATGCGGCCGACGGGGATCGCGGAGAAGCCGGCGCACGTCGCGGCGGGGCGACCGGCGAATCTTTCGGAGGACGAGGCGAAGGTGTTCGAGTGTTTCCGGGGTGGTGAGGTGGTGACGCCGGATACGCTGATGGAACGGACGGGTCTCGGAACGGCGCAGGTGTCGGCGACGCTGATGATGCTCGAGCTGAAGCGGCTCGTCGGGAAGCGGGCGGACGGGGCGTTTGAGGCGCGAGGGTGA
>CAMBVX010000264.1 GCA_945871085.1 Opitutus sp. GAS368 | reverse complement strand
TTCGTCGTGCGCTCCGCGACCCTCGCCGCCGGAGTGCTCACGGTGCGGGTGGAGCCACGCGCAGACTTTCCGGTTTTCCCGGCGACGGATTGCGAACTGCGGGTCAACTTTCTCGACGGCCAGATTCGCCCGCTCGACATCGCCAAGGTTCCGCTGCGCACCGACGCGCCGCTGAAAATTTCCGCTCCCGCTGGCGCCGGTGGCTTCCGTCTGGAAATCTGGCGGAGCGGTTTCCGCACCTCGTCGTGGACCTCGGTCAATCTGGGCCAGCCCTCCGCCGGCACGGCTGTCAAACCGCTCGTCCCCTGACCTTCATGCAAGCCGCTTTCTGCGCCCTGGTCTGCGCGTTCGGTCTCTCGGTTACGGCGCTACTTTCCGCGGCGACGCGCCCCCTCGACCTCGGCGCCCGCGTGCAACCCGCTCCGCTCACCGCCCGTTTCTCCGATCCCGACTGGCACATCTGGTGCGGCGCGCCGATCCGCGGCGACGACGGTAAATACCATCTCCTCTACTCGCGCTGGCCCGCCAAAGTCGGCTTCGCCCCCGGTTGGGCGCTCCGCTCTGAAATCGCCTATGCCGTCGCCGATCAACCGCTCGGTCCTTACAAATTCGTCAATGTCGCCCTCCCTGCCCGTGGCGTGAATCCCTCGACTGGAAATAAATTCTGGGATGGCGATGTGACGCACAACCCCAACCTCCTCCGCCACCCCAACGGAAAATATTATCTCTTCTACATGGGCGAATACGGCGACGGCCAAGACTACCCGGTGCATCGCAACCACCAGCGCATCGGCGTCGCCGTGGCCGATTCACCCGCTGGGCCGTGGCGGCGTTTCGATCAACCCATCGTCGACGTCAGCACAGATTCCGCCGCGTTCGACTCGCTCTGCGTCACCAATCCCGCCGCAGCCGTTCGCCCCGATGGCGGAATTCACCTGATCTACAAGGCCGTCCAAATTATCGCCGGCAAACCGATGGGCGGCAACGTCCGCTACGGAGCCGCTCTCGCCGCCAAGCCCGAGGGGCCCTACGTCAAAACTCCCGGCCGCGTCTTCGAACCCGAGTCGCCCACGACGACGCAACACTGGATGTTCGCCGAAGATCCGTTTGTGTGGTTCAGCCGCGCCGAGGGGAATCGCTACTACGCCGTCGCCCGCGACGTCGTTGGGCAGTTCACCGGCTCCAAGGGCGGCCTCGCCCTCTTTCAATCCAACGATGGCCTGACGTGGCGCGCCGCCGACCAACCGAAAGTCCTCGGTGCAAAATTCACCTGGGCCGATGGCACTCTGAGCAACACCCAGGTCGAGCGCCCCGCCCTGCTGTTCGACGCCCGCGGTGAGCCCATCGCCCTCTTCGGCGCGACCGATGGTTACCGCAAGGACGGCCGCACGTCGTTCAATGTGCACCTTCCGCTGAATCGACCGGAGTGATCGGGTCCCGGTGCGGAAAACTTTATGCCGCGACGCAGTGGAGCCGTGCGAGCGGCGGTCGGGTCTGCTCTCAGAATTTTAACTCCAGCGTCGCGATCACCTGCCGCGGTTCCTGCGTGGCGTAGCCTTGGGGCGCGCCGCTGGAGCCGACGTCGGTGACGACGAGGCCATCTTCGTTGAGGAGATTGCGCACGTTCAGCTGCAGCTTCCAACCGGACAACAGGCGAAACAGCGGGACCTTGCGGAAGGAGTAGCTGAAAAACGCGTCGGCGTAGAACTGGTTCGCGCCTCTGAACGGACGGTTGAGGTCGAGCACTTCCTGGCCGCCCGGTAGCTTCTGCAACCCGTAGCCGACGGTGGGCGCGCTCCGCCAGCGTCCGCCGAAACCGAGACTCGCCCCGCGCAGACGGCCGTCGGTGACCGCATAGGTGAGCAGCCCGTTGGCGCGCCATTCGCGCTGGTTGTCGACAAAACGGCCGTTGGTCGCGATCAACGGGTCGCGTTGGGTGGCGGCCCACCGATCGTAGGCTTGGTGAATGGTCTCCTGACTGTTGGCGGTGAGAGTATCCACGTCCCACCCACGGCCGAATTTTTGCCACGTGGGCAGTCGCTCCGCGACCCAGTTCCACCACGTGTCGTCGATCTGCGTCACCGTGCGCTGCCGGCCGACACTGACGAAGCCCCGCCAATTGGCCGTGGGATTTACCGTCAACTCGACGTCGTTGCCGGTCGCTTCCGAGGTGTTGGATACCTGGTAGTTGACGTTGGCGTAGCGTTCCCGATCCATGCCGAGTTTTGGGGTAGCCGGCGCGACCTGCAAAATGCGATCCTCGATGTTGAAAGGCAGCGTCCGCAGTCCGGAAACAATATTGTCGGGCCGGAGGTTGTTCTGGCTGTTCACGAAACGGTTCACGCGCAACGCGACCTTGCCGTTGGCCAGATGAACGCTGAAGCCGTAGTCTTGGCCTTCGCCATTCGCTCCGGGGACGACCTTGCCGTAGGGATCAAAGACGGACGCGTTGCCAATCGCGAAATTCTCCGATTTCGAAAAGTGCAGTGAAAGCCAGGGGAGCGGCCGGCCAACGAGGCCCCAATTCACGGAGGAACCCCGGTCGAAGGCCTCCCAATCGTCGACAAAGCTCGTCGCATCGATCAGGGGATACAGCCCGGTGTTGGCGATCGTGCCGTTGCTTTGGCGGAACGGCAGGCGGGTCCGCGCGGCTTCGGTCAAGGTGTTCTTGCGGCGGACCTGCGTCCCGCTCCAGCCATACGACGCGATGAGCCGGTCTTTCAGCAGGTAACTCTGGCCGTTGAGCACGCGCGTGATCACATTCTGCACTTGTCCGCCGGCGGGCTCATAAGCTCCGTCGGGGTTGTGCCACATTCGGACCTCGAAGGCTTCACCGCCGGGGCCCGTGAGTTTGAACGGCTCGGCGAAGTCGAGCGCTCCACCGGTAAACGGCGGGCTGACATGATCGACGCCGTTGCCCAAGTAGGTGCGCAAGCGGAGCAATCGCGACGTGTTCACCATACTGTCCTTGGCCGCCGCCGGCAGAAAACTCGGCGTGCCGGTGATCACGGCGCGGACCACCTGGCGTTTGGTGATGAGTTCGGCGTCGTTATACATGGCTGCGAAATGGTGGCGCCCGAGCCAGCGGGCCAACCCGACGCGCCGCGTGAAATCGAGTTTGTAGGACGCGGTGAGTCGACGCTCGTCGCGGTCCTCCTGATCCGTGCCCACTCCGGTCTGGTTGCCCACGAGGTTCGATTCGACATACAGCTTGCCGAAATTCGGATTGGCGGTGACGCCGTCGGGTAAAAACTGGTTGGCGTCGGCCTGGACCTCCAACGAAACCCCGTCGGCAAAGCCACCCTGACGCTTGCGGAAACGTTCCTTCATGTAGCCGGCCTCGACCGCGAAGTCGTCGGTGATCTGCTGTTCAAGATAAGCATTAAGGATACGTCCGCGGTGGCGGACCTCGAAGGCGTTGCCGTAGAGATTGACCTTGGGGTCGAGCACGTCCGGACGGACCAGGCTCCACTTCGTCCCTTGATCCTGGACTTTGGGCGCGAGGGTGTGGGCGCCGACGACGACGGCGGTGTTGGCCCAATTCACGACCGGCAGATCGGCCGGAGTGTTGCCCGCGGCGAAGATGTAGCTCGCGCCGCCATTGCGGGCGAACACCGCGCCGAGATTTCCGGCGGCGATCTGGTTGGTCACCGCGGCGGCGGCGGTGATCCGGGAGTTGTTAAAGGCCGGACGGTTTCGGTCGAGCCACGGCGTCACAAAATCGCGGGCGAGGATGCCCGGTGCGCGCGACGCGTTCCGTTCGACCCACTCGCCGTGCAGCCGGAGCGTCGTCTTGGCAAACGGTTGGAAAGTGAACGCACCGTAGAGCCGGCGGTTCTCGTCTTTGTTGGGCGCGCGGGAAGTGGGGCTGTCGGCGTCGAGCGCGGCGAGGCGGAGCGCGACGGTTTTCGGCCGCAGGACATAGTTTGTGTCGAAGGTGAAGCGGTGTCCGCCGAAGTTGTCGCGCCGGTAAGTGAGGGCCGTGCGGTCGCGGAACCCAGCGCGCTTGAGACTGACGTCGGTGATGCCGCCTGGGCTCCCGAGGCCAAACAGGATGGCGTTGGGTCCGCTCGCCAACGTGACGCGCTCGGTATTGTACGTCTCCAGCGCGAACCCCGTGGAAAAGAAATCGCGGAGGTTACTGACCTGGCCGAGGCCGCGGATGCGGTTCGAGTTGTTCAACTGGACCGAGCCCCACTCTGCGCCCCGATCGCCGCCGGGGGTGAATTCGAGAGCACCCTCGACGTTGGTCGAATAGAGATAAACTTCGTCGATGTTGGTCAGCCCGAGGTCGCTCATCAGCTCCGGCGTGAAGACGGAGATCTGGGCCGCGACATCTTTGATCGCCGTTTTCGTGCGGCTGCCCGCGAGCGTGCTGCTGGCCTGGTAACCCGCATCGGCGCTCTCCTGTAGTACGAAGGGCGAGAGTTTGACGGTCTCGTCCGCCTTTACGTTTGGGCTCAAACGTTCGCCAGGCGTGTTCGGCGGCGTCCGGTGCTCGGCCGGATCAGGGGCACCCTGGCGGATGGCGAGGGCACCGCTGGTGGCATCGTCGGAGACGACCAAGTTCGTGCGTGCGACCAGCAGGTCCAAAGCGTCCCGCGCGAAATACTCGCCGGCCACGGCGTTGGTTTTCACGCCGCGCACGGCAGCAGGCGAAAACACCAACTCACGATTCGCCTGCTCGGCGAAACGCGGTAGTGCCTCGGTGGCGTCGTCGGCCACGATCTTGAAGCGGCGTTTCGTCTCGGCGGCGGACAGCGAGAAGGCGAACGAGAGCAATGCGAGGGCGCAGGCGGCGCGTCGCACCGCCCAAAGATAATGGGGTAACGGCATGGTGGGTAGGATGGGTGGGCAGGACCCGCGACAGGCAGGTTTCAGTGAGAGTGGCAAAACGGTTTTGCACGCGGCCCGAGGCAATCGGAGGCGCGTCATTTTTCTTTGAGCAACTGCCGCGGTGTCGCGGCGGACTTGGCGTAGGCTTCGTAGCGCACGCGGAGGTCGCGGAGAACTTCAGGGTTCACAGAGGCGAGGTCCTTGGTCTCGCCGGGGTCATCGCGGAGATTGAACAGTTCCACTTTTTGCTCGCGCGGGCGAGCTTTGGCAGCGGCACCGCCGCCGGGGATGCGGGCCCCCGTCGCGATATCACGGGTGCCTTGCACGGAATCGAAACCGTTGATGACGATTTTCCAGTCGCCCTTCCGCAACGCGCCCTCGCGCGGAGTGGAATTCAACAGGAGGTCTTCGTGCGGCGAGGGCTGCCCGGCGGCGATGACCGGTAGGATGTCGCGCCCGTCGAAGGGCAGGCTCTGCACCGGACTGCCGCCCGCGAGTTTCAAGAACGTGGGAAAGAGATCGACGATGTGCAGCGGCTCGGTGACGACGGTGCCGGGCCGGATGCGACCCGGCCACGCGGCCAGGGCGCACGCGCGGATGCCACCTTCGTAGAGCGACGATTTGTAGGCGCGAAACGGCAAGTTTCGCCCGGGTGGAAGCCCGCCGTTGTCGCTGGAAAAGATCACAAGGGTGTTCGCGCGCCGACCGGTTTCATCGAGGGCCGCGAGGATTTTTCCGCACCCTTCGTCGAGCGCAGTCATCGATGCGGCCAGGAGTGCCCGCTCGCGGTTCATGGTTCCCGGGTAGGCCGCCACCGCCTCTTCGTTGGGGGCCTGCAGCGGCCCGTGCACGCCGGTGAATGCGACATACAGGAAGAGCGGCTTTTCGGCGGGCTGGCGTTTAATCAGCTCCACGGCTTCGCGGGCTTCGAGTGTCGTCGCGTAACCTTCTTCCTGCACCGGTTCGCCGTTGCGAAACCAGTCCGGCCGGGCGGCTTGGTCGTATGAGCGGTGGGTGAAGTGGTCGATGCCCTCCAAGTGACCATACCAGTGATCGAACCCGCGGGCGTTGGGCCAGTAGGCGCGATCGAAGTGGCCGAGGTGCCATTTGCCGCACAGCGCGGTGGTGTAGCCCGCCTCGCGCAGCGCCTGCGGCAGCGTGCGCTCGGTGAGCGGGAGCCCGTATTTGGATTCCGGACGCAGCACATTCATTTGGAGCCCGCTGCGAATGGGATACCGGCCGGTGATGAACGCCGCCCGCGTCGGCGTGCAGACGGGCAGGACATAAAAATGCTCCAGTTTCGCGCCGCTGGCGGCGAGTCGGTCAAGGTGCGGCGAGCGGATGTCACTGCCGTGCCAGCCGACATCGGCGTTGCCGAGATCATCGGCGAGTAAAACGACAATATCGGGCGGGCGCGGTGCCGCGAACGCAGGGAGTGCGGCGAACAGCGCCAGGGCGAGCGCGGGCAGGAAGAATCTTGTCATGAAAATTGTGGGGAAATAAAGCGCCACTCCGGGCGAACGGGCGATGCGAGGGGAACCCCGTCGTTCGGCTGGTGAGGGCCGCAGCAATCGGGAGACCGACCGATGCCGAGGAGGAACGCGGACGCGGCGAAGTAAAGACCGTTGTGGGTGAACGAATGCGCAACTGTCGGGGCTGCCGTTCGGCAGGTCCGGATGGCCTGGGGGGGGTAGACATCGTGTGGGGAGAGATTACCTCCAAGACACGCCACGAACCGATTTCCATTATTCGAGCCGGCATTCTTTCCCACGCGGCACGCCGTTCAACCCGCACCGCTACAACCCGGATTTTTCTCGCGCCGGCTGCCGGCTGCTACCGGTTGAACGGAACTTCCGTGACCCAGTTAAAGCCACAGCTGAGCAACGGAAACTGTTTTCATCCACACGGCGCAGCATCACGTCGAGCGCAGCACCATCCAGCGTGGTCGCCAAATGCATCAAGCCTCCGTCCGGCAGATTGATGGTGACGGGAGAGGGCGCCGCATTCTTTTCGGATCGCTCAAATACAAACGCGCCCGGTGCTCCCGCCCGTCGGACGAACCAGAATCCACCGCGCTTGCCGTCAACGCGACGCATGAGCACGACCTGATATTCGCCAAAAATGAGTGTGTGCCAGCGGGATTTTTCCGTGGCCAACGGGGGCACAGGGCGACCGTTGAGTTCGAAAGATTCCGCCGCCCAGATGCCACGCAGTTCCGCCGGGGTCAGCCCAAAGCGTTCGATGTTGGTCGACTGGTTCTCGATCTGCGCGCCGACCGATTGATAGAGCGCCCGGCCCACTAGAACGGTCTTGAGCGCGACCGCCAGCAGGCGTGTCCGTGGGTTCCCGCTCCACGGCCGGATCTCCTCGACCGACACCGTGGCGCGCTTGAGCACCAAGGCGGAAAAGATCCGCGGCAGATCGGGCCAGATCAGCCATAGCGCCATGAGTAACAGATGTCCCGAGTAGAGCTTTACCGGCACACCGTAGCAGAGGTTGAGCCTCACGACGTTGGCCATGATCCCGGTCGTGATCAGGGCTCCGTCCAGTGTGGTCCGGCGAAAAAAAGCATCGCCCCGGCCACCGCTTCGCCGAGACCGAGAAAAGCCACATACACCGGGGGAAATCCCATGAATTTCCAGAGCAGGCCCTGGGGCGAAGAGTCGCCGAAGGTCTGGGTCAGTTGCACGAACGAAGGCGGCGTCAACTGAATCGGCGGGATGATTTTCATGAAACCATAAAGCATCATCGCGGAACCGAGCACGTAACCCAGCCCCACCCGCAGCCAGAAACGCGGGCGCGCATCCGGTTCACGCCTTCGCTCAATGAGCATCCAGACCAATGCGGCCAGCCCTGCGATCACCGCAAACATTCCGGTCCGGAGCCAGTCGCTCATGGTGACTGAACTGCCCGACACGCCGCCGCGGACCCGACCAGGAAGAGCAGCCGCACGCCCATCGGCATTAACCTAAAGCCGTGGCGGCCAGTTTGTCATTGCGAAGGAGCCTAAGCGACTGCGGCAATCCACCGTGCGTTCACCGATGGATTGCCACAGTCGGCAAGCCTTCTTCGCACTGCCAAGCAGCGACGCTTGCGTGCTTAAGTTAACGCTTATGAGCCGCGCGCCCTGGGTATAGCGTCTGAGTTTACGCACCGCACGGCCCGCTCGCGAAAACTCCGCAGTGGAGGGTACACAGGACTGATTGAAGCAACGTGGGGCGGAGAACAGGCGTGGACGGACGTGCGAGCGAATCGAAGCTTACGCGCTGACGCCGATTATCACCCGCTCAACCGATTGAAAGGGCAACGGCTAATAGCGTTTAGTCATGATCGCTTCGCTGCCCCGGCCCGGGTGAACGGTTTCACTATTTCGGCCGTTGAAAAACAGCCCGAATCTTCCGCCACTCACACCCCCCGTCGTGTCTCTTCTTGTCTCCCGACTCCTCGCCGCGGGTTTCTCCGCCCCGCCAAAATGATCCCCCCACTCGCTCTCCTCGTTCGCCTACTGCTCGTCGGCTGTTTTGCGGCTTGCGCGGCCTGCGCCGCCGAAACCCCGGAATTTCACGTGCGCGGCGGTCTGCCGAACGTCGCCGCCAAAATCTCCCGCAGCGAAGAGGTGCGCGTGGCGTTTCTCGGCGGCAGCATCACCGCCGCGGCAGGCTGGCGGGTCTTCACGCTCGATCATCTCCGCCGCACCTACCCGAAGATAAAGTTCACCGAGATCAACGCCGCCGTGTCCGGCACCGGCTCCGACTACGGCGCCCCGCGGCTGCAACGCGATGTCCTGCGCCACCGGCCCGATCTGCTCTTCGTGGAATTCGCCGTCAACGATGGCTCCGGTTCACCCCGCGTCGAAGCGCGCATGGAAGGCATCGTCCGCCAGACGTGGGCCGCGAACCCGCACACCGACATCTGTTTCGTCTACACCGTTTCGGACGGAATGCTGAAGGACCTGCTCGCCGGCAACTATCAGAGCACGGCGCGCTCGATGGAAAACGTCGCCGCACACTACGGCATTCCGAGTTTCAATTTCGGTGTGGAGGTCGCACGCCGCATCGCCGCCAGCACGCTCCTCATGTCGGCGCCCGAAAGCGTAAAGGCCGATGCCCAGGGCAACGACGCGCAGGGTCGCCTGATTTTCACCCGCGACAAAACCCATCCGACCGAAGCCGGCCACCGCGTTTACACCGCCCGTCTGGCGCTCGCACTGCCGCAGTTCATCCGCGCCGGCTCCGCCGGTCCGCACGCGCTAGCGGCGCCGCTTTCGACGGAAAACTGGCAACGCGCACGGATCGTCAGCGTCGCCGAGACAGACCACGACAGCCAATGGCAACCGGTCCCGCCGCACGATGTGCACCTGACCACCCAAAGCGGACAGAACATGGTGCCGCCAACGTGGGTCGCGATGGAGCCGGGCGCGACGATTACCTTTCGTTTCACCGGCACCGCGCTGGGCATCGTCGGCTTGAAGGGCCCCGAAAACGGCCAGTTCCGCGTCACGATCGACGATCTAACGCCTGAGACGGGCACGCTCTTCGACAGTTTTTCGACGCCCGGCCGCTTTGTTCTCGCACGGTGGTTCTTCTCGAAACCGCTCGCCGACACGGAGCACCGCGTGACTCTCGAACTGCTCGCCACGAAGATCGACAAGGCCGCCATCATGGCGAAAGCCGGCAAGCCCATCACCGACCCGAAGCCCTACGCCGCGCACGGACTTTACCTCAGCGGCTTCCTCATCGTCGGCGAGCCGGTCGGCACGAGATCGCCGCCGCCCGAACGCACCGGCGGCGTCACGACGCTCGACTTGCCGGTAGTGCCGACTCCGCCGCCGGGCTACACGCTCGCGTGGGCGGATGAATTCGACGCTCCGCGCCTCGACGAGTCGCGCTGGCTCTACCGCACCGACACGCG
>CAMBVX010000263.1 GCA_945871085.1 Opitutus sp. GAS368 | reverse complement strand
AACGCCGCCTTCTGGCTCAAAAAGCTCGCCGCCAATCGCACCCGCGACCGCCTTGTGTCCCACACCCTCCGCGCCCGCGGCTGGCGCGTCCTCCGCATCTGGCAACACGAACTCTCCCGGAAAAACGAACGCCACCTCCTCGCCCGCCTCCACCGCGCGCTCGTGTGAAACGCCACATCAATTTCTCTCCTGGTCTTTCTCTTTCTCCCCAGCCTCTCCCGCCTCCGTCATCAATCACGAGTCCTTGGTCATACTCTCTCAGTTCTCGTCATTTTCATCCCCCGCATCCGTGTCATCTGCGCCATCTGTGGTTAACTCATTTCCGAATTGGCTCCCGGCGTCCCCCAGCCAAGCGCCGTGCTGGCTACGTCGCGCAGAAAATTTTCACCGCGATTCGCTGGCCTGCGCCCCTCGGGTCGCCCCGCGATCAGGCCGGAAAGCCCGTTGACTCTTCGCACGTAGACAACTGCTTTCTACGTATGAAGACCAAGCTCACCCTTTACGTGGACAAGGCGGCCGTCAAACGGGGCAAGCTCTGGGCGCGCCGCCGCAACGTCCCGCTCTCCCGCGTGGTGGAGAATCACCTCAACCGACTCACCACCGCCGATGCCGGCGAGCGCTTTCTCGCCAAGTGGCAGGGGGCCTTCAAACTCGACCCGGCCGCGTTGAAGGATGAACGGGTCGCGGCGATCGTCGCCAAGCACATGCGCTGACCATGCGGCCGTTGCTGGACACCAACGTGCTCGTTGACGTCGCTTTGCGCCGCCCGGGTTTGCACGAGGCCAGCGGAGCGACGGTAGCCTGGTGCCTCAACAATCCCGGCTCAGGTCTCCTGGCCGTCCATTCGTTGGCAACCTCCTCCTATCTCGTCGGACGCGCAGCCTCGCCGGCCAAAGCCCGGGAATTCATCGCCGACCTGATCGACGGCATGGATATTGCGCGCTTGGAAAATACCGAGGTGAAACGCGCCCTCACCCTGCCCATGGCGGACTTCGAGGACGCGCTGATTGCTGCTGCGGCCGAAAGCGCCGGGGCCACCCATATCGTCACCCGCAACCTCACCGACTTCCGCAAGTCGCCCGTGAAAGCCGTGACCCCGGAGGATTTCGTGCGGCTAGCGGCGAAGGGCTGATCCCGGTCCGGTCACGCCGGGATCGCCCGCGCGCTTGCCTATCGCTCCCGGTGGTCGCACATCGTCCCTCCGGTGACACCGTGTTATCATCAGACAATTGATGCCCGCCTGCGGCGGCTGGTCGAAGTCTCGGTTCAAAAAATCGATGCCGATCCTGCGTTGGTCGCGCAGCTCGCCCAGAACGTGGCGCGCTGGCCGAATGCACGGTTGCAGGCCCAATGGCAGCGGCGTTTGCGCCAACCGTGGCCGGCGCTTCGCGCCGAACTCCTCGCCGAGACCGAACAAGGCGCCGCCCTGCGGCAGGATGCGCCGCTCGGCGGCATTCTGTCGGGCGCCGAGCGCACCCGGATCATGCGGGAGTTCGCCCATGACGCGCGGCCATGCTCGCCCACCGTCTGATCGAAACCCGCGACCTCGAAAACCAAATCGGTTTCTTGCCCAACGCGGATCAGCGCGAACGAGCGGGCCAAATCTTCGCCGTCGTGCGGTCGAAGGACCCCGGGGAACGCGATTGAGTCCGGCCCCCGGAAAAACGTCCCGTCCGACGAACCGGTTCGTGACCGACATCTTCACCAAACGAAAACGTTCCGCCGTGATGGCGCTCATCCGTTCGCACGGCAACCGCGACACGGAGCTTCGGTTGATCACGATCATGCGTGCCCACGGCATCACCGGCTGGCGGCGAGGAGCTTCGCTCCAGTGGAAAGTTGAAGGGATGAAGTTGAAGGCGTTTCGCGTGAAACCCGACTTTGTCTTCCGGGCGCACCGCCTCGCCGACTTTGTCTTCCGGGCGCACCGCCTCGCCGTCTTCGTCGACGGCTGCTTCTGGCACGGCTGCACGCTCCACGCCACGTCGCCCAAAACCAACGCCGCTTTCTGGCGCAAAAACGGAGCGCGGCAGCGCGTAGATGGTCACGACGCAGGCGTGGCCCCGCAGCGGAGCGCAGGGGTGGCCGTTGGCGGGCGCCCGCTGGGCGTAAACGGCCACAAATCGCCACCAACCGCACCCGCGACCGACTCGTGTCCCGCACCCTCCGCTCCGGCGGCTGGCGCGGGCTGCGAATTTGGGAGCATGAACTGAAGCGCAGGAACGAAATGCGACTCGTGCGGCGCATCCACCGGGCGCTTCTCGGAATCGGTTTCCACGCCCCCTGAGCCACCTCCCTCGGCCACCTCAGATCTCCGTGTCTCCGTGGTTCCATCCACTCGGATCGTTTCGCCCATAGCTTCGCTACCCTTCCCTTCCGTCATCCGCGCCATCTGCGTAATCCGTGGTGAAAACAGATCGTCCGGCTGCCTTGCCCTCTCCTCCTTCCCGAACCTCAAAATCACATTGACCGGGTAATCCAGTCATTCGTATGCTTAAACCATACAGATGAGCCTGCTCGAAGTTATCTTCCCCCAAGTGCGCGCCGAGGTCCTCCGGCTCTTGTTTGCCGAGGAGGGCCGCGAGCTGCACCTGCGCGAACTCACCCGGCAATGCAGGCTCTCGCTCGGCACCCTGCAAACCGAGGTGGAGAAGCTCCGCGCCGCCGATCTGCTGCTCGCCCGCCGCGACGGCAACCGGCTCTACTTCCGCGCCAACGCCGCCCACCCGCTCTTCACCGATCTGCGCCAGCTCGTATTGAAAACCGCCGGCCTGCGCGAGGTGCTGGCGGAGGCGCTGCGCGAGGTGCCCGGCATCGAACTGGCCTTCGTTTTCGGCTCGCTCGCCGCCGGGTCTGGCAAGGCCGGGAGCGACGTGGATTTGATGGTGATCGGCGACGCGGGTTTGCGCGCCTTGGCCCCCCGGCTGCGCAAGGCGGCGGAACAGCTTGGTCGCGAAATCAACCCGGTGACAATGACGGCCGCCGACTTCGCCCGCGACCGGACCAAGAAGGCCTTCCTCCGCGACGTGCTCGCCAAGGAGAAACTTTTCATCAAGGGAAATACCGATGAGCTTGCACGACTGGGCTAAGGCCGGGTGGCTCCGGCCCCACCAAACCTCCCGCGAGCAGATCGCCGATCTGTTTGCTATCGTCGATCGCGATCTGGAAGACGCGACGCGCGGGCTTTCGCCGGACTGGCAGTTTGGCATCGCCTACAACGCTGCGCTGAAACTCTGCACCGTGTTGGTCTACTCCGAAGGCTGGCGCCCCGAGAAAAACCTCGCGCACTATCGCACTCTGCAAGCCCTGCCCCTCATTCTCGGATCAGATCGACAGAACGACGCCGACTACCTCGACACCTGCCGCGCGAAACGAAACACAGCCGAATATGACGCCCCCGGCCAAGTCAGCGCCAAAGAAGCGAAAGAACTCGCCGCCTTCGCCCGCGAACTGCGCGAAGAGGTGATCGATTGGCTGGAGAAAAAGCATCCCAAACTTTCGCCGTGGGCGAAGTGACCGCGCGCCGAGTCAGGGCAGCGACAAACGAGCCTGGGTTGGATAAACCCGACTTCGTTTTCCGCAGTCACCGCCTCGCCGTCTTCGTCGATGGCTGCTTTTGGCACGGCTGCCCGGTCCACGGCGCGCAGCCCAAAACCAACGCGAAGTTCTGGCGTGAGAAGCTTGCCCGCAACCGGGCGCGTGACCGCGAAGTGAATCGCACGCTCGGCTGGAAGGTGGTTCGGATTTGGGAACATGAACTGAAGCGCAGGAACGAAATGCGGCTCGTGCGGCGGCTGCTCCTGCATTTGGGACGGAGCGCGTAGCACCGAACTCTTCGAACCGCGCAAACAGGCCTTGCCGCACTTCGCGGGACAGCTAACTTTTTCCCATGCCCGCCACCCGCGAATCGACCTTTGCCCTCGACCGGTCCGCGTTCTCCGTCGGCCGTTTACAGGACGAAGACAGCCAGGTGGACTACTGGCTCGCGCAACCGGCCGAACACCGACTCGCCGCCTTGGAACTCCTGCGCAAATCCTTCAATCCCGATGCTTACGCTGCACAACGACTTCGCGGATTTTTTGAGGTTACTCAACGAGCGTAGCGTTCGTTACATCGTGGTCGGTGGCTACGCGGTGGCTTATCACGGGTATCCGCGCTACACCGGCGATCTCGATGTCTTTGTCGAAGCCTCGTCGGAAAATGCCGCCCGCCTCGTGGAGGTCTACGGCGAGTTCGGCTTCGATCGCAGCGCGTTGAAGCCGGCGATGTTTATCGTGCCGGACAATGTCGTGCGAATCGGCCATGAACCGGTCCGGCTGGAAGTGCTGACCAGTATCACGGGTGTGGCGTTTGCCGACGCCTACGTCCGGCGCATCGAGGTCGAGGTCAACGGCCTCTCCGTTCCGTTCATTTCCTTGGTTGATCTGATCAAAAACAAACTCGCCACCGGTCGCGGCAAAGACCGCGTCGACGCCGAGACCTTGCAGAAACGAACCAACCCGTAGCGCGGATATTTCACACCCAACCTGACCAAACGCATTTCACAGAGGGCACAGAGCGGACAGGGTGTTTGTGCGGCAGGGCGTGACGCGTGCGCCATCGCTTCTTTGGCCGGCTGGTGGCCCGCGGCGTAGAGCCCGAATGGTGCAGAGCTTCAGCGTCTCAAACCGACGCAAGCCGGCGGCCTCGCCCGGCTTTTCGTCGAACAGCAGCGGGCTTTATCAGGGTGTCAGCACTCGCAAAGCGGGTCAGGCGCTCCCGCAACTGCTCATACGTCAGTCCCGCCAGCTCGCGACTGGAGCGGGCACGCCAGCGACGTGAAGCCGCCACGGCGTCAAAGGGCTTAGCTTTCTTTGAGGTCTTCATCGGGATTCAGCAACACGCTCGGGGCCACGATGCGAAGGGCGGGCCACCCGGGCAACACGTTTACGGCATTGAAGCGCTCGTTGCGGTGCAGGCTCGCGAGGTGCTTGAAGTTCCAGCTCACGATGATGCTGATGAATGGTGCGAGCACTCGCACCATTGCCCCTCGCCCGGATTTTGCCCCGCGATGCCCTGTCTCACCCGCCCCGCACCGGCCTCCGAGTCTTACCGGCTCACGCTTCGCCTTTCAGATCAAGCTCCGTCAGCTCACCAGACGATCTCCACGCCTACCCTCGGCGCAAAAGCGGCGATCACCGGATCAACGGTCACCAGCGGCAGCCCATGCACGAACGCCGCGGCAAGAATATGTCGGTCGCAGGGATCGCGGTGGGGCCAATCGAAAGCGGCCGCCGTCCACGCCACCCGCGCTGTCACTGGTAGGACGGCAAAACACAGGCCAAACGCATCCAGCCACGCCCCGGGCTCGGCGATCGCCGGCAATATCCGGCCCTCTCGCAGCAGCCGCGCGGTCTCGGTCAGCGTCACGTCGCACACCGCCAGCCCCGACGGCGGGAGACCGGCCAGCGCAGTCCGGGCCCGGCGACTCAACCGAGCGACGTCCAATTGCGCCCACAACGCCGCGTGGGTATCCAAAATGAAGCGCGGCCCACGGCTCATCGCGCCCACTCGTTGGCGGGGATCACCGGAGCCGACGGATCGTAGCCGACCGCCAGATTCGCCGTGCCGGCCAGCGCTCCGAGCGCTACCTTGGGTGGCTCAAACGCCAGCCCACGCTCGACAGTTGCCGTCAGGTAGGACGAGAGCGGAATCTTCGCGGCCTTCGCCCGTTGGCGTAGGCGGCGTGACAGCGGTTCGGTGGCATGGAACGACAGCGTGGGCATTCCTCTAGGTTTTCCATAGGTCAGGGGTTGTCAACGCGCCGCACCGTCGCACGCTCGGTTCTGTAACTGACATCTTCACCCGTCATACCAACAGCCCCAAACATTCAGACTTTAACCACAGATTGCACGGATACGAACCGGATAGAAGGCAGCAGAGTCGAGGTGCCGGTGGTTTTATCGGGTATTCAGCTGTGAAATCTGTGGTTAAAACTCCGGTTCCTGAAGTCCGATTCTCACGGGCAAAAAGCGCTCTGCGGTGATGTCGGCCATCCGCTCGCGGGGCAATGCCGCCACCGAGCTGCGCCTCATCGCGCTCTTCCGCGCCCACGGCATCACCGGCTGGCGGCGAGGAGCTTCGCTCCAGGGGAAAGTTGAAGGTCTGAAGTTGAAGGCCTTCTGCGCAAAACCCGACTTCGTCTTCCGCCCACACAAACTTGCCGTCTTCGTCGACGGCTGCTTCTGACACGGCTGCCCGCTCCACGCCACGGCGCCCAAAACCAACGCCGCCTTCTGGTGCAAAAAGATCGCCGCCAACCGCACCCGCGACCGCTTCGTGGCCCGCACCCTCCGCGCCCGCGGCTGGCGCGTGCTGCGGATTTGGGAACATGAACTGACGCGCAGGAACGAAATGCGGCTCGTGCGACGCATCCTCACGGCTCTGGCGTTGACGCATGATCACGCCGGCTTAGCGTCCGCTCCATGAAGATCGCCACCGCCACCAAGGGCCATCGCACCACGGGTAAGGCCGTCCGTCGGGCCGGAAAAATCGCCGGTGCGCCCACGCTTTACGAGCAATTCAAGGCGTTCGACGGCCGGGCCGTCGATCTGCCGGCCGACCTCGCTCAACAGGACGATCACTACCTCTACGGCACGGCGAAACGTTCGCGGTAATGGATCCTCTCTTCGTCGACACGTATTATACTTCCAAGCGAGGGTCAACCGGCACGATCAACATCACGCCAGGGTGTTGGCTTGGTCGCAAGCGCACGCGGCGCCACTCGTGACGACCGAACTCGTGCTAGTCGAGTTGGCCAACAGTCTCGCCGCTTCGCGATTTCGCCCGCTCGTGCAGGACTACTTTGGCCTGCTCCGGCACCAAATCCACGTGGTGCCCGCGAGCCGGGCGCGCCTCGAAAATGCGCTGCGGCTCTACCATCAACACGACGACAAACTATGGTCGCTGACGGACTGCCTGTCGTTCGTGGTGATGCGCGAGCGCCGAATCACCGAGGCTTTGACCGGCGATCACCATTTCGTGCAAGCGGGATTCGCCGCCGTCTTCGCGTAACCGGGACGCCGTGGTGGCGTGGCGGAAACCTGCGTTCCGAAAAACCAACGCCGCCTTCTGGAGGAAGAAGCTGTCCGCCAACCGCAGCCGCGACCGCCTCGTGACCCGCACCCTCCGCGCCCGCGGCTGGCGCGTGCTGCGGATTTGGGAACATGAACTGACGCGGAAGAACGAGGTGCGGTTGGCGGCCAAGCTCACTCGCGCGCTTTAGCCCAAAATTTCACACGCTTGTTTGTCATCGCGAACCCGAGGAACGAGGGCGTGGCGATCCAGCTAGATGGATTGCTTCGTCGCTGCGCTCCTCGCAATGACACACCCATTGAGTTCATTCGCAGGAGCCGCGCTCTGCGCGGCGACGAAGCGATCCAGCTGGATCGCCACGGCGCGCTCTGCGCGCCTCGCGATGACAATCATTTCCCAGACACGCCTTAGCTCTTCGTGGCGTTTTTCTTCGCGTTCTTCTTCGCGGCGGCGGGCTCGGGCTTCGCGTTGGGATCGTAGTTGGGGTTGGGCGTGGGCATCACGGCGCCGACTTCGGTGCGCCAGGCGATGAGTTTGGCGCGGAGGGCGGCGACTTTTTCGGGGTGCTGGGCGGCAAGGTTGGTTTTCTCGGAGATGTCCTGCGGGATATTGTAGAGTTCGACGGCACCGTCTTCGAACCACTCGATGAACTTCCAGTCGCCGTCACGGATGGCGCCGTGGGGCGCGCCGCCTTGGTTGCCGTAGTGCGGGTAGTGCCAGTAGAGCGGTTTCCCGCGTGAGGTGCGCTCGCCTTTCAGCTGCGGCAGGAGACTCACGCCGTCGCGGTGTTGCTCGGGCTTCGCGGGGAGGCCGGCGAGTTGGAGGAGCGTCGGATAATAGTCGGTGCTGATGACGGGGGTGTCGCAGGTCGTGCCGGGTTTCGTGATACCGGGGGCGGAGACGAGCCACGCGACGCGCGTGCCGCCTTCGTAGGGCCAGCCTTTACCGGCGCGGAGAGGAAGGTTGGAGGTCGGGTGGCCTTCGCTGGTGGAGAGACCGCCGTTGTCGGACATGAAGACGACGATGGTGCGCTCGGTGAGGCCGTTTTTCTCGAGGGCGGCGAAGACGCGGCCGAGGGCGGTGTCGAGTTGCTCCAGCATCGCGGCGTAGCCGGCGTGGTTCTGGACGAGGCGCACGTCGCGGGCGCGCTCACGGCCCCAAGCGTCGGGCAGAGCGGAGAGTTTTTTCTTTTCGTATTTCGCGACGAGGTCGGAGCGGGCACCGATGGGGTTATGCGGTGCGAGGAAGGGAAGATAGGCGAAGAACGGACGATCGCGGTGCGCGTTGATAAATTTCACCGCCTCGCCGGCGATGCGGTCGGTGGTCTTGGGATCATCCTTCGGGTCGGGCGGAGGCGTGGCGGAAGGCGGGTAAAAAAACTGGCCGGTGCCGGCGAGATCGGACGGAAAGCCTTGGGCGCCGGGGAAAAATTCGCCCGCGCCGAGGTGCCACTTGCCGGCGAAGAAGGTCGCATACCCGCCGTCGCGCATCGCTTCGGCGAGGGTGGTCTCGGCGAGCGGAAGGTGGGTGGCGTTGGGGGCGGAGAGGAGTTTGCCGGGCCGCATACCGGGAATAAAATCCGTGATGCCGAAGCGCGGCGGATATTTTCCGGTCATGATACTGCCGCGCGTGGGGGAGCAGACGCAGCAGGCGGAGTAGCCCTGGGTGAAGCGCATGCCGCGTTTGGCGAGCGCGTCGATGTTCGGCGTTTCGTAGAACGTGTTCGGGTTGTTCGCACCGATGTCCATGTAGCCGAGGTCGTCGGCGAGGATGAAGACGATGTTGGGGCGCGCGGGCGTGGCGGCGTGGGCGGGCGCCGAGGCGGAGAGGGAGAGAAGGAGGGAAAGAGCGAGGGGGAGAAAAAGACGGAATGGGTGCATGAGATTTTTAGGCACGGGTTCGATGGAGAAGTGGGCAGAGGAAGAAATTCCACATGAAGCGTAAGGAGCGTAAGGAGCCCGTCAGGGAGGCGGGGCAAGGTCGAGGTCGAGCGCGCGATGGAGCGTGGGCGTGACGATGCGACGCCAGCCTTCGACGTTCGGATGGACACCGTCGGGGATCAATTTTTTGACGGCGGGTTCGCCTGCGGTGGCGAGGAGGTGATTCCAGGCGAGGGAGTGATCGACGAGGAGGAGGCCGCGGCGTTTGGCGGCATCGCGGTAGATTTGCTGATACGCGTCCTGATTACGCCGGTGGGCGGACTCGCCCTCGGCTTTGCCGAAGGCGGGATTCATGATTTGGAGGATCACTTCGCTGGTGGGGAGGACGGTGGCGATGCGGTCGAGGATCGTGTCGACGTTGCGGCGGATGGTATCGAGCGAGAGGTCGAAGCGCGTGACGGCGTCGTTGATCGCGAATTCGATGAAGACGACGTCGGGTTTGAGGGCGACGACGGCGGAGTCGACGTGGGTGGCTCCCCAACCGGAGTGTTGGCCGCCGCGCGCGCGGTTGGTGAGTGTGACGAGACCGGGGAAACGGGCGTCGAAGGTGGCCTGGAGTTGCGGGCCCCACGCGCCGCCTTTGCTGAGGCTTGTGCCGTAAATGACGACCTGTTGCGGGCGGCCGGCCCGGAGGGCGGTGATGAAACGCGGCGTGGCGGGTGGCGCGGCGGCGGACGCGAAGGACGCTACGGTCAACCCGAGCAGGGCGGAGAGGGCGAGGAAGCGGCGCATGGCGGCGGGGCGATCAGTAGGCGACGGTGTAGGTCACGCGCAGCTCGCGGCCGCGGGCGAGGCGGAACGTGTCCTGGAGGTAGAATTTA
>CAMBVX010000262.1 GCA_945871085.1 Opitutus sp. GAS368 | reverse complement strand
TGCAGGGCTTCGTCGTAGCCGAAGTCGATGAACACGGTGCGGACACCGGCGCGTTTCCCGCAATCGATATCTCGCCAGCGGTCACCGACCATCCATGAGCGGCTGAGGTCGAGATCGAGGAGGCGGGCGGCGTCGAGGAGCATGCCCGGGGCGGGTTTGCGGCGTGGGTCGGCGGGTAGGTCGGGCGCGTGGGCGTTGCCGGGCGCGTAGCAGACCTCGATGCGGGTGAGGGAGGGAACGAGCGCGAGGAGGTGCGCGTGCATCGACTCGACGACGGTGGCGGACTGGGTGCCGCGGCCGACGTCGGGCTGGTTAGTGGCGACCACGAGAATGAAGCCCGCGGCGGCGAGGGCGGCGCAGGCCTCGGGGACGCCGGGGAAGAGCTCGAACTCCGCGAGAGTGTTCGGCGGGTAGGGTTTGCCGTCGCGGATGATCTGACGATTCAGCGTGCCGTCGCGGTCGAGGAAAACGGCGGGGCGGGGTGGCTGGGGAGCTGGCGGGGGCACGAAATTTTTAACCACGGATGAACACGGATTCAGACAGGCGATGACGGCTGGCGGAGAAATAAAATCGCGGCGTGGGGAGCGCCGCGGGGAAGAGAAGAGAGGAGAAGGAGGGGAGGGCGGCGATTAGGTAGTCGCGGGCGGTGTAACGCTTTCCCACTTTGTCTGGTTCAGCTTCAAGTTGGGATGGGAGACGAAGAGGTGCCAGATGACGGCTTGGAAGGCCTCGCTGTGCGGGGTGATGTTGGCAGGGTTGACGGTCGGGACGATGACGCAGGCGTGGGCGACTTTGGCGGCGTAACCGCCATCTTTGCCGACGATGGCGATGATGTGGGCACCGACTTCCTGCGCGAGCTTGAGGGCGAGCACGAGGTTGGGGGAAACGTTTTTCTCGAGGTTGCCGCCGCCGACGGAGAGGATGAGGAGCGTATCGATGGGCTTGAGACGGGAGCCGCGGAGCCATTCGACGAAGACGGTGGCCCAGCCCTCGTCGTTGGTGCGGGCGGTGAGTTCGGAGACGTTGTCGGTGGGGGCGTAGCACTCGAGGCCGGCGATTTTCCGGAAATCGTTTACCGCGTGAGAGGCGTTGGCGGCGCTACCGCCGACGCCGAGGATAAAGAGGCGACCGCCGCGATCGCGGGTGGCGCGGAGTTCGGCGACGCACTTTTCACAATCGTCCGGATTGATCTTCGCGATGATTTCAACGGTCTCGCGGAGATGCTGGATAGAGTAGGAGGAAGACATGAGGGAGTTATTGGGGCGCACCTTGGCGGGAGCGCAGGAGGGCGTCCAGTTCGTTCAAGCCTTCGTGAGAGCCGATTTCGTAGAAGCGTTGGGCGATTTCGTAGCCGGAGAGTTGGTGGCGCGCGACGAGGTCCATCTGCACGGCGGCGAGATCGACGACGGCGTCGCGGGGGAAGGTGGAGAACGCGGAGGCACGGAAGAGACCGAGACCGTAGTCGATGTGGTGCATCGCGGGGGTGCGGACTTTTTTGTCGTAGCGGACGATTTCACCGTGGGTGAATTCGACGTTGCTCGTGTCGTAGCGGCCGTGGTTTTCGTAGACGGTCATCAGGCCTTGGCGACCGGAGCGGAGGAAGTGGTCGGCCACTGCTTGGTAGTCGATGGGCAGATAGCTGTCGCCGTAGAGAACGTAAAAGGCTTCGCCGAGTTGAGGGAGTGCTTGAATGAGCGCGCCGCCGGTGCCGAGGAGTGTCGGGCCGTCGAAGCAGTAGTCGATTTTGACGCCGAAGCGGGAGCCGTCGCCGTAGAGGTCGACGATTTGCTCACCCAGGTAGCCGACGCAGAGGACGAGGTGAGTGAGGCCGGCGGCTTTGAGCAGGCGAAGTTGGTGAGAGAAAAACGGTTCGCCGGCGACCTCGACGAGGAGCTTGGGGATTTTTTCGGTGAGCGGGCGGAGGCGCGTGGCCATGCCGCCGGCCAAAAGGGCGACGGGGAGAGGAGCGGGAGGCAAAGACATTGGAGAGGTGCCCACGGAACACACGGAATACACGGAAGAATCGAACGGGAAATTTTCCGATCAGAAGCTTTCCGTGTAGTCCGTGTGTTCCGTGGGCAATTGGTTTGGGCTCAGTTCTGCGCGACGACTTTGGTGCCTTCGAAGTCGAAGCGGAAGCGGACTTCTTGGAGGCCTTTTTCGCGCATGGCGTGGCGGAGTTTCTTCTTGTCGCCGGCGTAGAACATCAAGAAGCCGCCGCCGCCGGCGCCGATGAGTTTTCCGCCGAGGGCACCGTGCGCCATGGCGTGATCATACCAGTCGTTGATGACGGTATTACTCATGCCGGCGCTGCGGGCCTTTTTGCGTTGCCAATGGACGTCCATGAGGCGGGCGAATTCTTCGAGGTTGCCCGTCTCGAGGGCAGTGAGCGACTGGTAGCCGAGGGCTTTCGTGAAGTGAAGATTGTCGAGCATCGCCTGGTCGTTGCTCTTGGATTTGTCGTTTTGGTCTTTGAGGATCGAGGACGCACTGCGGCTGTAGCCGGTGAAGAAAAGGAGGAGATTATCTTCGAGGTTAAACAGGGTCTCCTCGGACGTCACACAGGGGCGGTATTCGACGCGGCCATCTTTGTGAAAGGTGAAGGCGGTGATGCCACCAACGGCGGCGATGTATTGATCCTGTTTGCCGATGGGCTCGCCGAGTTTGTTGAGCTCGATGTCGCAGGCTTGTTCGGCGAGCTCGGCGGGAGAAACGAGCGTGCGCTTCGAGGTGTGCAGGGCTTTGAGGAGAGCGGTGGTGAAACTGCCGCTGGAGCCGAGGCCGGTGCCGCCGGGAATGTCGGCCATCGAGGTGAGCTCAAGGTGCGGATCGCTGATGTCGGTGAGCTTGAGGGCTTCGCGGATGATGGGGTGTTCGATTTGATCGACGGAGGCGACGCGCTCGAGTTTCGAGTACTTGATGATGATTTCCGGCTGAAAGGTGCGGTGCTGCGTGATGTAAATATATTTGTCGATGGCCGCAGCGACGAGGAAGCCGCCGTGTTCGCGGTAGTAGGAGGGAAGGTCGGTGCCGCCGCCGCCGAGGGAGACGCGGAGTGGTGAGCGAGTAATGATCATCGGAGGATGAAAGTGAAAGGGAGAGTGAAAGGGAAAGTGAGAGGGAAAGTGAAAGTGAGGGAACGATGGTTTCGCCGGGTCGCGGGGCGTGGTGGGGAATGACAAGCGAGAGTCAGAGACCCGCTACTGAGACGGGGTAGCCGCTTTTGCGGTAGATCTCCTCGACGATTTCCAGAGTGCGGATGCCTTCGCGGAGACCGGGGCTGGGCTCGCGGCCGAGGCGGATATCGTCGATCCAGGCGCGGGTTTCGAGGGCCCAAGAATCGTCGCCACGGACGTATTCCCACGAGGTGATTTCGGGCGGACCCATCGCGGGGAGCATTTTGTAGTAGGTGAGTTTTTCGACGCCGTAGCTACCGCCGAGGCCGTCGATGGCGAGCTTCGCGTCGCGGCCGTAGAGTTCGAGGGAGAAGAGATTTTTCCACTCGGTGCAGCTGGCGTGGAGCCACGCGGTCTGCCCGGCGGCGGTGCGGAGACTGAGGAAGGCGTTGTCGTCGACCTTCATGTCCCAGAAGGAGGTCGTGGCGTGGCCTTCGACGGTGGAGAACTCGCCGAGAAACCAGCCGGCGAGATCGATGAGGTGGACGCCTTGATCGATGAGTTCACCGCCGCCGGAGAGGGCGGGATCGGCACGCCACTCGCGGTCGTAGCCCTGGCGTCCGCCGTGGCCGTAACGGGCACGCAGAAACATGAGCGGCCCGAGGACGCCGGAATCGAGGAGCTCGCGGGTTTTTTGGAGGGCGGGGTGGAAGCGGTGATTGTAGCCGAGGCGGACGCGAGTGTGGGTCAGCTGGGCGGCGGCGAGAATCGTGCGGAGTTGGGCGGCGTTGAGCGCGCCGGGCTTCTCGACGAGGACGTGTTTGCCAGCGCGAACGGCGGCCAGGGCGATGGGAGCGAGGGAGGCGTTGAGCGTGGAGACGATGACGGCGGAGACGCGCGGATCGGCGAGGACGACGGTGTAGTCGGTGACGGCGGCGCAGCCCGGGGCGAGTTGGGCGAGGTCGGCCGCGCGGGCGGGGGCGAGGTCGCAGGTGTAGAGCAGCGGAGGATTTTTGCCGAGGGCGAGGACACGTTTGCGGCCGATGAGGCCGCAGCCGATGACGGCGAAATTGAGTTGCTCGAGTTTTGCGTGGGTCATTCCGTGAGAAGAATGATCAAGGGCACGCTAACCGGACGAGGGACGCAAGTGAGGTTTGCGCGAAAATGCGGCGGCCAAAGCGCGCGGGTGGCGGTGGGACCATGAACGACGCGGGCGAGGCCGGACGGGCCACAGGGCGGGGCGGGCGCAGGAGGGAGCGGTGGTGGCTTGTGGGCGTCGCCGTGTGGGTGGGCGGATTCTATATCTGGACGGCACGGCACGAAGGGGTGAGCTGGAATTTTGGACAGCGGCAGACGGATTATTACAACCTGCTCGTCGATGGGTTTCTCGACGGGCATCTGCATATGAAGGTCGAGGTGCCGGAGGAGTTGCGGAGATTGGCCGATCCCTACAATCCGTCGACGCGGCCGCCGGGGCTCGCGCTGCACGATGCGTCGATGTATCGGGGGCGCTACTACCTTTATTTTGGCGCGGCGCCGGTGGTGACGCTGGTCCTGCCGTTTCGGGTACTGACGGGCGGAGTGGCGTTGCCGCTGCCGGCGGCCGTGCTGGTGTTCACGTATGCGGGGTTTTTGGTGAGTGCGGGGATTTTGCTGGGGATGCGCCGGCGGTATTTTCCCGAAGCGAGTGGTGCGGTGGTGGTGCTGGGGGTGTTGGCGTTGGGGACGGCGAGCATGGGGCCGTTGCTGGTGTTGCGCGGAAGCATTTGGGAACTGCCGCTGAGTAGCGGATATTTTTTTGTGATGGTCGCGCTCGGTGGCGTGTGGCGGGCGGTGCACGCGGAGCGGAGGGGGGCGTGGTGGGTGGCGGGCGCCGGGCTGGGGCTGGGGCTCGCGGTGGCGTCGCGCCCGACGTATCTATTTACGAGCGGGCTGCTGGTCGTGCCGGTGGTGTGGCAGTGGTGGCGCTCGCGTGGGGCGGGGCGCGCGGGGTGGCGCAAAGTCGCGACGTGGGCGCTCGCGGGGGCGGTGCCGCTGGGTACGGTGGGGCTGGCCATGGCGTGGTATAATTTCGCGCGGTTTGGGAGTCCGACCGAGTTTGGCGTGGCGTATCAGTTAAGTGGTGTCTTCGAGGCGGAGACGCGGCACTTTAGTGGGAGCTATCTGGCTTTTAACGCGGAGATGTATGGCGCGAGTGCGGTGGAGTGGACGCGGTATTTTCCGTTTTTCCAGCGGATGGAAACGCCGGCCGTGCCGGTGGGGCACTTGGGCTTCGACGATGTTTATGGGGTGCTCTGGAACCTGCCGCTGGTGTGGCTCGCGGGGCTGGCACCGCTGGCGCTGTGGCGGCGGGAGGCGGAGGCGCGCGGGCGGTTGGGGGCAGGATTAGGCGCGAGTGCGCTGCTGGCGGCGGGGGCGTTGACGGTGTTGTTGTTTTTCTATGCGGCGATGGCGCGGTATGGCGCGGATTTTCTGCCGGCGGTTTTGGTGTTGGCGTGCACCGGAGCGATGGCGCTCGAGCGATGGGTGAGAGGGCGCGAGTGGCAGCGCTCTGGGCGCGGGGCGGTGTGGGTGGGCACGCTGGGCGTGATGGGGTGCTCGGTGTTTTTCGCGCTCATGCTGAGCTGCGAGGCCTATGGGAATCTGCGGCGGCTGAGTCCGGGGGCGTATGCGCGGATCGCGACGTGGCTAAACCATCCCACGGCTTGGGCGGAAAGAATTGCGGGGACGGAGCACGGGCCGGTGGAGGTGGAGTTGCGGTGGCCCACGCGTTGGCCCGCGGCGGGCACGCGCGAAAGGCTGGTGAGCACGGGGGCGTTTGCGGCCGGCGACCAAATCTTTGTCCAGTATGAGGCGCCGGGTGGGCTGCGAATCGGTTTTTCCCACGACGGTGGGACGTCGGAGCTGAGCCGGATCATGGCGGCGGGGGCCAAGGATCGTCGCCGGCTGCGGGTGGAAATGGGCTCGCTGTATCCGCCCGAGGAATATCCGTTTCAGACGACGATGGCCAAGGAGAGGGCGCAGCGACTTTCGCGGCGACTCCGGGTGGAGCTCGATGGGGAGGTGTTGCTAGAGAGCTACCAGCGGTTTCACCGAGCCTCACCGGCCGATGTGCGCGTCGGCCACGGGCGCGAGGCTGCGCGGGTGGAGGGAAAGTTTTCGGGCGAGATTTTGGGCGTAAAACGGGACGTGAACGTCGCGGCAAGCGGGGACGAAGTGGCGGAGCGACAGGTGGTGCGCGCCCAAATGGACGAGCGCGGAGCGGGGACGAAACAGCCGTTGTTATCAGTCGGGAGCGGCGAACGAGGTGGAGTATGGTATGTGACGACGCGGGGAGCGGGTGCCTGGGCGGTCGGATTTGCGACGGAGACGGGGGAGCGGTGGGAGGCGGACCCCGTCGCCGCCGATCTGGCGAGGGCGCACGAAATTGAGATCACGACGCTCACGCGACGTGGTGAGGCGCGGACGGTGTTCGTGAAACTGGATGGAGTGATCGCGGGGACGTGGCGGACGCCGATTGCGCAGGCGGGCGGCGCGGCCGAAGTGGGGAAAAATCTGACGGCGGTGAGCGACGTGGCCGCGACGTTTGCCGGGATCATCTACCGGACTGGTGCCGACGGAGCCGGCGACGAATTCGACACGGTACGTTTGACGCTGAAGTTTCCGTCACGATGGGGGGGCGGGCGCGAGCCCTTGGTCGTGACGGGGGAGACGGGGCGCGGAGATTTTTTGCAGGTGGACTACTTGGAGGATGGGCGGGTGCGGTTTGGCCTCGATCATTGGGGCAAGGCGACCGTGTTCAGTGCGCCCGTGAGGCTGGATTTCGCGGCCACGCAGGTGATCGACGTTTCACTGGAGTCGTTTCCCGGAGCGCGACGCGGCGCACTGCGGGAGCCGAAACAAATCCGCGTGGCGGTGAACGGGCGCGAGGTGTGGACGCAAGAGGCCCGGTTGTTTGCGGTCGAGGCACGCGACGTGTTTGTCGGCCGAAACCCGCTCGGCGGCACGGCGTGCGGGCCGTGGTTTACCGGATCAATGCTGAAGGTGGAGCGGCTGCGGACACGCGATGGCACCCGGTGACGGTGGTGGGGCGTGGCCGACTAGATGGCCTGGCCGATCGGCAACCGACCCATTTTGTAGCGGGAGTCGGCCAGGGGCGACAGCAACGACCAAGGCAGCAGTTGCTCAACCAAGCTGCGACGTTTGATGTGGAGATTTTTTAGGATCCGGGCGCGAAGGATGTCGTGCCAGCCGCGGCCGCGCGGAAGGGGGAGAGGTGAGAAACCGGTGAGCGCGAGCGCGCGCGAGAGGGCAGGGGGAGTGAAAAAACTCACATGAATCTCGGGGCGGACGTAGGACCATGAGGCGAGTTTTGCGCGCAAAACGATCTCCGCATTGCCGGTGATGGGGATGAGGATACCGCCGGGTTTGAGTAGGCGCCGGCAGTGGGCGAGCATTTCGAGGGGTTCCACCACGTGCTCGATGACGTCGATGGCGGTGACGATATCAAAAGTGCCCTCGTGTTGCGCGAGCTCGGCTTCAGTCAGAATGGGGAGACCGGAGCCGCGCGCCTTGGCGGCCCACGCACCGGTGTCGTAGCCGAAGATCTCGTCCTTTTTCAGTCCGTGAATGAACCGGACGAGGGTTCCGCAGCCGCACCCGAAATCCAGCCACTTGACCGGAGCGGGTTTCAATTGGTGGACCAGTTGATCCCAGCCGCGCCACTCGTAGGCCCGGACGGTGGAGGCGTCGGCCTGAAACTCGAAAGCGTAATCGACGAGTGGATCGGAGCCCCGTCCGGCGTAGTAGGCCTCGTCGTAGATTTGGGCGTAGTCCGTCCAGGGGTTTTCGACGTAAGCAAAGCCGCAGGAATCGCACGAGCGGAGCGTGAAGTCGCGGCCGGTGCGGGAGCCGCGGGCGGTGCCGGCGGGGGTGGTCGAACTTTTGCAAATCGGGCAAGTGAGCCGTGACATAGAGTTCGATGGAGCGAGGCGGCCGGGGGCAAGTCAAGAGGCCCGCAGCGCGCCGGCCGCAGCGTGCCGGGCGGGGCGGCCGGAGGGGCCGGTGGGACGTAAATGGAATTTCATTGCACGGGGGGAGCGGCGCAGCGTTTTCTCGCGCGATGTTACGCCGATTGCTTTCCGATCCGGCCGCGCGCCGGAGATTTGTGCGGTTTCTTGGCGTGGGCGGGCTGTCGGCGGCCGCCCAGTTTTCGGTGTTGTGGTTGCTGGTCGACCGCGTGCGGGCCGACGTGGGTTTTACGGTGGCTTATGCCGTTTCGGTGGTGACGCATTACCTGCTCGCGAAGTTCTGGGCACTGCCGAGCGAGCGGCAGGATGCAGCGCGACAGTTGGCGGAGTATTTGGGGGTCGTGGTGATCAGCTACGCGATTAACTTGGGGGCGTTCAAACTGTGCCACGATGGGCTGGGATTGAGTGTGATGTGGGCGACGGCGGCGGCGGTGCCGCCCGCGACGGTCGTGGTGTTTTTGCTCCTGAATTTTCGGGTGTTTCGGATGAGGCTCTCCGCAGGAGAGCGACGAGAATGAAAAACAAATTCCCAGAGTTGGCCGACGGTGGTCTGACACGTCCTGAAGTGCTGCACCCTTGACTTGGGTAATCCAGCTATGGTGCCACCGAGAACGGACAACTCTTACCCCGGGTCGCGGGAACTGGCGGCAGCGCCCAACGCTGCGCGGGATTCTCGTTTGCGTGAATGGCTCGGCATCCTGTGCTTGCTCGTCGGTGTGGGGGCGGGCTTGGCGGCATCCTGGCGAAAGTGGAATGATCCAATCATCGATTTTGGGCGGGAGCTCTATACGCCCTGGCGACTGGCTGAGGGCGAAATTTTGTATCGCGACGTGCAGAGCGTCTACGGCCCTTTGTCGCAATACTTGAACGGGATATTGTTTAAGATCTTTGGGCCTGGGGTCATGGTCTTGGTTGGCGCGAACGTGCTCGTGCTGTTGGCAATTCTAGCGGTGGCCTACCTGCTCTTTCGTCGGGCTTGGGGTTGGGTTGGCGCTTGGTCCGCCTGCACAGTATTTGTCGCGGTCTTCGCTTTTTCGCGATTCCTGCCGGTGGCCAACTTCAACTACGTGGCCCCGTATGCGCACGAAGTGACGCATGGGATGTTGGCGGTATTGGGGCTGACGTTGGTGGCGCTCACGTGGATCGAGCGTCCCTCGCCGCGGCACAGCATGGCGGTCGGATTGCTGTTTGGTCTCACGCTGCTGATTAAGCCTGAGTTCATTCTCGGAGGCGGGGCGGTCGTGGGCTCGGCGCTCGCACTCGGATTTATCCGGCGGAGGAGCTGCTCGCGGACGACGCTGGTCTGGATGGCCGGCGGGGCCTTCCTGCCGACGCTGTTGGTGTTGGGATATTTTTGGCGAGCGATGCCGTTGGCCGAAGCGGCACGATCAGCCACCAACGCTTGGTGGGGAACACTGACCAATTCGATTTCCGCCATGCCCTACCAGCAGGGGATGATGGGGCTGGATCAACCCCTCGTTCGTCTCCAGGAGCACGCGCTCGCGACGTTGCTGGGGCTCGCGGTTATCGGCGGAATATTTTTCGGAATGCGTTTTGTGGCCGGAATCAAGGCGTGGTGGGTCCGGTGGTCGGGGATCATGGTGATCGCTGCAGCTATCGTGGTCGTCGGCACCCGGATCGAGTGGATCCATGCGGGGCGAAGCCTGCTCGGACTGACCTTGATTTATTTCGTCCTGCTGATGGTTCGTC
>CAMBVX010000261.1 GCA_945871085.1 Opitutus sp. GAS368 | reverse complement strand
ACGGTGGTGCGGAGGGCCGAAGCGACGTGGAAGATCAGGCCGGAAGGGATGTGCAGGCCGAACATTTCTTCGAGGCAGAGGGCTTGGGCGCAGAGCTGGGCGTGGTCGTTGGACCAGCGGCGGGCGGGGCCTTTTTTGTATTCGACGGGACGGGCTTCGGCGATGCGCGTGGGCTCGGCCGGGTCGCGGCGGACTTCGACGAGGTCGGCTTTGCCGGTGAGGCCGAGGGTGTCGGAGTAAAGCGGGAGGGCGCGGAGGAGTTCCCAGCCGGCGCGGTGTTCGTAGCCGGGCGTGTCGACGGCTTCGTGGGCGAGATTTCCGAGGAGGGTGTGTTCGTTGTCGACGAAGACGCGCTCGGCGTGGATCAGGTAGGCGCGGCGCGAGCAGTAGAGGTAGTGGTTGAGGGCGCTGAGCGGAAGGGAGTCCATTGAGCGTTATTTGCTTCCTTGGATCAGACCGTGTGCCGGGCGGTGATGCGGTCACTTGCCTTCATAGAGCGGATTTATCTCTTTCAGGTCGGCGAGAGTGTAGTCCGGTTCGTTTGCGCCGTAGGCGCGAGCAAGGTTTTGGGCAGCGAGACGGAGAAATGCTTCTCGCTCGGGGTCCGGCTCGGTGGGAAGCACGGTTACCAGGAGGCGCGCGTGGAGTGGCAGGGCATAGGGTTCGTCCAGCTGAATGTGCTGACCGTCGAATTTAGCGGAAAGGGTGACGGTTTTCATGGAGGCGAAAATGCCGGCGCGGCGGTGGGTTGAGGGTGCGCTACCAGCAGATTTTCAAGCCGTGGGGCGCGTAAGCGGGAAAATCATCGTCGCCCGAGACGAGGGCGAAACCCTCGTTGATGGCGGTCCAGATGAGCAACCGGTCAAACGGGTCGCGATGGTCGGTCGGGCGCGGCAGCCGGCCCGCACTGGCGGCGAGGCCGGGGGCGAGTGGATGGATGATCCAGCCCGACTCCCCGGCGAGTGCGGGGTATTCTTCCGGGGTGACGCCCTTGAAGTTGAGTTTGCCGAGCCCGGCCTTGAGGCTGATCTCCCAGAACGTGACTACGCTGACGTGGACCGAGTTGGCGGGGGCTTGCAGGGCCGTGCGTCCGGACGCGGAGAGGAGATTGGGAGCATGGAGAGCCCACAGAAAGGAATGGGTATCGAGCAGGAGTTTCATGAACCGACGAACTCCTCGTCGGTCATTTTCCAGTTAGGGGAAATGCGGACGGTGGCCTTGCCGACGAGCAGGCCGAGTTTGCGTTTGGGGGCGCGAGGCGGGGGGGCGAAGACGGCAACGGGGGTTTTGTTGCGGCCGTAGGTCACGGTGATGGTCTCGCCTTTTTCGACGAGGGCGAGGGCGTCGGACAGGCGGGCTTTGAATTCGCCGATGGTGAGCGTGGTGGGCATGGCGGGAAGGTGCGCCCAACTGGACAAGTAGTCAAGTTGGGCGCGGGGGGCGGTATTAAAGGGAGAACCAGTCTTCGACGGACAGACCCTCGATCAGTGAGAAGTGGCGGACATTGCGGGTGGCGACCGTGAGGCCGAGTGCGACGGCGGTCGCCGCGATGAGCAGATCCAAATCAGCGACGGGTCGGCCAACACTCATCTGCACCGCCTTGAGGCGGGCGAACTGGGCCCACACCGCAGTGTCGCTGGGGGCGACGGCGAGACGAGGTTTCAGTAGCGTCTCGTAGCGGGTCCAGGCGGAGGGGCTGGCGAGTTTATGCAGGCCCCATTCGACCTCGGCCACGGAGACGATCGAGACGGCGCAGGCGGAGTCGCCGACGCGCTGCCAGCGGCGGGTGGCGATGGGGTCGGGCTGGCGGCGCAAGGCTTGGGAGTAAACGTCGGTGTCGAGGAGGTAGCGTGGCACGGTTTACTCCTCCAGTGGATTCGGTTTGGGCGGAGAGCGATGGAGCCAGACCTCGGGGAAATCCGTTGCGGTCTGGCCGTGGTCGCGGTCGTAGGCGGCGAGAGCGTCGGCGATGCCGAGGGATAGATAGGGGTTGGCGGCGGCGGGAGCGATGAGGGGGACAAGCCGGGCGAAAGGCTGGCCGGCGCGGGCGATGGTGATTTCTTCGCCGGCGGCGACGCGGGCGAGGAGGCGGGAGAGCTGGGTTTTGGCCTCGTGGACGTTGACGATGGAGGGGAGCTTGGGCGGGGCGGGTGCCGTGACCGCGAGTCCGGGCGTGGCGCGCGGTTTACGGGCAACGCGACGGGCGGGCCGAGGGGTGGCTTTGGTGGCCTTCCGTTTGAGAATAGCGGGCATGGGGGATGACTTAGCTAAGGGGTTAGCTAAGTCAAGGGGGGCCGGAGGCCGAGATCAGCTTTGGCGTGGGCCGATGACAGCATCAGGGCCGACGTGGCGGAGGTGGAGTTTGATGCCTTTCGGGAGATTGTCGGCGGTCCACGTGTTGTTCACGGCGTAGTCGCCGAAGGACTCGGGGAAGGTTTTTCCGGCGGCTTTGGCTTCATCGGAGAGAGCGACTTTAACGCCTTCGATGAGGACGTGGGCGTGGGCGCAGCCGAGGCGGGCTTCGCGTTTGTTTTGCTCGGCGTTGTTGGCGTGCTGGGTGCCGACGTGTTCGAAGTCGTAGAGGCCGCGCACGATCATTTCACCACGGGCGGCGGAGCGGTCGTGCTCGAACATGGACAGCAGGGCTTGGAAGAGGAGCGCGAGGTCGGCATCGGTGAAGCCGGTTTTCTCGGCGAAGGCGGGGGAGATGTAACCTTTGGCGGCGTAGAGGCCGTAGGGGACGATGTGCTTGTTGCCCATGGTGCGCTCCTTCTTGGCGTCTTCCTCCTTGGTGACGGCGCAGCGGGTGATCGTGACCTCTAGCGGGGTGATGGCGTGGAAGGACTGGCCGAAGGTGAATTGCACGGGCCCGCGCACCTGGCCGAAGGCGGAGCCTTTGAGCACACCGTCACCGGTGGAGATGACGCCGCCGAAACAGCGAAGATCGAAAAACTCGCGACACAGCCATTTCATCGCGACCTCGGCTTTCTGATTGTCGGTGCCTTGCGGCAACGAAGTGGCGGCGGCGACCTCGCCTATCTTCTGCTCTCTTTCGATGACGGCACCCTGCTTGATGAGGATGTTGTAGCCGTTGTCGGTGGCGCCCTCGCGGGTGGGCGGGAAGAGGTCGAAAAAGTTGCGGACTTTGCGCTTCAGGCAGACATCGGTGACGAGACCGCGATTGGTGTTGGGATCGAGACGCGGCATGTTGCCGGCATCGGGGTCGCCGTTGGGGTTACCATTGGTGACTTCGAAAAGGAGGAGGAAATCGTGACGGTTGGTGAGGATATTGGAGCTCATGGTTGGATGGGATGGATTGTGGAAAAAATGGGCGAGGTTAGCTGGTGGTGACGGGAGCGAGGAGCGGAGTTTGTTCTTTCTTGTTGGCTTGGCGGGCAGCCGCATCGGCGGCGTGCTGTTGATAGAAGCCGAGGGCGAAACGACCTTGGGCTTGGAGGTCGAGTGTGCGGGGAAAGGTCGGGGGTAGGCCGGGGCGGGCGGGTTTGAAGAGCACAAGCACGGCTTCAATCTGTTCTTGGATAAAACGCTCGTGGCCGCCGAAGCGCTCGGACTTGCGGATTTTATTCAGGTGGTGGCGATTCAGGCGAATGAGCAGGGGCAAGACGCTCGACGGGGAAACGCTGGCGGTGCCGAAGTAGCGTTCGGCTACGCCTGCACCTTCAAGTTTGAAGTCGTGGGCCTTGGCTTGGGTGGCGGCGAGAATCGCGAGGAGACGACCGCAATTGTAGGCGGGGTCCTCGGTGTCGGCGGTGAGGGTGGTTTTGATTTCCATGGTGGAGGCGGTGCGATTGCGGTTGAGAATCAGTTTGAGGAGGGCGAAGCGACTTTCGTCGTAGAGGAGGTTGTAAGTGTCGTCGCGGACGAGGCGGGAATGGAGTTGATTGAGGATGGGCTTGAGCAGGGAGAGTGCGGGCGCGGTGCCTTCGAGGGCGGCGCGGTAGAGCTGGGCCGTCGTATCGGGCGAGAGGTCTTTGGCTTCGCGGACCGTGGTGCAGGCCAGCCAATAGAGGGAAAGCGGATGGTAGTCCTTTTCCTTGGCTCCGGCTTTAGCGGCTTTTTTGGGAGGACGAGCAGGCAGAGTGATCTCCAAGTCATCAAACCAGGTGCGTAAGTTTTCGACTGCCTGCTCCAAACTGATATCCATCCAATGTCGGATGACGATGCGGCCAGAGTTACCCGCCAAAGTGACGGCGAAGAAACGGTCTCGGCGGGCGATCCCTCGCTCCACACCGGCGAAAGGCGCGCGGACGAAATCACGGACTGCTTTTGGGTCGGGTTTGTTGAGAAAAGCGAAAGGGGTTTTCGCGATGGCGGTTTGCGCGGGCCAGAAACAGAGCGTGGTCTGGCCGATCCGCACCGAATGATCCGAGCTGCCGATCAGGTGATTTAGGGCGACACTGTAGGCGGTCGCAGCTTCGTCGGAGGTCGGGGAATTTAGGCTTTGATCAAAACCGTAGGATGAAAACGCGGGTTTATCGAAGGAGACAATGGAGGCACCGAAGGACTGGGTGTTAGGTAGGCCTTGGATTTTTGGGTTATGAGTGGGGGCGAGCTTTTGGTTTTCTTGGCCCGTGACGAGGCAGCGACCGGAAGCAAAGCCAGCGCGAGCGTCGGCGACTTCGCCGCCGTGACGATTTCGCCAAAATTGGCGAAGGGTGTCGTCTTCAAGCAGGAGTGATCCGTTGACGCGAAAGGTGAAGTTCTCGGGGCCGAGGCGAGCTTCCACCCCGCTGGCGGTGGTCAGCCACCACGCCGATTTGTCGGACTTCGAATCGGGTTTTTGGTCTTTACCCCAACGGAGAAATGCAGGCGGCGCGGCAACGATTCGCAGGCCGAAGGCGATGAGCGCGTTTACCGCTGGAGAAGGTTGAGATTGGTGAGCGGCGGCGATTTGCGCCCAGAAATCGGCGCGTTTGGCGATGTTGTTGGCATCGCGGTCGGCACGTTTGCGCTCCGTCATCGGTGCGTCAGGATCATGGTCGAGGCCGAAGACGGCAGTGAGGCCATCGGCCAAGAATTCGGAAACACCACCGGCGACTTTGGGGCGCGTGGTCTGCGGGCAACTGAACTCTTTACCGCGCTTGTCGTCGCCAGTGGCTTGGGGGCCGGCGCCGAGCAGGTTGCCGGTGGTATCTAGTTCGATGATCCAGCGAACGGCTTTGGGTGAGAAGGCTAGGTCGTCTAGGAGATGACGCGAGACGGCGAAGTCGTAAAGGTGTTTGAGGAGCATGGTCAGTTGCCTCCTTGGGTGGTCGAAAGGACGCGGTCGGGGTGGCAGTCGAGGCGGGCGTTTTTCAGCGTGGCGTTGAAAAACAAGGGTGCGGGTTTGATCGCGGCGGAGGTGGAGCGGAGTCGTTGGGATGCGAATTCTTTCCGGCGTTTGGTTTGCTCGCCTTTTTTGAGGTCGGTGAGCGTTTGGTCGAAGGCGGTGGCTTGGCGGGCTTCTTCGTCGGGCGTTAGCCAGCGGAAGCCGGCGGCGCGGGCACGATGGTCGAAGAGATCGTAGAGCATGAGGCCGAGGGGCTCGTTGGCTTGCGGCACGGCTTGACCGAGTTCGGTGGCGCGGCGGGCGAGCGCAGCATCGGCGTCGGGTTCCCAGTCGAAGTCGGCGGCGAATTCGCGCATCCCGAGGCCGGGGCGATGGAAACATTTTCCGGCGCGGGCGCGGCCTTCGATCTCGCGGAGGTATTTGCCGAGGTTGTCGCGCGGGGGCTGAGCGAGCGGAGTGAGACGAACTTCGGCGGTGATGAGGTATTCGACGTCTTGCAGCGCGAGCATGTTGCGCTGGGTGCCGTCTTCGGCGCCGCCGCCGGCTTGGATGGGCGAGGTTTTCTCGGGCGAGTGCATCCACGTCTTCGCGCTGTCGAGGCTGATGACGCGGGTGACTTCGTTGCGGCGGATGGAAATCCACTGGCCGCGTTTCACGACGCGGATGGAGTCGATAAGGTAATACATCTGCGGCTCCCAGAACACGGCTTCGAGGATGCCGCGCGCGGCGGAGGGCGTCATGACGGGATAGCTGACGCGCTCCACTTTCATTTCGGGACGGGTGAAACAGGCGAAGTCTCCCCAGACACGGAGGGTGATGAGATTGGAGTTGTTCATAGTGGGCGTGAGGCGTGGAGGAAGCGTTGCTGCCAGATTTACATGAGCGGTTGCCAAGCGGCGCGGTCGGCGGCTTCGAGGGCGGTGAAGTAGGTTTGGCGTTCCGGCTCGGATTCGGGGGCCAGCACGACGCGGGGCAAGTCGAGGCGGCGGAGAAGCTCGAGGAGGAAAAGGCGGATGGTGTGGCCGTTGAAATCCTGGAAGGGGTGGATGCTGAGAAAGCGACCTTCGGCGAAGGCGAGAAACTCCAGCGTGAGATCGCCAGGTGTATCGGCGGCCGCGGGCCAGCGGGCCTGAAGATCGGCACCGTAGTGGCGCATTTCGAGCGCGAGGAGGTGCGGGGCGGGCGGAGTGAGGCGGCCGACGCTGACTTCGATGGTGCGCCACCGGCCGGCCCAGGCGGGCACGAGATCGTGGTAGATGAGGCGGTGAAACTCCGCGAGGAGATTTTCGTCGAGCGGGGCGGCGGCATACGCGGCCGCGTAGAGAGCCTGTTCGACGCGCAGCACGCGCTCGGCCAACAGCGGTGCTACGTCGCTGTAGGCGAGGACTCCGCGAGTGGTCTCAAGATAGCGGGTGGCGTGGTCCGGGCGTGTAGTTCTTGAAGGGTGCTCAGGGCCACCGGCTCCCGCTCGAAGGCCATGCTCTGGGCTACGTCCACGGGAATCGCTTCCCAGCGGCGACGGAGTTTTTCCGTCGCCGAGAGGTTGCGCCACTGGCTGATGGCTTGGGTCCAGTTCATCGGTCATAGGTTAAGAGTGCGTTGGGGGGATTTCAAGAGGGCAATCGAAGCGGCTGGATCAGCAGATGAATTCATCGGGCTGGGTGTTGTCCGTGTGCAGGCCGAGCGCCGGGTGGTAACAAGATGTATCGAGGACGTAGAGTTCGAGATTGGGCAGGAGGGGGCGAACAAATTGATGGGCAAGGAGGAGCTGAAATTTGTGATGGCGGACGTTGACCATGTAGCGCTGGAGGCGGCGAAGATCGTCGCGCTCAAAGCGGCGTTGGCCGGGCGCGAGGATGCGGCTGCGGAGTTCAGCGATGAGCGACTCGGCCCACAGGCCGCCACGTAGATCGCCGGAGATGATGACGGGTGTGCCGGAATCTTCGATGACGCGGGCTTTGCGGGCGACTTCGCGGTAGCGGAGGTAGCTACGATCTTCTTGAATGGTGGCTTCGCCGGGTTTGGCGTGGTCGGTGTTGACGACTTGGTAGAGTGATTGGAAGTAGCCCGAGAAAATATCGGAGGAGGTGGCGAGGTGTTCAGCGGCGGTGGCGGTATCGCCGAGAGCGGCGAGGGTGAGGGCGGCTTGGTCGGAGGCGGAGCTATAGACGCCGCGCGGGAGATTGTGGTCGGCGGGTTTAAAGACGTGGACCGTGCCGTAGGTGAGCGCGCCGTCTTTTTTGAGTTTACCCTCGCGGTTACAGCGGCCGGCGACCTGCACGATGGAATCGAGCGGGCCGAGGGCGCGCCAGACTTCGGGAAAATCTACATCCACGCCGGCTTCGATCATCTGGGTGGAGACGACGCGGCAAGGTTGGCCGAGGCGGAGTTTTCCCTTGATGCGGGCGATGAGATCGAGGCGATGCTGGGCGCACATCGCGGAGGAGAGGTGAATGGGGGATTCGTCGTCGGGGAGGTCTGGACCGTGGAGTGTGCGGAGGTGTTGGCTGAGTTGGTCCCAGAGTTCGCGGGCGTGGCGGGTGAGGTTGACCACGCAGAGCACCTGCGGGGTGGCAGCGAGACGGGCGGCGAGCGTGGGCCAGTCGGTGGTTTCACCGGGTGCAGGGAGGCGATAGGTGACGCGGCGAAGGGCGCGGAAAAGTTCGTCGGGGGCCGGGGCGATTTCGCGGAGTTCGGTGGGGAGAAAACCGTCAGGAAGAGCGGCGCAGCGGCGAAAAGCGGGTTGAGTCGCGGAGCTGAAAACAAAACTGGTGCCGTAGTTTGCCGCGAGTTCTCGCAGGACGTTGAAGGTCGGCGCGAGCAGGTGGGCGGGCAGGGTTTGGACCTCGTCGAAAATGACGACGGAACGCGGGATGCGATGGAGTTTACGGCACCGGGAGGGGCTGGCGGCGAAGAGCGATTCGAGAAATTGGACGGAGGTCGTGACGATGACCGCCGCGTCCCAGTTTTCGGAGACGAGTTCGAGGCGTGATTTCTCTTCTTCGCTGGCATCGTCGTCAGGCGCGACGCCGGAGTGGTTTTCGAGGACGACGTTGTCACCGAAGATGCGGCGATATTCGGCGGCGTTTTGCTCGATGATCGAGAGGTAGGGAATAACGACGATGATGCGGCGCAGGCTGTGAGCGTGAGCGTGGGCGAGGGCAAAGGCCATCGATGCGAGGGTCTTGCCGCCGCCGGTGGGGACGGTGAGGGAGAAAAAGCCAGTGGGGAGCGTGGCGCGTTCGAGGGCGGTGTCGAAGATGCGGTTACGGAGAGCGGCCAGAGGGCTGCCTGGGTTTTTGGCGTTGGTGGTTTTATAGGTGCGTTCGGCGTAGACTGCGGTGAGCAAGGTGTCGGTATCGAGCGGCGTATCGGCAGGTGGCGAGGCGGGCCAATGGGCGGTGTCGAGGCGGTCAGCGTCCACGATGCACGAGAAAATCAGGCGGGCGTAGAACTCGGCTGAGTGCTCGTCGTGAATCCACGATGGCGGCGCGGGAAGTGAAGGAAGCGGACCGAGTTCGCTTTCGAGCAGTGCAATGAGGACGGGAACGGTTTCCGGGATGCGAAGGCCGCGTTTGGCGCACATGGCCTCGATGTCACATTGATTATGCAGGCCGGCGTGGTGGCCGGCGATCGCGAGAGCGGTGCAGGGAATATGGCGCGATTCGGCGGCGGCCCACGCGGCTCCAAAGATGGCGTGTTGGGTCTCGGTGCTGCTGGAGCGTTCGCCGCGCAGGTAGGATTGGAATTCGGCGCGGTATTTGCCGAGATCATGCAGCAAGCCAGCGAGATAAGCTTCGGCGCTGGCGTTGAAGGGGGCGGCGAACTTCGCGGCGAGCGCCGCGACGTTTTCGAGGTGCGTGCGGAGCGGTTGCCATGAGGATTCGGGCAGGCGTTTTCCCTCGGGGTCTTCGGCGGTGTGAGCGTAATAGATCATGCGCAGTAGGGCGTCGGTTTGCGCATGATTATAGCGTGGGGGGTGGGACATTGGCGGGGCCACCCTCGCAATTGTTGAAAAAAGTTTCGCTGGGCGGGCGGAGAGGCAGGCGCTGGGCAGACCTGCGCCGAATGGCTTCGGCTTCACGGCAGTTCACGGGGCGCACGCCTCATGCAGCAGTGGTCCGAAGACTGAGGCAACTGGCATCTCGGCCGCACGCCCAGTTCGGCGGGCGCGGGAAATCCCAGATGGATCGCCACGTCGCTGCGCTCCTCGCTAATGAACTCATAAGGTTTGTCATTGCGAGCCCGGCTTGGTGGGCGCGGCAATCCAGCTGAAATTCCAGATGGATGGCCACGTCGCTGCGCTCCTCGCCATGACAAACGGGTTCAATGCCGCTCTCACCCAAGGCGTCGCGTCTTGATCCTGCTCTCGCGATGACAACCTCGGCAAAAAGACTCCGGGTGTTTCGCCCGCATGAAATATCCGTCGCGGCTACGACTGACCTTTTCTGTTAAATTTTTCCGTTAAACTTCACCTTCTCCTCGTCGCGTTCGAGGTAGGGAATCCCTTTTTCCATCCACTCGGGCGCGGCGGCGCCTTGGAGGTAGTGGTCGAAAAATTGGTGCATACGTTTCGC
>CAMBVX010000260.1 GCA_945871085.1 Opitutus sp. GAS368 | reverse complement strand
ACCTGCCCGCGTTCGTCGTGCTCACGCCGAAATTCTCGCCCAAGGTCGCCGCACAAGCGCTCTTCACGCGTATGTGGAGCAGTGGGTTTCTCCCCTCTACGCACAACGGCGTCGCTCTCCGCGCCCAAGGCGATCCCGTGCTGTTCCTCGACAACCCCGCCGGCGTCGACGCCACCGCGCGCCGCGCGATGCTCGACACCCTTGGTCAGTTCAATCACCTCGCCGCCAAACGCCACGGCGACCCCGAGACCCTCACCCGGATCGCCCAATATGAAATGGCGTTTCGGATGCAGACGAGCGTGCCTGAGCTCACCGACATCAGCGCCGAGACGCCCGCCACCCTCGACCTCTACGGCCCCGGCGTGAAAGAGCCCGGCTCTTTCGCCGCGAGTTGCCTCCTCGCGCGTCGGCTCGTCGAGCGCGGCGTCCGCGTTGTGCAGATCAACCACCGCGGCTGGGACCAACACGGCACGCTCCCCGAACATCTCAGGATTCAATGCCTGGATACCGACCAAGGTTGCTACGCGCTCATCGCCGACCTCAAGCAACGCGACATGCTCAAAGACACCCTCGTCGTCTGGGCCGGCGAGTTCGGCCGCACCGTCTATTCGCAAGGCACGCTTACCCGCACCAATTATGGCCGCGACCATCACCCGCGCTGCTTCAGCGTGTGGCTGGCCGGTGGCGGCGTGAAAGGCGGCGTGATCCACGGCGAGACCGACGATTTTTCCTATAACATCGTCCGCGATCCCGTGAGCCTCTTCGACCTCAACGCGACGTTGCTTCATTGTATGGGTATCGACCACGCGAAGTTCAGTTTCAAATCCCAAGGCCTCGACCAACGCCTCACCGGCGTCGAGCCCGCCCGCGTCGTCCGTGAGATCCTCACATAGTAGCGCGGACTTCAGTCCGCCGCCTCTCACGCTGTCGTCCTCCGATCCGCGTTGAAACAACTCGCCCTTCAACTCTACCGTTTCGCCGTCGTCGCCACCATCGCTTGGCTCATCCGCGACGTCGCCGTGCGGCAGCGCATCCAAGGCGAGTCGCCCGTCACCGCCGCCGAAGTCGTCTCGCTGCTCCCCGCCGCCGCCTCGCTCCGCCCCGACGATTCCGCGCGCGACGGCCTCTTCGTCCTCGACCGCGCGGGCCGCGAACTCGGCTATATCGTCCGCACGCAGCCCGCCTGCTGCGACATCCTCGGCTATGCCGGCACCACCGACGCCCTCGTCGTGCTCGACCGCGATTGGAAAATTCTCGGGCTAAAAATCCACTCGTCCGAAGACACCGACACCTACGTCCGCGACCTCACCCTCGACCGCCGCTTCCTGAAAAAATGGAACGGCCTCACGTGGGACGCCGCCGCCGATCTCGATCTCAAGGCCGCCGGCATCGAAGGCGTCTCCGGTGCCACGATGACGAGTATGGCCATCGCCCAAAGCGTGAAGGCGCGACTTAAACTGAGCCGCGACGAAATCGCCTCCGCCACCCCGCTCCGGTTCGCGTGGCGCGACTACGCGATGCTCATCGTCCTCGCCGCCGCCGCGTCGATGGCCTTCGGCCCGGCCACCTTTCGCCACCGTTGGAAACGCCCCTACCAGTTCGCCCTCGTGATCTACGTCGGCTTGATCGCCGGTGATCTCCTCGCGCAAAAACTTCTCGTCGGCTGGTCGCGCTCCGGCATTCCGTGGACCACCGCGCCCGGCCTCGTCCTTCTCTTGGCGGCCGCCCTCATCGTCCCGTTCACGACGGGAAAACCCTTCTACTGCCACCAGATTTGTCCGCACGGTGCCGCCCAAGAACTCATCAGCCACTTCCGCCCCGCGCGTTTTCAAATCACCCTCTCCGCCCCGGTCATCCGCGGCCTCGAAAATCTGCCCGTTGCCCTCCTGCTCCTCACGCTGATCGTCGCGCTCACCGCGATCCCCCTCGACCTCGCGGGCCTCGAACCTTTCGCCGCCTACGTCATCCGCTCCGCCGGCCTTGCCACGCTCACCGTCGCCGCCGTCGGCCTCATCGCCTCGTTCTTCGTGCCGCAAGCTTACTGTCGCTTCGGCTGCCCCACCGGCGCGCTGCTCAACTTCGTCCGCGTCCGCGGTGCCACGGACACCTTCTCCCGCCGCGACGCCGTCGCCCTCGTCCTCGTCAGTCTCGCCGCCCTGCTCAATTGGAAATATCTCTCGGTCATCGTGTGGATTCAGCGGACCGCGTGACCGTCCGAACAATATTTTTTTTGGTTGTTCTCCCGAGCTCCGCCTTCGCCGCGGATCCGGTCACGCTTTCCGGCCGCGCGATGGGCACCACTTGGTCCGTTAAGTTTTTCCCGCCATCTCCGACCGCCCCCGCGCTCGACCCCACCGTCGTCACTGCCCGCATCGCCGCCACGCTCGAACACCTCGAATCCCTCCTCTCCACCTACCGTCCCGCGTCCGAGCTCTCCCGCTTCAACACCTCCACCTCGACCGAATGGTTCCCGGTCTCAACCGAACTCGCCCGCGTCGCTCGGGAATCCCGCCGTATCAGCGAACGCACTGCCGGGGCCTTCGACGCCACGGTCGATCCCCTCGTGCGACTCTGGGGCTTCGGCCCACAGCGTCGCACCACCACCGTTCCGACCAATTCCGAAATTACCACGGCGCGCGCCCTCGTCGGCTACGACCGCCTCGAAGTCCGGCTTTCCCCCCCCGCACTCCGCAAATCCATCCCCCATCTTTCGTCCGATTTTTCCTCGCTGGCCAAGGGCTTCGCCACCGACGCGCTCAGCGAACTTCTCACGTCACTCGGCGCGCCCGACCACCTCGCCCAAATCGGCGGCGACCTAAAAGCGTCCGGCGCGCACCTCTGGCGCGCCGTCATCGAACAACCCGTCGCGCGCTCCGCCACTCTTCGCCCCACGCCGTCACCGTTCGCCATCGCCCGACTCGTTTCCCTCTCTCGTCACGCGCTCTCCACCTCGGGCGACTCCCGTAATTTCACCACGATCGCCGGCCGCCGCTACGGCCACATCATCGATCCCCGCTCCGGCCGTCCCGCCACGAGCGCCCTCGCCTCCGTCAGTGTGCTTCACCCGTCCAGCGCGACGTCGAGCGCGCTCGCCACCGCGCTGTTCGTCCTCGGCCCCGAAGACGGCTTCGCGCTCGCTATCCGCGAACAACTCGCGTGCCTGTTTATCGTCCGCGAAGGTCCCCTGCTCACCCAGCGCACGACCCCCGAATTTGAACGCCTCGCGACGCCGCCCAGCAGTGAGCTTGCCCCTCGGTGAGAGCGCGATTGTGAGTTGCCAACGAGCCGTCGCTTCACAGTTTTCCACTATCCCCATGGAAGAAGCCCGCGATCCCCTCGTCATCCCCGGCTGGATTTGGGTCATGGTCGCAATGTTCATCGTCGGTGTGATCGTCGCGCTGGTGATCAAGCGTGACCGTCGCAACGGTCGGAGCCATCGCAGTGGCCACCGCCGCCAGCGCAGCAAACATGAGTCCTCCTCGCACCACCAACGCCGCCGCAAGGACGCCCCGTTCGACAAACTTTAGTTGAGACCTTGTGACCATGGCCCCGTTCGCGAGAGCGCTGCCGACTAATTCTGCCTTCGCGCATCGTCGACCTCGTCGGCTTTACGATTGACCGCCCCCGCCGCCCACTGAGACCGTCCACGTCTCTATTTATGCTTAAAGCTGGTATCGTCGGCCTGCCCAACGTGGGCAAATCCACTCTCTTCAACGCCCTCACTCGCTCCCGCAAGGCCGAAGCTGCGAACTACCCGTTCTGCACCATCGACCCCAACATCGGCGTCGTCGTCGTCCCTGACGAGCGCGCCTACGTCCTCCAGACCATCGCGAAGACCAAGGTCGTCGTCCCCGCCGCCATCGAGTTCGTTGACATCGCCGGCCTCGTCGCCGGTGCCAGCAAGGGCGAAGGCCTCGGCAACCAATTCCTCGCCACCATCCGCGAGGTCGACGCCATCGTCCAAGTCGTCCGCTGCTTCCAGGACGACGACATCATCCACACCATGGGCGGCGTCGATCCCGTCCGTGACATCGAGGTCATCACCACCGAGCTCATCCTCGCCGACCTCGACTCCGTCACCAAGCGGATCGACAAAACTCAAAAGAAGGCCAAGTCCGGCGACAAAGAGGCCATCATTGAAATCGCGCTGCTCGAAAAGCTCTCGCCCCACCTCAACGCCGGCAAAACCGCCAACACCCTCCCCGCGACGCCCGAGGAAATCGCGATGATGAAGCTCTTCCAGCTCCTCACCGCCAAACCCGTGCTCTTCGCCTGCAACGTCGCCGAGTCTGACCTCGCCACCGCCGAGCAGAATCCTTTCGTCCAAAAAGTCGCTGAATTCGTCCGCACCCACCACGACGCCGCCTACGTCCCGATCAGCGCCAAGATCGAGAGTGAGCTCATCGATCTCCCCGCCGACGAAGCGAAGGCCTTCCTGAAAGACCTCGGCGTCGACGACTCCGGCGTTTCCTCCCTCATCAAAGGCACCTACGGCCTCCTGGGCCTGATGACCTATTTCACGGCCGGCGAAAAAGAAGTCCGCGCGTGGACCATCAAGAAGGGCTGGAAAGCCCCTCAAGCCGCGGGCGTCATCCACACCGATTTTGAAAAAGGCTTCATCAAGGCTGAGATCGTCTCCTACGACGACCTCACCCGCCTCGGCAGTGTCGCCGCCGCGCGCGACGCCGGGAAATACCGTCTTGAGGGTAAGGAATACGTCTTCGCCGACGGCGACGTTGCGCTGTTCCGCTTCAATAACTGAGGCGGGTTCCTCGGTATTTTGAGTGGCGCTACTCACTGCGCGGCTCCGTAATTTTCCTCAGCGCCCGAATTGACAGCTAGGGTTAAACACCTAGATTCGACGCATCTACCCGAATGCGTGCTCTGAAAATATTTTTCACTGATATCCGCCGTGACCGGGGCCTCTGTGCAGTTTTTGCGACTGGCCTACTCGCCGCCGACGTCAGCTTTGCGCAGACTTCAGTTTACTGGGATTTGAACGGCGTCACCGCCGGGGCCAGCGTGACGCCCACCGGGGCTTGGAACACCGCCGGCGCCGCGAATTGGAATGCGGCATCCGATGGCACGGGAGCGCTGGCCAACTGGACCCAGAGCAACCACGCGGTGTTCAGCGCCGGCACGGACGCCACGGGCACCTACACAGTGACGTTGGGCGCCCCGATCACCGTCGGTAACCTGACCTTTCAGACCGGCACCCCCACGATCACCGCCAACACCCTCACCATCGCCGCTGCCGGATCGACTATCGACGTCGCCAGTGGAGTGACCGCGAGAATCGACAGCCTGATGGCCGGCACCGGCGTGATCACGAAGACGGGACTGGGGACATTCATCACCGGTTCGACGACGTCCAACTCCCACACGGGCGCGGTCAACGTCAACGCCGGCGTCTTCGAAAGCCAAAAACAAGCGGCGGTCGGCGCGATTGGTGACGCCGCGGCCGTCTCCGTCCTCGCCGGCGCCACCCTTCGCTTCAAGGGCAACGCCACCTACGTCTCTGAAACCATCGGTTCGCTGACAGGCGGCGGAAACGTGGAGCACAGCGGCGCAGCCGCACCGTTCGCGCTCAAGATCAACGGCGCGGCCAGCACCATCTTCTCAGGCATCATCAGTGACGGGGCTAACAATCTGAACCTCGAAAAAAATACCGGCGCAGGAACGCTCACGCTCTCCGGCGCGAACGCCTACGACGGCACGACCACCATCAACGTTGGCGCGATCAAGATCCAGAACGCCACCGCCCTCGGCTCCACCACGAGCGGCACGACGGTCGCCAGTGGCGCGACCCTCCAAATTGACGGCGGCATCGCGGTCGGAGCCGAAGCGCTCACGCTCTCCGGCACCGGCCTCGGCAGTAACGGCGCCGTGCGAAACATCACGGGGACCAATTCCTTCGCGGGCAACCTCACCTTGGCCGCCAACAGCGAAATTCAAAGCGACGCCGGCACCCTTACCTTCTCCGGCACGATCAACGGTAGCGCCGCCTCCCGCACGCTCACCTTCGATGGCGCGGGCAACACCACCGCGACCAATGTCATCGGGGCCAACATCAGCACCCTCACCAAGAATGGCACCGGCACCCTCACGCTATCGGGCGCGAACACCTACACCGGTGCGACCGCCATCAGGGCCGGTATCCTCAGCATCAATTCGCTCGCCAACGTCAGCGCTGGCGCCTCCGCGTTAGGCGCACCCACGACCGTCGCCAACGGCACCATTGCCATTGGCTCCACGACGACCGGGGCGACGCTCGCTTACACCGGATCAGGGCACACCTCGAACCGCGTGATCAATCTCGCCGGCACCACCGGCGGTGCCACCCTCGATGCTTCCGGCAGTGGTGCCTTGGTTTTCAGCTCCGCTCTGACCGCTACGGGCACCGGTAGCAAGACCCTGACCCTCGCCGGCTCCAGCACGGCTGCTAACACGCTCTCGGGAGCCATCGTCAACAACTCCGGCACCAACCTCACTTCCTTGGTCAAATCCGGTGCCGGAACGTGGGTGCTTTCTGGCGCCAACACCTTTACCGGCACCACTGCGATCAACGGCGGCACCCTCCGCCTCAACGCCGACAATCGCCTTGGCACCGCCCCCGGCGCGGCGACCCCCAACAAACTCACCTTCGATGGCGGCACGCTCGAGACGACCGCCACGTTTACCCTGAACGCCAACCGCGGGACGACGATCAATGCCGGCGGTGGCACCTTCGACGTCAATGCGGGCACGACCCTCACCTACAATGGTATTCTCGCCGGTACCGGCACGCTCAATAAAACCGACACCGGCACCCTCATCATCGGCGGCGCCACCACCAACACCCATACCGGTGACGTCAATGTCAACGGCGGCATCCTCCGCGTCGACAAGACCGTCGCCAACAAGGCCATCGGCGACAGCGCCAACGTCACCGTCGGCTCAGGCGCGACGATTAATTTTAACGGTGGCGTGAGCGAGACGATTGGTGCTCTCGCCGGCGCTGGCATCGTCGATAATCTGAACGCCTCCGCTATCACCCTCACCACCGGCGGGAACAACGGAAGCAGTGATTTTTCCGGCGTGCTGCAAGATACGGGCGGCAACTTGTCCCTCGTGAAGAGCGGCTCCGGCTCATTCACCCTCTCCGGCGCCGCCGCTAACACCTTCGCCGGCGGATTCCAAGTCAACGACGGCACGATACTCCTCAATAAGACGGCCGGCTTCAACGCCACCGGCAGCGGCTCCAGCGTGACCGTCGGTGACAATATCAACGTCGCCGGCACCGCCATCCTCAAGCTCAGCCAAAGCAACCAGATTCCCGATACAGCCACCATCACCGTCAACTCGGACGGCAAGTTCGACCTCAACGGACTGACCGAAACCATCGGGGTCATCGCCGGCACGGGCAATATCGAGACCGGCAGCGGCACCCTCAATATTTTCGGCGCCAATTCCGTCAGCGCCTTTGCCGGCACCCTTACGGGCACCGCCGTCGATATCAACGGCATCAACGGCGGCCGCGTTATTCTCGATGCCGGCATCGGGTCACTGACCTTCAACTCCAATATAAATTTCGCCGGCACCTTCGAGTTGAAGAGTGGCACGCTCTTCCTTCCCGGCGTGAACTTCACCGTCGGCACCCTGCACATCACCGGCAACACGATTCTGGATTTCGGCAACAGCGCCGCCTCATTTCTCGATGCGGTAAACATCAAGATCGACGGAGTGGCCTCCCTCACGATCAACAATTGGATCAACAACGTGGATTTTTTCTTCGCACAAAACTGGCTCGCTGGCACCACCGTCCCGACTCTCGGCCAACGCGGCGTCGGCGACGAAACCCAAATCACTTTCAGCGGCTTTTCGAGCAGCCAAACGGCTTGGCTCGACTACAACAGCGGGGCCAAGCACCAGATTACGCCCGTCCCTGAGCCGTCCACTTACGGCGCGATCCTCGTCGCCTTGGCCGGAGCCCTCATTTTTTGGCGCCGTCAGCGCTTTGTTCGCGCCTGATTAGTCCTCCCTCGCCCCCACGCGAAGGAGAGCGTACCGCACCTGCTTACGACCACGGTGCCGTGGGCTGCTGTGGGGCGGGATTTATCCCTGCCATGGCCCAGCCGGCATCGGCTCCCTCCGTCGTAGGGAAACTGCGCCGCCCCCGCCAACCAGCCCGGCGCAACTCGCCATTGCCTCCCGGTGCTCGCCGAGCTTCGCTCGCCCGCATGTTCCCCCGCGTTCTCGCCTTTGTCATCGCCCTCTTGGGCGCGACCACGGCCGGCGCCCATCCTGAGATTCAGGATGCGCTCGACCGCCTCACGACCGCCCTCGCGGCCACACCCAGCGACGCCTCCCTCTACCTCGAACGCGGCGAACTTTACGCCAAACACGAAGACTGGCCCTCCGCCGAGGCCAATTACCTGAGGGCCGCCGAACTTTCGCCCCGCCTGTCGCGCTTGGCGATCGCGCGCGGATCGCTGGCCCTCGCCACCGGCAACGTTTCCGCCGCCCGCTCGTTCCTCGACCACGCCATCGCCGCCGCCCCAACCGATCCCACGGCTCTGATCCTTCGCGCCCGGGCGCTGGCCCGGCTCGACCTGACCCCGGCCGCCCTCGCCGACTACGCTCGAGCCTTCACTCTCCTCGCCGCCCCCTCCCCCGAACTCTATCTCGAACGCGCCGCGCTCTTCCCCGCCGCCGCCGCCCTTGGCTCCCTCAACGAGGCCATCACCCGCCTTGGCCCCGTCATGTCGCTTCATCTCCGGGCGCTCGCTCTGGAAATTTCGCTGGGGCGCGTCGACGACGCCCTCGCTCGTGTCGACCTCCTGACTTCCGCGACCGAACGTCCCGAGCTCTGGCTCAAACGCCGCGGCGACCTTCTCGCCTCGGCCGCTCGCGGGGCCGAAGCCCGCGCCGCCTACCGGTCCGCGCAAGCCGCCATCGCGGCCCTGCCCGCTTGGCTGGTAAATTCGCCTGACACGGCGCGACTTTCCACCGAACTCACTCGTCTCACCGCCTCCCCTCCCTGAACGCCTTCTCCGTCGGCCAATAGAATCCCTCTTTTCCGCGTCGCCTCACTCATGCCTCCATCCTACTTCCTCCGCTGCCTCGCTCCCCTCACGCTCGCCCTTTTCGCGACGTTCAGCCTCCCCGCGGCCACGACCATTGTCCGCGGGCCGTATCTGCAATCCGCAACACCCACCAGCATGGTCGTCCGCTGGCGCACCGACAACACCGAGCCCTCGATCGTCCGTTATGGACTCACCCGCACGGAACTCACGACGATCGTCAAAGCCGAAGGGATTACCAACGAGCACTTCGTTTACCTCGGAAAACTTCAGCCCAACACCCGCTACTATTACACGCTGGGCGCGGAGCCCGTCGGCAAGCCTGCCGCTGCCATCCCGACCAAAACCGCTGCCGCCAAGCCCGCCGCCGAAGCCGAAGACGCCCCCGGCCGAGCACCGATCAGCTCATTCGTCACGCCGCCCGTCTCCGGTTCCGCTCAACCGACGCGCGTTTGGGTGCTCGGCGACCCCGGCACCAAAGGCGATACCCAGCGCGCCGTCCGCGATCAGTATCTCAAATTGACCGGCCAACGCAGCACCGACCTCATCCTTCTTCTTGGCGACAACGCCTACCCCGACGGCACCGACACCGACTATCAGAAAGCCATTTTCGAAATGTATCCCGAGACTCTGCGCACCGTGCCGGTCTGGTCCTGCCTCGGCAACCACGACGGGAAATCCGCCAACTCGATCACGCAATCCGGCGTTTACTACAACGCATTCACCTTTCCCACCCGCGGCGAAGCCGGCGGCGTCGCCTCCGGCACCGAGGCCTACTACTCGTTCGACTACGCCAACACTCACTTCGTCTCCCTCGATTCCCACGACTCCGACCGCTCGTTGGACGGGGCGATGATGACGTGGCTCAA
>CAMBVX010000259.1 GCA_945871085.1 Opitutus sp. GAS368 | reverse complement strand
CCGGCGTCAGCCTGAGTGACGAGGGTGAAGGTCGGGTCGAGTGCACCGGTCGAGAGGAGGCGGATGACGGGGCGGTTGACGCTGGCGACGTTGAGCGGTCCGCCGGCGACGAGGAGTTTGCCGGCGTTGGCGCCTTGGGTTTGGAGAGCAAGACCGCGGATCTGCGTGCCGCCGCCAACGGTAAAGCCGGCCGGGACGAAACCGGTGTCGACGGTGCCATTCGGGAGCAGACGAGCGAGCGCAGGCCGGCTGACCGTGTTGATCGTCGTGAAGATTCCGCCCACGTAGATGTGGCCGGAAGGGTCGACCACCGGAGGAAGGAAGATCGAGCTGTTGGCGCTCAACGTCGGCTGAGCGAACGTGGAATCGAGGGAGCCGTCCGGGTTGAGCCGGGCCATGACCGGAATCCCGCCGTTGGCCGTGAGATTGGACGAGGGAACGACGAGCAGGCGTCCATCGGGCTGCATCGTCATGAAGCGCGGGACGGCGGCGAAGTGCGGCGAGTTATACGAGAAGTCGCGGGTGCCGTCCGGGTTGAAACGGAACACGCGCGGGAGGGCGAAGCCGGTCTCGGCGGATTCGTTGCTCGCGACGCCGCCGACAAGGATCTTGCCGTCGGACTGGAGCACGACGGGCCACGCATCGACGAGGGCAGAGCCCATGTTGAAGGTGGGGTCGACGGTGCCATCGGCGGCCAGGCGGATGACGGCGCCGCGGAGTTGAGTACCGATCCCGGAGATGATGTTTCCGTTGGTCCAAGTCGCGTAGACGCGGCCGAGGGAATCGACCGTCACGCGACCGGCCATTACATCCTGTTTGAAGTCGGGGCGGGTAAACGCGGGATCGGACGCGAGCGTGCCGATAGCGGGCGCGAGCGTGACGGCGGCGGCGGTGCTGGTGACGGAGCCGGCGATGTTCGTGACGAGGACATCGTAGCTACCGACATCACCGGCGGCGAAGCCATGCTTCGAATAGAACGGTCCGGTCGCTCCGTCGATGGGGATTGTGCCCTTACGCCATTGGTAGGTGAGCGGGTAGGAGCCGGAAGCAGTAACGAGCAACGTCAGGGTGCCACCGGATCGGACCACGGCGGCCGTAGGTGAGGTGTTGATCACGGGGGCGGCGGCAGAGATGATCAGGCCGGCGTCGCCCGTGGCATAGAGCCGGCCTTGGAAGGCGGTGGGGCCGTTGAGGTCGGAGTAATTGGTGCCGAGGTGGTGGCCGGACCAAGTGATGCCGTCGCGGGAGGTGATCAACGAGTTCCTGCCAGCACTGGCGTAGAACTGGCCGTTGATAAAGAGCGTGCCGCTGTCCCAGCCGGGAATCTCCGGAGCGGGCGACGACGTCCACGTGAGTCCGTCGGTCGAGGAAAGAACCACGGTCGCACTGGTGACGAGAAACTTACCGTTGCCGTAGGCGACGCCATTGAGATCGGCGGTGGTGCCGGAGGTGGCGGCGGTCCAGGAGGCGGCATCGATCGACGTGAGGATGACGCCGCCGCGGGTGGCGGTGACGTAGCGGCCCGCGCCGTAGGCGATGCCTTGGAGATTGAAGCCGCCGGTGGCGAGCGTAGCGGACGTCCAGGTTGCGCCGTCGGCGGAGCGTAGGAGAAGGCCGCTGCTGCCGGAAACGAGGAACTGGCCGTTGAGGAAGACAGCATCCTCCAGAGCGGCGGTGGTGCCAGACGTGACAGTGGTCCACGTAGTGCCCGTGGGTGAGGTCAGGATACGACCGCCGGCCCCGACGGCGATATAGTTAGCGGCGCCAAATGCGACGGAGGCGAGGTTATCGGTGACGCCGGAGCTGACGGTGGTGAAGGTGGTGCCGTTGGTGGAACGGACGATCGTGCCGGCACCGCCGACGGAGATGAGGCTGGAGGAGCCGTCAGTGGCGACGGCATTGAGATTGTTGAAGGTAACGCTCGTGGTGCGGTTCGCCCACGTGGCACCGCTGTCGGTGGAGGTGAGGATCGTGGCGGGGAAGACACTGTCGCGACTGAGGACGACCCAGGTGCCGTTGTTGAAGGCGGCGGAGCGGAGGGCGTTGTTAGTGTTAGTCGCGCGGCGCGTCCAATTGAGGGCGTCGGGCGACGTAAGGAGGAGGCCGTTATCGCCGGTGAGGATGTATTGGTTGTTGGCGTGAGTGATATCGCGGGCGCCAGTGGAGCCGTAGGCGCGGGTGGTCCACGCGATCGCATCGGTGGAGACGTGGAAATCGCCGAAGGACGAAGAAGCGAGGAAGAACTGACCGTTGGCGAAGCGAATGAAGGAGGCGGAGGCGGGCGCGGGATGGGAAGTCCACGCGATGCCATCGGCGCTCCGGAGGACCTGATCGCCGGTGAAGAGCGCGAACGTGCCGTTGCCGAAGGTGAGGGAATTGAGGGCGGTGGTCTGGGTGGAATAGCGCTCGGTCCAGACTTCGCCGTCGGGGGAGGTGTAGATTTTCGCGAGGCCGTCGGGAGCGTCGGTGTAGGTCGTGGAGACGACGAAGAGGCCGGCACCGAACGCAGAGCCTTGCACAGGGGCGAAGGTGGGCAGCGCGGACGTGCGCCACGTGACGCCATCCGTGGAGATCGCGATGAAGCCGAGGGAACCGACGAGGACTCGACGTCCGTTGCCTTGGAAGACATTGAAGACGTTATTCTGGCTGAGGGCCGGGAGTTGACTCCAGGTGATGCCGTCGGTGGAAGCGAGGCGCGCGCCGCGGACGCCGCCGGCGACGAATTGACCATTGTCGACGTAGAGGGAGAGGAGGCCCTGCGGACTGGGGAGCGGGTTGTGGGGAGTCCAGCCGGCGGCCTCACTGACCCAAAAGCGCGTGGCGGCGGAGGTGGCGGTGCCGAGGGCGTTGGTGACGGTGACTTGGTAAACGCCGGCATCCGCGGGACGCGCCGGCGTGAGGGGCAGGTGGAGCAGGCCGCTCGCGTAGAATCCGCCGGCGACGGGGGCACCGTTTTTCGTCCAAGCGACGGAGGTAGGTGCGGAGCCGAGCACCGGAATAGAGAGATACGTCGCGGTGCCAGCTTGGATGGTGGGCCCGAACGGGTGGGCGATGTTGCCGGTGAAAATGGGGGCGGCGGCCGGAACGACGATCACGACGGGTGCCGTGGTAATAGTGGTGGTGGTGGCGTCGGTGATGGTGACGGTGTAGGCACCGGCGTCGGCAGGTTGGGCGTTAAGGAAGGACAGAACGTTGGTGGTGGTGCCGCTGAAGCGCAGGTTGTCGGCGGCAAGGTTGGCGCCGTTACGTTTCCATTGATAGGAAAGTGGTGGAGTGCCAGCGGCGACGACGGTGAGAACATTGGTCGTGGAACCGGCGATCAAGGCGCCGCCAAAGGGCGGATTGAGGATCGCCGGTGCGGGCGCGTTTTCGAGCAACGTCAGGCCGCCGGCGATACGGTCGACGAAATCCTGCCGGCCAGGTTGGCCCAGGAGGAGCGAACCGTCGGCGAGGTAGGTCAGGGCATTGATCGTGTTGGAGGGAATGCCAACGGCGAAGGGCGCGCCGAAGGAAAGGTCGAGCGCACCGGAGGGCGAGAGACGAGCCAAGCCGCCACGACGCTGGGTATTAATCGAGGTGAAACTGCCCGCGACCACGATCCCGCCGTCAGGCTGGAGCAGGAGAGCGGAGACGCTATTGGAGAAGCCGCTGCCGAGGGCAAAGGACGTATCCACGGCACCGTTCGGCAGCAGACTCACGATGCAACCGGCGGTGGTGTTGTCGTAAGAACCAAAGAACCCACCGGCGACAAGATTGCCGTTAGCCTGAAGCAGCAGCGCGCTGACGCCGGATGTGCCGGTTTGCGACGAACTCAGGGCCATACCGGTCCCGGTGATGAAGAGCGGATCCACGCCGCCATCAGGGAGCAACCGAGTGAGGTTTCTCGCGACGAGGCTATTGAAGATCGTGAAAGCGCCACCCGCGGAGAGGCGCCCATCCGGATGCGCAACGAGGGCACTGACGTTATTGTTAAAGCCGGTGCCGTTGGCCGTGGCGAAGGGGACGTCGAGCGCGCCAGAGGTGGCGAGGCGAGCGATCCGGTTCGCGGCGACGCTATTGATGCTGGTGAAGTTGCCGCCGAGAGCGATACGTCCGTCGGCCTGCAGGGCGAGGACATTGACCGTGTTGTTGGCGCCGACGCCGACAGCGGTGTTAAACGCGGTGTCGAGCGTGCCGTCAGCGGTGATGCGGGTGACGCGATTGGCGACGACGCCATTGTAGTTGGTAAAACCACCGCCGAGGACAAGTTTACCGTCGCCCTGTTGGACGATGGAGCGGACGAGGTTGTTTGGACCGGTGCCCACGTTGAAGGTCGCGTCGACCACGCCCGCGGAATCGAGGCGCGTGAGGTTGGCCCCGACGGGAACGCCGCCGACATGGGAAAAGAGCCCGCCAACGACGATCTTGCCGCCGGCAACGGGAACGATGGCGTTGACGAAGCCGGGCTCGCGGAGTGAGCGGTCGAGCGGGTCGAGCGTGCCGTCGAGGTTGAAGCGCGCGAGGGCGAAACGGGGCGTGGTGCCGATGAGATTGAAGGAACCGCCGGCGAGGAGTTGGTTGGTCGTGGGTTGGACGGCCAGCGCGCGGACGATGGCGTTGACGCCGGACGTGCCGATCGTGGTGTTGAGCGCGGTGTCGAGCGCACCGGTGGTTCCGTCGAGTCGGGTCAGGCGGGCAACGGCGGTGCCATTGTATCCAGTAAACTGACCGCCGACAGCGATCTTGCCATCGCTCTGCACGGCGAGGGCACTCACCGTGCCACCCGTGAAGCCGGTGCCGAGCAGCAGAGCGGTGTCGCGGGTGCCGGTGGAGCCGAGACGGGCGAGACCGACGGAGGAGGCTCCGGCGTAGGTAGTGAAGGCACCACCGACGACGATCTTGTTATCGGAGGACTGGAGCGCGAGGGCGTTGACGCTGTTGTCAAAGCCGGTGCCCGAGATGAATGTCGCATCGAGGGCACCGATGGGGGTGAGGCGCGCGATGCGAGTTGCAACGGCACCATTGAAATTCAGGAAGGCACCACCGACGACGACCGTGCCATCGGGCTGGACGAGTAGTGCGTTGACGGTGCCGTCGAAACCGGTGCCGGTGTTGAAAGTGGCGTCAGGTGAACCGTCGGGATTGAGGCGGACGACACGATTGGCGACCGTGCTGTTGATGCTAGTGAAGGCTCCACCCACGAGGATTTTTTGGTCGGCAGGCTGGATGGCGAGGGCGTTGACGTTGCCGCCAGACATGCCGGAACCGAGAGTGAAAGTGGTATCGACGGAGCCGTTGGCATTGAGGCGTCCGAGGCGGAAAGAATTTTGGCCGCCGGCGTAACCGAAACTACCACCGATGACGACCTTGTCGTCGGCCTGCACGGCGATGGCAAAAATAGTGCCGGTGATGACGACGGGGTTGAACGTGGAGTCGACGGTGCCGTTCGCGAGGAAGCGGGCGATGCCGGGGATCGCCACCCCGTCGATCGTGGTGAAACCACCGCCGGCGTAGAAGCGACCGTCGGCGAGCGGGGCGTAGGCGAAGATCGCACTGGAGAACTCGACGCGTGGCTCGAAGGAGGCGCGTGGGCGCAGGGCTCCGGCATACGCGGAAGGAGCCACGGTGAGGGACGTGGACGCCGAGACCCGGGTGGAGAGGCCGTCGCTGACGAGGACGTCGTAGTAGCCGGCGGCGTCGAGACCGAGGGCGGCGAGATTGAGTGTGGCGGAAATCGCGCCCGCCAAGGGGACGCCGAACTTGCGCCACTGATACGCGAGCGGGCCGGTGCCGGTGGCGGCGACGGTAAGGGACGTGCTGCCGCCGGCGGTGCCGCTCGCGGCGATAGGCTGGGCCATGATGGTCGGGAGCGGGTTCGCGCCACTCAGGAGAGCGGGAAGGCTGGTGACCGAGCCGAGGCCGTTGGTGATAGTAACGGTGTAGGCGCCAGCATCGGCGAGTTGGACATTGGTGAGTGCGAGCGTGGAGTTGGTCGCACCGGGAAGGAACGTGCCGTTTTTGAACCACTGATAGGTGGTGGTGAGATCAACATCGACCGGAGCGACGGTGAAGGACGCATTTTGTCCGGCGAGAGCGACGACGTTTTGGGGCTGCGTCGCGATGGTCGGTGCGCTAACGGCGCGAAGACGGACGAGGCCAAAACGGTCCTGGTTGAAGAGGGTGAAACTGTAGCTACCCATCAGCATCGTGCCGTCGTCGAGCACGAGCGTTTGGGCGGCAGGAAGGTTGATGAAAGGGTTGGCCGCCGTGCCGGACAAGTGACCGAACGTGGGATCGAGGGTGCCGTCGGCCTTAAGCCGCGCAAGGATGCCGGTGTTGGGAAGCCCACTGGTTGCCGCCGTTTGGATTATCACGAGGAGCTTGCCGTCTTCGAACCGGGTGATCGCGTCGACATTACTGCTCAAGTTGGTGCCGACGGCGAAGGCGGGGTCGAGCGTGCCATCGGAATTCAGCTGGATGATACGTGTGGTGGACGTGCCGTTGTAGGTGAAGAAGTCACCACCGACGACGATCTTGCCGTTCGGTTGGAGGACGAGGGCGCGGACTTGGGAACCCGGGCCGTTGCCGGAAAGAAAACCCGCGTCGAGCGAGCCATCGGCGTTGAGGCGCACGAGATTATTTTTGGCAACTCCGTTGACAGAAGTGAAGGAGCCACCTGCGACAATTTTGCCGTCGGGCTGGGCCGCGAGGGCGAACACGTTAAACGCGGTCGACCCGGCGTTGAGCGTGAAGTCGAGGGTGGCATCGGCATTGAGTCCCACCACACCGGCGCGCGCGACGCCGTTGAACGTGGCAAAATTTCCGCCGACAAGGAGCCGGCCGCCGGGCAGCGCAACGAGGGTATTGACGGTCGAATTGGGGCCGCCGCTCCCGATAGCCAAGGTCGGATCGAGAGTGCCGTCGGTATTCAGCCGCGCGAGACGGTTCATCGTCGTGCCATTGAACGTGGTGAAGGCACCACCGATCACCATGCGGCCATCGCCTTGGAGCACAGCGGACGTGACGGTGCCATTAGCACCGAGGCCAGATACATTAAAGGTAGGGTCGACCGAAAGATTGGCGTTGAGGCGCGCGACGCTGCCGACGGCGGTGGCACCGGAGTGGGTAAAGGAGCCGGCAATGAGGACCTTGCCAGCAGGTAGCGCGAGCATGGCATTGACGTTGCCGGGAGCGCGGAACGTGGGGGCCACCAACGTGGTATCGAGGGCACCTGCGACCGCCGTGACGCGGGCAATCATCCTGATCGTGGGGGTTACCTGGTTACCGACGTTGTTAAAGAAGCCACCCAACACGACCGCAGCATCGGTAGAGCGCACGAAGATGCTGTTGACGGTGTTATTGACGTTAGGGAGGAACGCGGTGTCGAGCGCGCCGCCGGAGCTCACCCGCAGGAGGCGGTTGAAGGTGGCGGTGCTGTTATTGTAGGACGTGAACGAACCACCGACGAGCCAGCGGGTGTTGGCGCCGTCGTAGGCGAGCGATGTGACCGTATTATTGGTTCCGGCCGTAGTCCCAGTACCGATGACGAACGAGGCATCGATTGCGCCGGTGTCGGTGAGACGCACGAGCCGATTGACGTTCGTCGCCGCGCCATAGGAGGTGAACGCACCGCCGACGAGGACGTTGCTCGTGGCGTCGAAGCCGAGGGCGTTGACGTTGCTGTTGAAGCCAGTGCCAATGGCAAAGGTGGTGTCGTTCGTGCCGTTGGTGTTGAAACGGGCGATACGGTTCAGACTGACGGAGGTAACGCTGTGCGTGGTGAAGAAACCGCCGAGCACAACCTTGCCCGTCAGTGGATCGAGGGCGAGAGCGTTGACCTGATTATTAACGCCCTGAGTCGAGCCGATGAGGAACGAGGTATCGAGCGAGCCGTCGGAGTTAAGGCGGGCGATGCGGTTGGCCGTAGCGCCGTTGTAGGTCGTGAAGCCACCGCCGATAATGATCTTGCCGTCGGACTGGCGGACAATCGCGAGGACGCCTCCGGTAGCCCCGGTCCCGCCGGGATTGAAGGTAGCGTCGAGGGTGCCGTTGGCATTTAGCCGGACGAAGCGACTGGCCGGGACGCCATTCATGGAAGTGAATGAGCCGCCGACCAAAATCTTACTATCGGGCAGAACGAGCACGGCGTTCACCGTGAAGTTCAAGGGAGGCAAGAACGTGGAATCGAGGCTGCCATCGCTAGTAAAGCGGGCGAGGCGGCGCACCGTGTTGTCGTTGGCGCGGATGAAATCGCCACCGACGAGGAACTGACCGGTGGTGCCATAGGGCGTGACGACGTTCGCGGTGCCGCCTAGGGCATTTTCGAGTTGCAGGTCAAAAGCCGGATCGAACTGGACCCCGACGGGATTGGCGGCGGGCGAGACACCCAGACGGGCGGGGGTGGAAGTCACCACGGCCAAGCCGTCGATCACGAGCACGTCGTAAGTATCAGCGTCGCTCAAGAAGGCGCTGCCGATGAGGTAACTCGAACTGGTGGCGGTCGGAATGGCCAAGCCGTTACGGCGCCATTGGTAGGTGAGCGTGCCGGTGCCCGTGGCGGAGACGGTGAAGTTGGCGGGTTGACCTGAGGTAACGCTGAGGTTGGCGAGGGGCTGAACCACGGGTGGATTCGGACCGGTGAGCAGAGCCGGAGCACTCGTGTTGGTGCCGGACTCGGTGGTGACGGCGACGGTGTAGGAGCCGACGTTGGCGAGTTGAGCGTTGAATACGGTGTAGTTCGAGGCCGTCGCTCCGAAGAGGGCGGTCCCGTTGAAGAACCACTGGTAGGTGGCGGGCAAGGGTCCGGCGGCGGTGACAGTAAAGGTGGCACTACCGCCGACGACGGCGACCTGAGTCTGGGGTGGCGTCGCAATCGCAGAGGCGGGCGCGGGCTGGGTGCCGACGAGGCCGGTGAGGTTACTGGAAGTGAAGAGCTGGCCGTTATCGCGCATCGCAAGGGGAGCGAAGTTGGTATTGGCAATCGACACACCGCCGATGGCAAACGTCGTGACGCGCGCGCCGGTAGTGCCGCTCAGCTTTATCAGGCCGACGGAACTCGGACCACCAAAACCATTGCCGCTGCGAGCGAGCACCGCACCATCTTCCTGCGCGAGGGCGCCGTAAGCAGTAAAACTTTGTGAAACAAACGTCGTATCCAAGGTTCCGGTGCTCGAGAGCCGGGCGGTGCCCGTCGCCGCTACGCCGTTGAACGTGGAAAAATTTCCGCCGACGACGATCTGGCCGATGTTGGCGACGGGAGTGAACAATAACGCGAGCGTGTTGACCTGAGCGTTAAAGCCGGTGCCGGTGGCAAGGAAGGCGGTGTCGAGGGTGCCGTCCTGCTTAATGCGAGCAATGTCGGCACGGGCGGTGCCGTTGTAGTTCAAGAACTGCCCACCGATGATAATATTGCCATCGGGTTGAACGACGGAGGCGAAGACCTGATTATCGGCACCGGTGGTCGGCGCAAACGAGGTATCGAGCGTGCCGTCGAGCTTGAAGATGGCGACGCGGTTGAGGGCAGCGTTGTTGGCGTTGGTGAAATTACCACCGACGAAGAGTCGACCGCCGGGGAGCACGGAAATTGTGTGAACTGTATTGTTCACACCGCTGTTGGTGCCGCTCGGATTGAAGGAGGTGTCGAGCGTGCCGTTGGCATTGATGATCGCGATACGATTGCGGGTCGTGCCATTGTAACTCGTAAAGCTGCCGCCGATGGCGATGCGACCGTCGGGAAGCAGGGCGGCGGCGGTAATCACGTTATTGGTGCCGAGGCCGTTTATGTTGGCCGACGCGAGCGCACCCGTGCCACTGCCGGTGAAGGATACGATGGGCGCGGTCGTGTAGCCCGAACCTGCGTTGGTGATCAAGAGGCCCGTGACCGCGCCATTGGCGACCGTCGCCGTGGCGGCGGCACCGGAACCGCCCGTGCCGCCGGTGAAGACGACGGTGGG
>CAMBVX010000258.1 GCA_945871085.1 Opitutus sp. GAS368 | reverse complement strand
GGCCCTGCGCGTCGAGCGTGCAGGCCACCGAGTAACGTTTGTGATAATCGATTCCGGTGTAGATCATGGCGCTCGCCAGTATACCACCTGCGCCACTCGCGCAGGTGCTATTCCGACTTGGCGCTCATGTTACCTGACCCCGTTCGGCTCGCACGGCCAGATACGGCGCCGACGAAAGGTCACCATTGATTCCCTGATACGTGTAGGCGACCGAAGGAAGCTGGCGATCGCGTTTGTTGTCCCGGAAACTGCCGCCACCTCGAACTCGTGTGGGAGAGGCGCGCGGATGGTCAGGGGATTTCGTAGCGACGAATGCTCTTTCGCCGCGCCCTGGGCGACGAACGTTATCGCGCTCGCCGTTCATCGCTGCGCGAGGGTCCAATCCCAAAGTTCGGCGGCTCGCCGCTGCATCCATTCCCGATCCTCGGGCAAGGCGTAGCCCCTTTTTACGAGCGATTCCACCTCCACTTGCGTTCGCGCGAGGTAGGCCTGCCGGGAGGCATAACGCTCTTCGATCGAGGGCCGCGGATCGCCTCGATCCTTCCGCGCCGCCGCCGTGGCGGCGAATGGAATCCACGTCCCGCGCAATGGGACCAATTGGTCGGAGTCAGGCGAGGGCGACGCACCCAAGCACCAGCCGGTGTAGGTGGCCAACGGAACCGCAACCTCCAGAGCACGAATTCCCGCAATGTCATTCCCGTCGCGATCCACCTGGGGAACGAGCAGGGGAAGGGCGGCCCCCGCTCCCGCGCCGTCCGGGTACAGTGGATTGGGGACACGCACTCCGCCATCGATCCGCAGGGGCGCTTTTACCCCGGGGAACGTCGGAAAGACCACTTTTGAAACGGGAACCAGAACCCCGTTCCTCAACGTGGGATACGCGCTCGGGGGAGGCGGCGCTCCGTCTCGCACCCAGCGATGCAAGGCCAGCAGCAGCGCCCGCAGCCCCGGCCAGTAACTTACCGGACTGCCGTATGCTTCCACCACCGCATCTGCCGGCGGCGGGAAAGCGGCTGGTCCGTGCTGCGTTCCGGCAAAAACGTAGAGGCGCACATCGTCGGGCAACGGGATGTCCCGCGTGCCCGTCGGATCGGTGTACGCCAACGCGCCAACTCGGCCGCCACCCCAGTATTCCGCCGCGCTGTTCGTATAAAACATCTTGGGCCGGCGGGTGACGCGCGGATTCTCCAGCATCCCGTCCTGGAGGCCGCTAATCGGATCGAGTTGCCTGGTGTCGGCAAAAGGGAAACCGGCCGCGTTGTACATCGCCTGCTCCCGCGGCGTCGACCATCGGCGATTGAGATCCAGCCGCGCGGCTCCCGCGACGTGCGCCAGGACGCCATCGAACACCATCCGGTCGCGCTCGTCGGTGTTGAACCCCAGATACACGAACGTCCGCAAGAAACGTCCACTCTGCGAGGACCCAAAGCTCAACGCGTGGCGCACGGGTGCGGGCGAGTCCCCCGCATGTTTTAGCCAAGCCACGGCATCGCGCACCGCGGCGAATCCCAGCCCGGCGATCGGCGGGTGCATCGCTTGATACGAAAGATCGTATATTCGACTCGGGGCGAAACCACCGTCCAGCGTCACCTTATTGCCTTCGAGCCGCCATCGATCGCGAGGAATCTCCTGGCCGCCCGGCTTCGACGCTGACGCTCGCACCGTGAGCCGGCTGTCCAGCCCCCGGGAATCGCTGGGCGCATACTCTGAGAGGTCGGTTACCGTAAACGTGTTCACGCGCGAGCTGACCGAAATGCTCGCCCGCACGATACCACGGATGGGCTTACCTTGCTCGGTGGCAACCGGGACCTTGATCCGCATCGCACCGGAACTCTTCGGCGCGTCGAATTCCCAGCCGACCGACATCATCGTGAAGCCGTGTCGGAAAAGGAATCCATCTCCCATGTCCGCTTCCGTCTCGGGATCGGCGCGGCCGCCGCGGTTGAAAACCCGCAGCCCGGAGCGAGAGCCGCGATTCGGAACCTCGACCAGGACTGATCCGTTGCTGCGGCTCGGATCGAGCGGCCTGGTGAGAAAGAAATCCGAGGAGAACTCGACGCGACCCGCGACGTTGACGGGAGCTAGACTGAGGTCCGCGACGATCGCGTTGCGCGGATCAGCCGGGTCGACGGCAAAGTGCAACGTTCCACTGATTTTTTCGTAGCCTGAGGCGCCAATCGTCACGCGTTGCGCGATTTCCACCCGCACCACTTCGGCCGAAGCGATGGGGAGCAGGGCAAGGAACATGCCTTGCCAACTTTGTCGGAGAATCTTCGTCGCTCGGGCAAGGGGAGTCGTCATCAAATTGGGGAATCTTCGAAGGTGTAAGAAGCGACACGAAACGTGGCAGCTGGGATCCTGTCAGGCCCTTTATCGACTGGGACGTCGGGAGGCAGGGCGGCCCCAGTTGGGGCCGCACAAAGCAGAACGACCTTCGTGAATTGCTTTGCCGCTCCCAGCCGGGAGCGACCCTACCCTGCACACGCTGTCGCGAAGCGGCCAGCGCGGGACTGAATTGGCGCATGACAGGCGGGAGCCATTCCTCAAAACCGCCCGGAGACACCGGCTTTGATCGCGGTTGTGAAGACTTGGGTAAATCGATTCCGCTTTGGCACGTAGAGGTAGGTGTCGTTCAGCGGAGTGTTGAAGACATTGATCACATCCACGAAGAAGCTCAGTCGGGTCGCCCAGTTGTACTTGAGGTTCAAATCGTAATTCCGCTTCGCGAAGCGATGGTTGCTCAGAAGGGGATTGCTGCTGTAAGCGTACAGAGAGCCGCCACGATAGTTCATCTTAACGCGAATATCCCATTTGTGATACGCATAGGAGAGCCCCAGATTCATCGATTCCGGCACGAAATTATCGAGTTCCGCGCCCGTGACCTTCCCGCTTGCGTCGTAATTACCCCGGCTTTCCAGACGCGTGTAGTTGGCCATCAGGCCAAGTCCTTTCCAGAAGCCCGGCAACCAGACCAGCCGCTGCTGGTACGCGAGTTCGAAACCGCGCACGCGTGCCGACCCGCCGTTGAACTGCGAGCTGAGGTCATATCCCACATAATCGCCATCAAACCCGTTGTCTTCTCCCGCCGGGACGACTCCGGCCCGGTCGCCATAGATGAAGTCCTTGATCTCTTTTAGAAAAACACCGGCAGAGACAAAGCCGGCCGGCTCGAAATAGTATTCCAGCGAAAAATCGAAGTTGTCGGCATATTGAGGCCGCAGGTTGGGGTTGGCCGCCACCACCGTCATGGTGTCGTGGTTGACGGTCGTCGTCCGCAAGAGATCGATGAAGTTTGGCCGCCCGATTCCGGTCGAGTAGCTCAACCGCCCGAGCATGTTATTCGATAGACTATATTTGAAATGCAGGCTGGGCAACAAGCTGCGGTAGTTGCCGCCTTCCTCTCGCAAGTTGCTCCACTCTGCGATCGTTCGCCGCTCCAGCTCCTGTGGCGTTACAGTCCCGACCCAGGCGGCTCGGCGGGCGCGTTCCGCCGGGGTGATTTCCTGCCGGACGCCCGTGCCTTTGAGATAAGTGTCTTCGACGCGGAAACCGCCAAGGATGTCGAGTCGGCCAAGGTTGATGTCTCCCATCAGGTAAGCCGCACAGATATTCTCGGAAACGGCACCATTGAACTGCAAGCTGTCGCGCGCGGTATTGGCCACGTTCAGTGTATAGTGCGAAGGATTCGCCCGCCAATCCTGCACCAGACGCACGGGATCGATGTACGTTCCGAAGCGCTCGTAAAGTCCTCCCGCGGGTCGATACCGGTAGCCCTCGTCGATGAATCGCGCCACGTTGTCGTCGTTGACGCGTGTTGCCGGATTGAGGCCCGCGACTCCATCCGCTCCGACGTGGACGTAGTAGCTGCGCAGCTGCTCGCGCTCGCGCTCCTGCCCCCGGTAACGCAACCCCATCTTCAGGCTGGTTGGAGCGGCCGTGACAAAGCGCCTCCGCCAATTGACGTGCGCCCCTTTGATCGTGTCCGTATCGTCGAAGTCCTGAAAATTCAGCGTACTGATCCGCTGATTGTTGAGATCCAAAATGTCGGGCCCGCTGATCTGCTCGACGGAGGGAAGTTTGGCCGAGCGCGACCGATCGAAGCGGAAGCCCGCGCGTCCGTCGACGATGCGAGTGGGGATCACGCGATCTTCCGTTCCGGACGAACCCGAATAGTTGAATCCGTAGTCGAGAAAGGAGCTGCTAAATCGCTTTTCGCCACCGAACGCCACATTGATGGTCTCCACCGTCCGCTTGCGATGGTTTTGGGTGAAGCTCACCTGCTGGTTCAGCGTTTCCGTGATAGTATCCGTCCATCCAGAACGAACCGACGATGCGGTGGGCGCGCTTAAGCTTTGTTGTCGTCGGTCCATCGTGTCCTGATAGAACGAGTACATGGTGTTCACGAAGACGCGATGCGTGGGACTTAGCTTGTAATCGAACCGGACTCCGAGTCCGGTTCGCTCGTGCTTAAGGAGGTCTTCGCCTAGATTACTGATCCAAAAGAAGGCGGGGCGATTGGTCTCCAACGTCGCCTCCCAATTCAGGTAAATCACATCCCGCGGTTTGTGCGTCTTGTTGTAACTCGTGGTTACGAGAACGCCGAGCTTCTCCTCTGCACCGAAGATATCCGAAAACGACGCCGAGGCGATCGGCTCGTATGTGTCGCGGGCAATATTGTACGAGGAGCCCACCATGTAGGTGATGTGCCTGCCCTTGCGGTCGAGCGGAGACTTTGTTTTGAGGTTGATCGCGCCGCCGATCGAATCCCCATCCATGTCCGGGGTCAGCGCTTTGGTGACTTCGATCCGCTCGACGAAGTCCGCGGGGATGCGGTCCAGCGAGAATCCGCGGTCGAGCGTGCCGGTGGTTGCGTTGGCGCCACGCGTGCCGTCCACCGTCACGGCATTCATGTCCGGACTGATGCCGCGGATGTTGACGCGGGTGACCTCGCCGTCGTCGATGAACTCCGAAATGCCGGGCAACTGCGTGAGCAGGTTGCCGATATTCTGGTCGGCAATGTTTCCAAAGGCGTCGGACGACAACACATTCTTCACATTGGGCGCGTTGCGCTGCTGTGTAATGGCGAGGGCGTTGCCTTCGCGTTCGCCGGCCACCGTGAATGCCTCCATCGAGTAGATTCGCGACGTGAGCACCACCTCGGTCCTCGCGCCCCGGTCCGGCGATACCGTCACGGGCAGGCTTTGCGTATCCAGGCCCGTATAGGAAATCGTCACCCGATAATCTCCCGGATTCAGATTGGAGAAAAGAAAATGCCCATCCCGTGAGGTTAGCGTGCTCGCTGGTCCTGGATCGAGCCGCACCTGTGCTCCCTCCAGATAGGCGCCGGTCGCCGCGTTGATGACCCGGCCGGCGATGCTGCCACGATCTGGGGAGGCGGCGACGGTGGTGCCTTTGGAGACGGCCGGGCTTTGTGCGGGTGCGAAGGTCGCGCCGGCGAGGGCAATCAACGACGCGAGCCAGGAGCGTCGGAGGGGAGTGGTGTTTCGGGAATTCACAGGGGAAGTTAATTGATCGGTCTTGGGTTGGTCGGGCGGTGCGGCGGGTGCGTTCGCCGGCGGACCGCGCGATCGCTCCGACTTTTCGTGCTCCTTCTGCGCAGGGCCGGGCCGCTTGCGGCTGACGACAAATGCTCCGGTCGCGGGATCACGCGAAGCGCTGAGCGCCGTGCCCGTGAGCATGCGATCGAGCGCCTCACGCGCCGTGAGCTCACCGCGGACGGTGTTGGTGCGCTCGCCCCGCACCTTGTCCATCATGAAAATAATGTGCCGGCCGGAGGCGCCGGCGAACTGGTTGAGGGTGGTGGCGGCGTCGCCGGCCGGGAGATTGTAGCTCCGCTTCTGCTCGGCCACCGCGCCGCTAGTCGCCGTCGCCGAGAGCGTGCAGCACAGGGCCATCGCGGCGAGGTGGGGAGCGGAGACGTGGCTGGGCAGCATGAGGAGCAATCGGACTACCCCTACAACGCAGGCGCGGACGAAATGGGTTAGTCCGGCAGGACGTGTTCTTGTGGGCGGGGTGCCCTCACCCCGCGGGTTGTTCGCTGGGAACGCCGCTGGCCGCGGGGTGAGGGCACCCCGCCTACAGCTACGTGGGTTCTTCACGCCGTGCATATCCCTCCCTGGAATTCTGCCGCGAAATTGCGGTGGACGGTGCGGCACAGCGACCTGCCGCCGGCCGTTCACGGCGCGCGCCGCAGGACGATCTCGCCCGCTCCGCGCCGTTCCGCCACGACATCGCCGTCCTGCTCCAGCAGCCGCACGAAGGCCTCCACCTGATCCGCGGCAAAGGTGCCGCCGATCTTGCGCGCGCCGAGCTCGGCGTCGGCGAGGACGAGTTGCAGCGCGTTGCGCCGGTTGAACTGCCCGACCACCGTGCGCAAGGGCAGATCGTAAAACGTGATCACCGCGCTGTGCCACTGGCTCGATGCGCGCAGCATTTCCGCCGACACCCGCTCGATCTTCGCCGGCGCGACTGCGGCCGCGCGCGGGATCGCCACCCGTTCGCCCGCCACCAGTTGCGGCCGCTCGGCCGGCAACGGCGTCGCCGCCGCGCCCGCGTCGCGCGTGACCTCCACCTTGCCCTCGGTGACGAGGACTTCGATGCCGGCGTCGCCAACGCGCACGTTGAAGGCGGTGCCGACCGCACGCACCGACACGCCGGCAGCGGTCACGACGAACGGTCGCGCCATATCGTGGGCGACCGCGAAGTGCGCCTCGCCGTTGGCGAGCGTCACGCGGCGCTCGTTGGCCGTCAGGCGGACACTGACCTCGCTGCTGGCGTTGAGATTCACGACCGAACCATCGTTGAGCGCGATCTGCTCCTGATGGGCTGCCGCGGTCGCAAAGCGCTGCGCCACACCGGCCCGCGAGGCCTGCAGCCACCAGAGCGCCCCGGCCAGCACCAGTGCCGCCGCCAGGCCGGCGGCCCACGCCGGCGGGCGAAAGGCGGCCCAACGCACCACGCGCCCCGGCGGGCGAGTCGCCGCCTCGATCCGCGCGGTGAGCTCCGTGCGCACCGCGGGCATCTCCGCAATCAGCTCCATCGCGCGCTCCGTGCGCTCGACGGCCACCTCGTGCCGCGGATCCGCCGCGCGCCAGGCGGCGAACGCCTCGGCGCGCCCCGCAGCAAACCCTTCCTCGCGCTCGCAGAGCCACTCCGCCGCCGCGGTTTCAATCGCGTCGTTGGACGACGCCGAATCTCGGTGTAGCGGATTCATGACGCGATCCGATCCGCCTGCTCGGTGGTCCCGAGCAAACCGCGTTGACGAAAGAAACGGGTGCAGTCCTTCACGCCCTTGATCATGTGCACCTTCACTGTCTCCGGCGAAATCCCAAGGCGCTCGGCGATTTCTTTGTAGGCGAGGCCGTCGAGGTGACGGAGCATCATCACCTGCCGGCAACGCTCCGGCAGCGCGAGAATCGCCTCCAGCAAAACCTCCAACCGCTGCTCACGTTCCGCGCTCTCCGCGATCCCCGGCGCCTCATCGATCAACGGCAGCGCACTAAACTCGGAAAGCTCCTCGTGCGCGTGTCCGCGCCGACGGCGGAAAAGGTCGATCGCCGCATTGCGCGCCGTCGTAAACAAAAACGCCCGCGCACACGGCACGCGCCCGCCCTCGTGGGCCCGCAGGGTCCGCACATAGGTTTCCTGCACAAGATCATCGTGGTCGGGCAACGCGGGGAAACGTTTCGACAGATAGGCCCGCAAGGCCGGTTCATGGGGTTGAACCTGCTCGGAAAACCAGCGGGCTTGCTCGAGAGTGGACATGGGGTTGACAGCGAACCCAAATCATTCGCTTTCCGCCACGCTTTGCCTCCCTACGTCATCAGTCCAGCGCGTTTTTCGGAAATCCCACCCGACAGAAAATATTTTCAAAAATCACTAACCCGCTTCACCGCTCCTTGCGTTTAGGAGGCAGGCGAATTCCCGCGCCGCGACGTCCGCAAACATGCCTCGACTGCCCGACCACGAATCGAAGAGAAATAACCGCACCACCCCGCCTCGCTCCTTCCCGCTTTTAGCCACTCCCCATGCCCTTCCTCCGCCTCCTCTCGCTCGCCTTCTGCGTCATCGCCCTCTCGGCGCCGGTCCACGCGGCTGCGGGTCGCCCGCCCAACATCATCTTCATCCTCGCCGACGATCTCGGCTACGGCGACATCGGCGCGTTCGGCCAAAAGATTATCCGGACGCCCAACCTTGATCGTTTCGCCGCCGAGGGTCTGAAATTCACCCAACACTACTCTGGCAACAACGTCTGCGCTCCGTCGCGCTGCGTGCTCATGACCGGCAAACATCCCGGCCACGCGTCCCATCCCTCCGCCCGCACTCAACCACCGCCCGCCCCGCCATGAATTCCCGCGTTCGTCCGCATTCGCCACTCGCCGCCATCGGCCTCGCCACCCTTCTCGTCGCCGCCTCATCGTTACCCGCCCCCGCCCAACTCGCGCCCACCGCGCCCCCGCCGCCGAAACCCGCCAGTCTGCCAGCTTCGGCTCCGGCCAACGCCGCCGCCGTCCCCGACGCCACCGCCGCGCCGACGTCCTCCCCCGTCGAGCTCTCGCCCTTCGAAGTCCGCGCCGAGGACGACTCCGGCTACCAAGCCGCCAACACCACCAGCGGCTCGCGTCTCAACTCCAGGCTCAAGGACACGCCCGCCGCCGTCTCACCGTTCACCAAAGAGTTTCTCTCCGACATCGGCGCCACCGATCTTGAGTCGATGCTCGCCTACGCCACCAACGTCGAACGCGAGGTCGAGGACTCGACCAACGGCTTCAACAACCCGCCCGGTCGCGACTCCACCGGCAACGATTTCCGCTTCCGCGTGCGCGGCGTCGCCGGCTCGTCCTCGGTCAACTACGCGCAGTCCGCCGTCCCCGTCGATCTCTACAACATCGAGCGAGCTGAGATGACGAGCGGGCCCAATTCCATCCTCTTTGGCCTCGGTGCCCCCGGCGGCACCGTCGCGCTCGCGAGCAAGTTTGCCCAGCTCCGCCGCACGGCCACCGCCGCCAAATCCGTCGTCGGCTCGTGGGACTACTTTCGCCACGAGCTCGACCACAACCATGTCCTCGTCCGCGGCAAACTCGGCCTTCGTCTCCTCGGCCTCTACCAGGACGCCAAGGGCTGGCGCAAATGGGATCTCAACGAGCAGCGCCGCCTCACCGGCGCCTTCAGCTATCAGCCCTTCACCAAAACCGTCATCCGCGGCAGCTACCAAGGCGGCAACTCCGCCAACAACACCTCGCTCCCCTGGAACGCCGCCGACTCCGTCACCTCGTGGCTCGCGACCGGCCGCCCCGCTGTCGATGGCACCGCGATCCCGACGACCACGGCCTTCGGCACGGGCAACCGCTACACCTTCGTCGGGCAGGACAACGCCGTCTTCAATTTCCGCTCCGAACTCTTCAGCCAGCGCGCCCCGAGCACCACGCTCGTCTCCCCCACCCTCATGGGCTACGCCTACAACCTCACCGGCCCCGGCGGTGTGCGCACACAAAGTTTTAATGAGTGGCAGCTCAAGATCGAACAACGCTTCTCGCGCACGGTCGCGGCGGAGTTCGCGTATTTTCACAACGTCAACCGCATCCTCACCCGGGGCAATGTGAACCCCAATCTCTTCCTCACCGGCGATCCCAATCCCAACATCCCCTCGCCCACACTCGCCGTCGTGCCCAACCCTCGCGCGCGGCAACTCTACCTCGAGGACAACTGGAGCCGCGACCCGTTCAAGGACCGCAACGAAATCTACCGTCTCAGTGCCTCGTGGGAGCCCAACTTCGGCAAGTGGTTCGGCCGCCACCGCCTCGCCGGGCTCGCCGAACTCACCAAGCAGGATCGCATCCGCCGTTGGCAAAACGAAATCCTCGTCAACCAGGACAACGTCGCCATCTCCACCGCCACCAACCCCGAGGCCGCCGCCAATCAACC
>CAMBVX010000257.1 GCA_945871085.1 Opitutus sp. GAS368 | reverse complement strand
CGGCTGTTCGCCTGCCCGGCGATCATCGCGACCGAGTGCCCATTCCACGACTGATCGTCCGACAAAATGAAAAGAAAATTAGGCGCTGCCACCGGCGCTGCCGGGGCCACGTAGAGTTCGACGAGTGCGGTGCCGGTCGTCGCGCCGACTCCGCTCACAACCGCCGAATAGGAACCAGCCGGCAGCACCACCACCAGCGCCGCATCGTTGCTCCCGGTCGGCAGCGGAAACGCCCCGACCGTCGCAGCAGTGGCGGCGATCTCCGCCGCGTTCGTCGCGCTCGACCAATTATCGTTGGTCGCTAGCACCGTCGCTCCCCGGTAGAGCGTGATCGTCGGATCGGCCAGCGTGCCCGTCACACCAAAGCCCGCGAGCGTCGGCCCGACTGCGCGGACTAACAACCGGATCGTCCCGGTGCCGCTGACGACAAAGCCCGGTATGAGCACGCTGTCACCGGTGCCGACGAACGCGCGTGTCGAAGCATTGACGATCGACGCGCCGGAATTCAGGGCTCCATCGTAAATCTCGACCAAGGCCACCCCGCTGCCGCCATCGGTCGCCGTGACCGGCGCAGTGTAGTCGCCGGCACCGAGACTGGCGACGAGCGCCGCGTCCTTGCTCCCGGGCGGGAGGGAAAAAGCTCCGGCGGATGTCATCGCCGCCGCGTCGGCCGGCAGCCAGTTGTCGTTGGTCGCCACCGTGGTCGAACCGCTGACCACACTCAGCCGCGGATCGGTGAGCACGCCGTTGACGCCAAAAACACCGAGCGTTGGGCCGACCGCCCGCACCACGACGGACTTCGTGCCGTTCCCCGCGATCACGAAGCCGGGAATCGGAACTCCCGCCGCACCGCCAACAGCCGCACGCGTCGCGATGTTTACGAGGCGGGCCGTTTCCGGTTCAGCCGCACGGGAACCCAAGGGTGTGATGAAGAGAAAAAAGAGGATCGGGTTGCGCCAGCGTGTCATTCCTAAGAATCGCAGTTCATCATTAACTGAGATGACTGCCGCAGATTAAAAATCGTTAATGTCGTTTCACGTTTGCGCGGAGCTCGGCGTCGCACCCCGATCCTATGCCGACAACAACAACCGGGCCCCACTCCCGCCGAACCGGGAGACGCACGATGGTTTCATTGCCATCGGCTCCGCGGGCCGCAATCCCGTGGCGGCTCCGACGCTTACGCGCAGAATTTTCCGCGCCCGGTTCAGCCGAACCTTCACGGCCCCGATCGTGAGCCCCATCCGCTCGGCCGCGGCGCGATAGCTGGCACCCTCGACAATGAGAGCGACTAGCGCGCGATCCTTCGAGCCGAGTTTTTCGACGGCGAGTTCGAGGGCATCGTAAATCTCATGCATGAGCGCGCTGTTGTCGCTGCTCGCCATGTTCAAAAGCACGGCATCGTCCGAGATCGTCGAGGGTCGGCACCGGGCGCGGCGGATGGCGTCGAGTGCGGTGTTCCGCGCCAAGGTAAAAAGCCACGATTCAAACGTGCGTGCGTCGCGCAACAGTCCAATCCGGCGGACCATCTTGATGAACACCATTTGAACAATGTCTTCGACGGCGCTGGGCAGGGCCAAGTAGGGCCGCACGAAAGCCGAGATCCGCGTGTGGTAGCGTCGCACCAGCTCCGACTGCGCATCGAGTTCACCGGCCTGCGCGCGCACGATGACGGCCAACAGCGCCGCACGCTCATCGGGCGCAGCCGGCACGCGGCGACCCGCGCTGACGTGCCACGAGCGCGACTCGGACGTCGTCAAAACGGTTTCGTTGTCGGATGCGGACGTAGTGAGAATTTCAGCGACCATGAGCGTTGGATGCGATGGACTCGAATTGCGTAGAGGGACCACACGAGAGTGAGCCTGTTTTCACATATCGGTGGCTTTCCATGCCCATAAACTACCCGCCCCAGATGAACGGCCTGCGCGACCAATCATTAAAACTCTGTCATTTTCGCACCTTTGACCGTCGATGGAAACTCGCCAGGCCCTTTCACTTGAAAGGCGCACCGCTCACGTCGAGGTCGGGCTTCGTATTCCAGCGCGGTTTCCATTCCGGCTTCTCCACGCGGGTGCGGAAGATGACCGTGTTGTCGAGGTCGAGATCATCGCTCCAGATAAATTTCGCGCCTTTGAAATCAGCAGCGTAATAGGGCTCCTTCGGGTTCACGCGCTCCTCGGTAAACTCCTTTGCGTTCGTCCACGCGCTGTCGTCGAAATCGACCGCCCACCACTTTTCTGGAATCGGCGTGTGCTCCACCTGCGGGTTTTTCACGTCACCGTTCAGCGGACCCTTGAAAAAGTTCTTCGCCTTCCAGTTCCCATTCGAGACGGTGCCATCGCCGAACTTGATGATGAAACCGCCATCGCCGATGCGTTCGCCGTATTCGAGCCCGGTCTTCGGGTCGGCATTGTCCTTCGCCATCACCGCAATCGTCATCGGATACTCCGGCAGAATATCGACCGAAATCACGTTGTGCGGGGTAAACGGAATCGGATCCACCGCCGTGAGGCGACCATTGATGCAGAGCACGAACCAGTTGTCGGCATAGACATTCACTTTAGTGGTGTCGGCCATCGTCGGCTTGATGAGCCCCTTGGCGTCCGCGCCGCCGCCCTTTTTGCCGCCGCCTTTTTTCTTTCCACTGGGCGGGCCCTCCTGTGCGAGCACGGAGGCACCGATGAGCACAACCGCCGCGATCAGGCCCATGGCGCTGCGGGCAACAAGTGGAGTGAGTTTCATGGGTTGGAGAACCGTTTCACCCGCGCTTCTTACCCTGCTTGCCGCCCTTCCCGCCACGCCGGTCGTCGGCACTCGGACTATCGGCCTTCGTCGGATCGTAGTTCGGATTGGGCTGCGCCAGTTGCGCGGCGACCGCGTTCAGATACCGCGTGAGCCGTGCATCGAGCTCAGCGGCTTTTTCGGGCAACTTTGCCGCGAGATCACGCTCTTCCCCTGGATCATTCTCCAGGTCGAAAAGGCGCTGCGTCTTCTTTTCGTAGTTACGCACGAGCTTATAGCCGCCGAGCAGAATCGCCGTCGCCGGTCCACCATTGCCCATATCGTAGTGAGGAAAATGAAACACCAGTTCCTCGCGCGAGCGCTGCACATTCCCGCGCCCGGCCTGATCGCGCAGCACCGCCGCCAGGCTTCCCCCCTCCACCGCCGCCGGTAACGCAGCCCTAACACCCGCCAATTCCGCGATCGTCGGCAACACATCGCACGCGGTCACCGGCACGCGCGAGCACACATTCCCCGCTATGCCCGGTCCGCGAATCAGAAACGGCACGCGCAATCCGCCCTCGGTCACCGCGCCTTTGCCGCCGGAGAGCGGTGCGTTGCCATTCCGGCCCTGCCCGCCGTGGTCCGCCGTGTAAATCACATAGGTCCGGCCAGGGAGGCCCAAGGTGTCGAGCGCGGTGAGCAGCTGCATCACCGTCTTGTCGATTTCGTCCGAATCCGCGCGGACGGTGTCACGGTCTCGCCCATTGCCGCCGCCGCCTTCCTTGCGTTCCTGGTTTGGATAATGGGAGAGCTGCAGATAAAACGGTTTTCCCGCTAGCTGCGCGCGCCTCATGAACGCGATGCCACGCTCCGTCATACCGAAGGACTGCTTGGGATTTGGGTTCGCGACTCCATCGGGACCACCATTGTTCGTCGCGCCATCGCTCTCATCGAAACCGTGTTTCCCGGGATCGGTGCGCCCCACATGCCATTTCCCGAAATGCGCCGTCGTGTAGCCGACGCCCTTGAGCATCTCCGCCACCGTCGTCACGGCCGTCGGCATCTCCAAGATCGGTTCTGGCGGAATCAGCGCCGTTCGCACGGGTCCGGTTTCCCGGCCCACTCCGACGTAAGTCATGTGCAACGCCGCCGGACCGATCCCGGTGAGCAACGCCGCCCGCGACGGTGTGCAGCGCGGCGAAAGCGCGTAGCCATAGGCGAACCGCATGCCCTCACGCGCGAGCCGCTCGACCGCGGGGGTCTTGAACACCGCACTCTTCGACGCCGACAGCCGGTCGTCCATCATCACCGAGGTATTCGGCCATCCCTGCGCTTCGGCCATGATCACGACAAAATTCGGTCCGACATCCGCAGCTGCACGCAGCACGGTCGCGCAGCCAAGCACGAGCATCAGCACTAAGTGAGAAAGGCATTTCACCGCGGTCCCTTCCCTTTTGATTTCCCGTCCTGCGGCGCACCGCGGGGCGGTCCATCCCCGCTCCCGCCCGGTCGCGTGTAGACAACCTTAAGTTCCGCGCTATCGAGTATGACATCCTTCATCGCCGCGAGCAGCACGTCGCGATTCACCTCCGCCGGCGGCGTCGAAATCTGCAGCGGCGTCGACAGCGCATACGCCGTCACGATGTAGGCCTTCTCCCCGGGCCCCTTCGAATGCGGCGGCGCGTAGCCGGCGCGCCGCGTGACGCTGTTATTGCCGAGCTCGCCCACGCCATGCACGTCCTTCGGCAGCGCCGTCAAGTCGGCGGGAATATTATAGAGCGTCCAATACCATTTCGTTTTTCCCTCCGGATCGAGGTGGTGCATGATCACGACGAAACTCTTCGTGCCCGCTGGTGCCCCAGCCCATTCCAGCGGCGGCGAGATACTAGCACCATCACCCGTATACTCCGCCGGCAACACCCCGCCGCCCGCGACGACCGGACTCCGCAGCGAAAAACTCCCGGTGCGCTTCGGCACGTAAGTCTGCGTCGTCACCGCCCCATCGCCCCCTCCGCCCGGACGTGGCTCGCCGCGCTCCGGCAGCGGACCGCTCTTCCGATTTTTCCCGCCATCGCCTTTTTGCTTGCCGTCGCGCGGCGGTCCTCCGCCCCCGCCACCGCCGCGACTGTCACCCGCCCGATAAATTTCCTCCCGCGTCGACCCATCCGCGCCCACGAATCGAAACGTCCATGCGCCTTCGCCAGTCGCCGCGTAGCTCACGGATGCCGGCTTTCCATTAACCGTATAAGTCAGCGTAACCGGCGTCTTGCCCGGCGTGCCTTCCAATCCCGTAATTTTCGCTCCGCGCAACCCATTCAACGCCGGACGCACGCCCTGCGCCCTCGGCTGCGGATCGACTTGTCCGTCTTTCTCCACGACCACGCCGTGAAAGCCGCCGTTCACATACGGGTATTTCGTCGAGCCATGATAGTGATAGCCGAGCGCGGCGGTTTCGTGACCGTTGTAGCCATCCAACTTCTCGGGCACCGCACCATCCGGCTCCGTGCGTCCATAGATCGGATAGCCATCAAGCGCATAGGCGATCGGTTTACCCGCACCAACCACACTCTGCAGATGTAACGGCGCCGCGTGATAGTGATAGTCATCGGCGCGCCCACAGTGCCCGCCCCACTGGTCGAGTTCGCCGATCTCCTGCGAAATTTCGCCGCGATTGTTCTGCGGGTTGAAGATCGGGATTCCATTCGCCGCCAGCGCGATCGCCCCGCGCAAGAAGCGCCCTCTGATCAAAACGGGCGTCGTCGCCACCACGGGATGCAGCGGAATCTGCCACGCGTTCTTACCTGTGTAGGGCTGCGGCAACGGCACCTGTTGCTGCCAAGCCGTAATCCCCGCCATCATCCCGTGCGCCGGGAGTCCGTTCGATTCTACGAACAAAAACTGCTCATCCCATCGCACGCGCACCGCCGGCGCGAACGCCGCAAAAATCCCCGCCGCGCTGGGTGCGCCCGCATCGCCACTGGTATTCGCGGCCACCGACCGCTTCTCCGTCCGCACCTGCGCTACCCGCCACGGTCCTGATCGCTTTGTCGTGTCTCGCACCGAAGCCGCCCACAGCGCCGTGGTCCGCTCCGCCGCCAGCTCCTGCGCCACCAGTCGTGTGATCTCATCGTGCGCCGCCTCACCCGTGAAATGCGCGAACGCCGTGGGCGCGCTTCCTGCCACGGCGATCACGGCTACGGCCGTCGCGAACCAACGGTCGCAACGGGGCATTCCAACCGAGCGGACGGTATTCATGGGGTTACCCTAGACACAGAAGATGAACCGTTCCCGTGCACGATCATTAAAACGCGTTCATCTTTGCCAACTCCTCTTCCGCCTGGCCGCTACCTACGTCCTTGGTTAGAGCCGGCGCGGGCGTCGTCGCTCCATTTCCGACACCTGCCCATAGCTATCCAGTCCAACCCGTGAGCCTCTCGCAAAAACCGAGGAATGACAGCCGACCCATTTGGTGCTACCTTGCCGTCACCATGAGCGACCAGCCTACTTCGGAGCAGAAACCCAAACCACCAACACCCATCCCCGTCGCCCCCCTGTCATCGTCGGCCCTTCAGCCTGCACCCGCGATCACCACCTCCGACACGTCCACGGCCCACCCACCGCCCCCCGCCAACGCCCTCACCCCCGAGGAACAAATGGCCCTTTTCGAGAAAGACCTCAAAGAAAACGACTGGGGCCATCAGCCCTGTTAGTCCGTAATATCCACGCTCAGGGCAGCGCGTAGACTTCCACGAGCGCCACGCCCGTCGCTCCGCCCACGCCCGCCACGCGAAACGTGTAAGCGCCCGGCGCGAGCGTCAGAACGAGCGCGCTGTCCTTGCTGCCGACCGGCAACGCAAACGCCCCTGCACCCGCCGCCGCGATCGCCACAACCGAACTGCCCGCCGGGTCCGACCAGTTGTCGTTGTTTGCGATCGTCGTCGCTCCGCTGAAAACCGTGAGCGTCGGATCCGCCAAAACACCCGTCACCCCAAAGCTCACCAGCGTCGGCCCCACCGCCCGCACGAGCACCCGCTTCGCCGTCGTGCCGCCGATCACCAAGCCCGGAATCAACACCCCGTCTGCCGTCCCCACGAACGCCCGCGTCGAGAGATTCGTAAATTCCCCGCCGCCGCCCGTCCCGCTCGTGATCACGGTCGTCGTCGCGCCAATCTCCGCCGGCAGCGCGCTCACGTCCAGATTCGGCGTCGTGTTCCAGCTCTTCACGTAATTCGTCGGCTTCTGCACCGTCGTCCGGAAGATGACGGTGTTGTCCAGATTTAGATCATCCGTCCAAATGAATTTCGCATTCGTAAAATCATTCGCCACGTAGTCCCCGTCCGGCCCCACGCGCGCCGCCGTGTATTCGGTCGCGAAGCCCCACGCGCTGTCGTCGAAATCCTTCGCATACCAGTTCGCCGGGATCGGCGTGTGCTGGACCACGGGATTGCGAGTGTCGGAATTGAGCGGTCCCTTGAAAAAATTCTTCGCCTTCCACGCCGCGCTCGTGACGGTCCCGTCGCCCAGCTTCAAAATGAATCCCGCGTCACCGATTTGCGTCCCGTATTCGAGCCCTGTCGCCGGGTCCGCATTGTCCTTCGCCAGCACCGCAATCGTCAGCGGATACTCGGGCAGGATTTTTACGGAGACCTGATTGTGCGGCAGAAAATCGATTGAATCCATCGCCACCATTTTTCCGTTGATGAAGATCACGCACCAGTTGTCCGCGTAGGCGTTCAACGTGATCGTGTTGTTCACCCCCGGCTTGATCAGACCCGCCTGCGCCCACGCGGCGATCAACCCGAGCCACCCACCCGCGACAACCACGCCGACCCTGCGCCAAAATGTTCTCATCCACCCATCTTACTCTCCGCCCATGAATCTCCGCCACTCGCCCGCATTAAAACTCTGTCATCTTTGCCCGCTTGACGTTCGCGCCGTCCCGTCGGCTCATCGCAGGACGTGAAAATCCTGATGATGGAAGACGACAAGAAGCTCGCCGCCCTCGTCCGCAAGGGCCTCGAGTCGCAGGGTTTCATGGTCGATTTTTGCGACCACGGCGACGATGCCTACGCCCTCGCCACCACGCGCGTCTACGATGCCCTCGTCCTAGATATCATGGTCCCCGGGCGCGACGGCCTGAGCATCCTGCGGAACCTCCGCGACCAGCGCCTCACCGTCCCCGTCATCCTCGTCACCGCCCGCAGCGCCCTCAACGAACGCCTCGAAGGCCTCAACCTCGGCGCCGACGACTACCTCTCGAAACCCTTCTACGTCGACGAACTCATCGCCCGCCTCCACGCCGTCACCCGCCGCGCCGCCGGCCATCCCCTCGCGCTCCTCCAGCACGGCCCCGTTTCGATCAACCTCGTCGCCCGCGAGGTCCGCCGCGACGGCGAGATCGTCGAACTCACCGCGCGCGAGTTTGCGCTCCTCACCTACCTGCTGCGCTCGCCCGGCCAGACCTTCACCCGTGCCCAGATTTGCGAGCACGTCTGGAACTACCACTTCGACCCCGGCACCAACCTCGTGGACGTCTACGTCCAACGCCTCCGCCGCAAACTCGCCGGTGCCGACGGCAGCGACGATTCACTCATCGAAACCATCCGCAGCGTCGGCTACCGCGCGCGCGCCGTCCCCGCTCCGTCCGCGAAGCCGTTGTGAATTCATTTCGCCTCCGCCTCGCGCTCCTCGTCGGTCTACTCACCGCCGCCCTCCTGCTCGGCGCCGGCTTCGCCGCGTGGACCGTCACCTCGCGCTTCAACGTCGAGCGCCTCGATCGCGAACTCCACCACCTCGCCAAAACCAACCTCGACCGCATCAACGACGGCAGCCACTGGGCGCGCCTCGACGCCGCCCTCGCCTTCGTCTCCGGCAGCGACCGCCCACCCACCTACGCGCTCTGGGTAAAAAACTACGACCGCGTCGAGTTTCGTTCCCGTCACTGGCCCGACGGCCTCGCCCCCGACTCCCTCGCCGTGCCCAGCACCTACGAAGGCGGCGTCACCTTCGAACGACCGCCCCCGCCGCCCGGCCGCGGGGGCCTCTCCCCGCGCAATCCCCGCCTCCCGATTCGCGAGACCGCGTTCTCCACCGTCAGCGCTGGCGACAGCACGTGGCGCGTCGCCGTCACCGGAAATCCTTACACCACCCTCGTCCTCGCCACCAACCTCGACGAACTCGACGCCGATCTCCGCCATCTCCGCGGCCGCTACCTCGCCGCCCTCCCGCTCATTCTCCTCGTCGTCGGCGCCGGCGCCTGGTGGCTCGCCTCACGCGCGCTCCGCCCCGTCACCTCGCTCACCCGTGCGGCTGAGGGCATCACCGCCCAAGGCCTCGACCAACGCATCGCCGCGCCCGCCCACGACCGCGAAGTCCAACGCCTCGTCACCGTCTTCAACGCCATGCTCGACCGGCTGGAGACCAGCTTTCACCAAGCCCGCCGTTTCAGCGCCGACGCCTCCCACGAGCTCAAGACTCCCCTCGCCCTCCTCCAAGCCGAGCTCGAGCAAGCCCTCCACACCGCGCCCGCCGGTGCACCGCAACAACAGGTCTACTCCAGCCTCCTCGACGAAATCCATCACCTCAAAGCCATCCTCGAAAAACTCCTCCTCCTGTCGCTCGCCGACAGCGGCCGCCTCGCCCTCGACCGCGCACCCACCGATCTCAGCGCACTCCTCGCCAACATCGTCGAAGACAGCTCCGCCCTCGCACCCCACCTTCAGTTCGACGACGCCGCGCCACCTCACGTCACGGTTTCCGCCGACACCGTCCTCCTCGAACAAGCCCTCCAAAATCTCACCAACAACGCGATCAAATATAACCGCGCCGAGGGTCTGATCCGCTTAACGCTTGGCCTCGAAGCCGACTCCGCGGTCGTCGCCGTCGGCAACACCGGCCCCGGCATCTCGGCCGAAAATCGACCGCACGTGTTCGAGCGTTTCTTCCGCGGCGACCGCTCCCGCGCCCGCCACGCCGCCACGGGCGTTGGCCTCGGGCTCAGCCTTTCGCGCGAAATCATCCGCGCCCACGGCGGCGATCTCGCCCTCTGCCCGCCGCGGGCCGACGGCGGCTGGACGGAGTTTGTCGTGCGTCTGCCCTGTGCCGAAGCGCCCGCCACGCCCTCCTCCGCCTGATCGGACCCCACCGCGAACGAACTGTCCGGTCCGCTCCTTCGTTGTCGCCGCCGCTGGGGCCAACAGTTTTCGTGGTTTATGAGTCCCCTTCGCCCT
>CAMBVX010000256.1 GCA_945871085.1 Opitutus sp. GAS368 | reverse complement strand
ACAGGAGCAAGCCAATAATGAGCGTGATGGCGGGTTTCATTACGTCGTTTTCTTTTTCAGCACTGTGCGTCGGGTCTGGCTGCGGCCGACCAATCGCTGGGGCTGCGCGGTAGCTAAGATATGCTGGCGGATCGTCAGCGGTAACGTGGGCGTGCCGGTGGGAATACAATCAAAACGCGTTCTTGGAGCCCTGTCGACTGGGTCGGCATTAAAACTTCAGCGTGTTTGTCCACACCCACGTGAGCGGGTCGTTGCGGAATCCGGCGTTATCGGGCACGCCGGTCGCGGCGTTAGGGTAGATCTCGAGCTTCTGCACGTTGAAGACGTTGTTCACGTTGACCTGCGTAGACCACGCGAAGCGGCGGCCGAGCTTGAATTGGTAGCGTGCGATCAGGTTGAGTATCGCCATGTCATTGCCCTTGAGGGCGCGGCGTAGGTTGCCGGCCGCGGCGTCATTGTAGTAGTAGCGGATGGCGTCGAAGTCTGCGCGACCGTTGATGCCGAGGCTCGCGCCGCGGAGCCGGCCCTCGCGGAAATCGTACATACTCGTAAGGGAAAACGAATGGCGCGGATAGCCGGTGGTGCGCTCGCCGCCGCGGCGGGCGAGAAACACCGGAGTCGGCGGAGTGAACCCGAGCTGGTGCTGCGCGATCGGCAGGCCGAGCCGGCCGGTGCCGACTCCGGGAATGGTAAGGCCGAGCGCGGCGGCGTTGAGGATGCCGCCGTTGTCGCGGCCGAGCTGCGCGCGGTAGTTGCCGGCGGCATCGCCGTTACGGAGCATCGCGACGGTCATGACCTGCGTGGCGACACCGTCGGCGTAGGTTTTGCCGTCGGCGGCGACGCGCGTGGCCGGGTTCACGGGCACAAGGAGCGGCGTGCCGTCGCCGAGCAGCACTTGCCCCGCAGTGCTGGTGTTGAACTCGTCGTTGTAATAGAATGGGAGCTCGACCCGCCCACCCTCGCGGCCCTGGCTGAGCGCGTAGCCGCCCATCAAGCGCCACGCGGGCACGGGCCGCGCGGTGAGCGTGACTTCCAGACCGCGTGTTCGCGCGTCGTACTGGTAAGACGCGCTGCTGACTTTCGCCCAGTAGCTACCGTTGATACCCGTCGGGCCGATCGTCTGCTGCGTGGCGGCGTCGAGGGTGGTAAACTGGTTGCGGCTCTCGGTCTCGTAGACGGTGATCGAGCCGGACAGGCGGCCTTCGAAGGTATTGAGCTTGAACCCACCCTCAATGCTCTCGCCGCGGCCGTTCTCAAGAGGTCCGCCATCGTAGCGCGACTGAGCGTTAAGACCACCGGGCGTGAAGTTCGACGAGTAGCCGACGTAGAGCGAAACCGGCGGCGAGAATTTCCAAACCGCGCCGAGGTTGCCCGTCGTGCCTTCGCCGGCGGTGACGAGTCCGGTGTGGTAGAGCACCTGCTTTAGCTCGTCGCGTCGCACCCCTGCGATCGTCTCGACACTGCCGCCGAGCCATGTGGTGAAGAGGGCGGCAAACGCGCCGCGGCTGTTACCATGGTCCTGGTTGGCGCCGGTAGAGCCGCCGTTGAAGCCGAGGGGATTGCCCGGAGTGACGAAGGCGGGGTTGGGGTATTTTTGGTAGTCCCAGACGTAGTTGCGCCCGGCGAACGTGTAGCTTCGAGGCCGGCCCGGATCGACGAAGCCGCCGAGGTTGCTGCGCACATCGACCCATTGGTTGGGCATTACGGTGCGGCCGCCGTTGGCGGTGTTGAGCTGCGTGCGGTTGACGATGAATGCACCCGCGGAATCCACCTCGAAGAAAGTGTAACTCATGTTCTGCCGGTAGTGCGGGTAGTCCACGCGCTCGGCGCCGAACACGAGCTTATTTTGCGTGAAGCGAGTGAGTCGGAACTCGGTCTCCAGCGTCGCGCGCAGGCCCCACTCGGTCGCGCGCACCTCGGAGCCGCCGGGCCGGTATGCGACGGCCCACGCGTTGAGCGGGTTGCCGCCGGTGAGCGGTGCGTTGAGCGCGGCGATGCCCTGCGAGGTCATGTTATCATTGAATGCCGAGCGGTGCGTGCCGACGATCTGGCCTTGCAGCCACGGTCCGAGGCGTGACGACAGCGTGGCCGTCTCGAAGTGCTCCCAGCGCCGGCGCGTGAAGGAATTGCCGCCGAGCACATCGACATTTTCCCAGTTTATCATCCCACCGGCGATCTGCGCGAGTGCGGGATCGCGGCGCGCGAGGAGGACGGCGAGAGGGGTGTTGTTGGGCACGAGCGCCGGGATGCCGGCGACCAGGATGCGGCGGTTCGCTTGGACCGAGGTATCGAAACGATCCTCGAGCTCGAAGCGCAGCACGGTGTTCGAGTCGGGCAGCAGCTCCACCGCGGCCTCGACGTAGCCGCCGGTAGTCTTCCGCCCGATCACCTCGCGCCAGAAATTCTGATCCGACTTCAGCGCGGCGAGTCTCAGCGCGACGCGGCGGTCGAGCAGCTTGCCCGAGAAGTTCGCGTCGAGCTGGTAGCGCAGCGAGCCGAATTGGTCGGTCTTGAACTCGGCGCTCGCGAACCGCCCGCCAAACTGGGCCTTTTTGGTCGCGACGTTGAGAATGCCGCCGGCTGGGTTGTTGCCGTAGAGCAGCGACTGCGGACCGCGGATGACCTCGATGCGCTCGTAGGCGAAGCCTTCGGCGAGGTTGCCGAGATACATGAAGCCGTTGCGACGAGGAAATGCCTGCAGGCCGCGCACGCTGAAAGTCTGCATATTGAACCGATCGCCGGCGAGCGCGCCGTTGGCGGCGGAGGAGCCGCCGCCGTTCTCGCCCGCGCCGATGCCTGTCATGCGGTTGGTGAGCAAATCGACGACATCTGATGTGCCGAGGTCCTGCATCATCGTGGCGTTGAAGATCTCCGCCGTGATCGGCAGCCGATCAAGCGAGCGGTTGGTGCCGGTGAGCGACGTGGTGTTGAGCGCCTGATAGGTGTCAGAGGCATCGGCCGTAACCTCAAAGGGACGGAGGATCACTATCGGTGCCTTGGCCGCGTCCGATGTCGCCGTCGCACCGGTTCCCTTCGTCTGGGCGGACGCACCGTTGAGAAGGAGCACGGCCGCCAGCAAGACGCACAGGGAGGTTAGTGAGAGGCTCAGGGAGAGCGACCGAGGGCTTGCAGTGGTTGTGGGTACGGGGGACCAAGTCCAGACCAGCGGGATTGCGATCCATGGACGTCGGATCGAAACGGTGGGCGCGGCGCGTTTCCAAAGCCAAATAAGTGGGGTCAGCATGTTCGTGCGGGAGATTCGGTGTGCACCAAGAATAAAACTGGGGATCTTACTGGCCGACGCCCGAAAGGAAGTTCCGTCATTCACGCCCTCAGGGGCTGACCGCATCGGGCCGAGGAATTCGATTGAGAGTGTAATAGGCTCGGTCGTACCGCAAAGCCTGACCCGTGATCGAATCCAAGGGCGCTAGCGTCAGTTCGTGCACGTAGCCGGGTCGCAAACCAGAGCACAGCAGCTCTACCTGACGGCCGTCCGGGGAAACTTTCACCGATCGAACCTCGACGGGCTTGGTATCGGTTTCAGGACTACCGTAGGACGCATGATACAAATACGTATAGCTGCTCAACCGGAACTGATCCGGCCGGACCAACAACGGCGTCGCCAACGGTTCCGTGAACGTGAGCCGGAAGCCCTCCGGCCTCGCCTCCATCGTCTGAACCTCAAAGGGAATCTGACCAGTCCAGCGTATCCGCTCGAGCCCGTACGAGCGATTCCCGAGCGAATTCCAGCCTCGGTTCGACTCGCCCACAATCATCGACCCATCCTTCAAAAAGGCCATCTGCAAAACGGCGGACTGGAGCTGGTCCATGAAAGGGAAACACGCGCCTTGATATTCACCATCCACTTTCTCGAGGAAAACCCGATTGACCTGCGACAAAGTGAAGTCTCCGACAAAGACTTGGCGTTCAAAGGGGCCAAAGCCTCCTCCCGTGAGATTGCAGACCAATCCAGTCGTGCTCTGCCCCATCTTCACATAAGGAAACCACACGGCAGGCGGAGTCAGGCCGGGCACGCGCGACGCGGCCTCCACCACCGTCAAGCCTTGCGGGAGGGTGCCCGGATCTTGGACAGGCGACTCCGGCCGGCGGGTGTCGGGAATCGAGTCGGCGTGACCATAGAAGCGGCCAGGCTTCACATGGATCAGTGGACAGCCGCCCCACCAGTTTCCCTGCTGGTCTGTGGCAAAGACATCCCCTTCTGCGTTGAGGCCCAGTCCAAACGGCGAACGGAACCCGGCCGCCACCGGTTTGAGATCGCCCCCCGGCTCCTGACGCATCGCCCACCCGCGCCAGAGCGGAGGGCCCCCACGATGACCGGAAAGCTTGGCCGGGTTGCCGATGGTGACATTGAGAGTGACCCACAGATTGCCAGCGGGATCGAAGACCGGGCCGTAGGCATACTCGTGGTAGTTCCCGGACAATCCCCATCCCTTGGCCACGGTTTCGTACGTCTCCGCCACACCGTCGCCATCCCGATCCTCCAGCCGGGTCACTTCGCTGCGTTGGGTCGTGTACAACGCTCCCTTGTGCAGGGTTAGGCCAAGCGGTTCGTGCAGTCCCGAGGCAAAACGTGAAAAACGGGCCTTCGTCGGATCCTCCAGTGGATTCTCAAGGATCCAGACCTCCCCTTTGCGAAGGGTCAGTGCGGCCCGTCCGTCCGGAAGGACGGCGATTCCACTAACTTCAAACTTGGGCTCGGCCGGCAGCGTGTAGGGTATCCTTTCATATGCCACCGGACGCGCGGTCGGTTCAGCGGAACGCGCGGTTCCAAGTAGGCCAGACCCGGCCAGGCTCATCGCCACGAGCCGAACCCAGCCAGCATGCCGGCGCCGGTCGCCTGCGGTGAGAGCCGGATGTGAGGACGGAAATCGGGTGATCATGGTAGTATCTCCTCCAAAGTCGCTTCCCCCGCCGGGTTGAAAATTACCTCGCTTGGCACCGATCCAGCGGTGGCACCGCGGAAGTACCAGCCAGGCGTTCCTCCCTGCAGCGCGACGGTGCGTCGATAGCCGCCGGAGAGGCCGTACGGACGCAGGGTGTCGTCGACCCGCAGGGGGCCCACCTCATAGTGGAAAGAGGGGATTCCATCCGACCCCACCGAGAATCCTTTGTAGCGATACGCGACGCCCTCCGCGTTCAGTAGAGGCCAAGGGGCGTTCGCGGATGACAAGCGTGCTAGCGTGCGCCACTCGGGTAGGGCCGTGATCGCGTCGCCCAACGGCCGGGCCGGTGTCGCCGCCCGCTCTTCCCAAGTGGTCATCGCGTCCAGGAACCGTCCCCGCCAGGTCACAGCCCAACGAACATCGGCCGCGTCGAACGCTGCATGTCGTCCCACCGGCGTGCCCAGCGCAATCGCCTGCAAGCCTGCGCCCTCGAGAAAGGTTCGGAAGACGATCGGTTTTCCCAACGTCTCGGGCTTGAGTTCGAACTCGCCCGTCTGCAACAGGCCGTCAGGGAGCATGAACTGATCGACCTCCCGGAGGTAGGTCCACAGTTGCTCGACTTCAATTTCGGCCTTCGGCCGCCCCATCAACATCGGGGGCATCAGGGTACCCGGTTGCACCGACTGGGGATTGAGGAGCAGTTCCTTGAAGTACTCCGGTTTCAAACGGTCCACCGTTCGGTCTAGGGGAATCACGGGCATGCCGAGGGACTTGCGATCACGGACACCGTGACAGGTGATACAACCGAGACCGCCGTCTTGGGTGCCCATCAATGCACGACCGTAGACGGACCGCTGGTGGAACGGCCGACCAGAGGTGTCGATAGTGATGGGTTCAGCCCGGCGGTCCGCTTGCTCCCACGCTGCCAACACGGGCTCTGAAACCTCGCGACCGAACTTGGGCATTCGGGCTGCCATGTACGGACGCACCCCGCCACCCTCGCCCCAAAGTAATTTTCCCCACCACGCTCGAGTCAATTTTCGCCCTGTATGCTCAAGCGCTGGGGGCAGGTTGCCCATGTCACCCAAAGAATGGGCACCCGAATCGGTCACTTCGAAATAGCCCGCGCGGGCAGGTTCGACGCCTCCGCGCCCTCCTCGGGCGTGACAGGCGTAACAATTCATCCGAGCCATGAAACGCTCGACTTCGCGATGCGGGGTGGGGTTCAGAAAATTCGTATCGCTCCGCACCTGCTGAATCGCCCGCCGGAGCGCGCTGCGCTGGACCTCATCCAATGAAAAGACCGGGGCACGACCCGCTGGCTTTTCCGCGAGGCAGCCGCGGTCGAGGGACGCGGTCGCGAGATCAACAGCCGGCATCGCCGTGTGACTCAGTAAAGCCGCCGGATCATCCGCAACATGACAGGCCACGCAACCGAGGGAGAGGAACAGGGATCGGCCTTCGGCGATTTTATCGGGTTGGCCAACGTACCGTTTGGGCGCGCGGTCCGCCTTGACCTCGCGCTGCAGGTAGGCCGCTACGTTCGCCGCTTCCCCGATGCTCAATCCGCTAGAAGGCATGCGTCCGTCTGGGCGAACAGCCAGCGGATCAATCAAGAACCGGGCGAGCGCCGCGTGATCATATCGGGCTGCCAAGCCTAAAGGCACCGAGGGAACCGTGGCCGGCGGGGGTGCAATGCCAGCAATCGCAGGCAAGAGCGCATCCGCCCCGGGAGCATGGCACGCCACACAGCCTACTTGATGATAAATTCGGCGCCCCTGATCGATCGATCCTTTTGGAACCGCCTCCACCGGCGAGCCCAAAGAGGCCAAATAGGTGGCCAGCGCCTGCGCCTCGCGAGAGCTGGCAACAACCGCAGGCATCGCCGTACCTGGCTTGACCTCGGCCGGAGCCAGCACGAACGACGCGATTGCTTCTTCCGACAGTCGGGAACCCACTTCGGCAAGCGAAAGCCGAGGCTTTACGGCCAATGCCCGGGACGTCTGCCCTGGGGTCGAGAGGCGGTGGCAGCCCATGCAGTTGAGCTCGGTCATCAGGAGCAAACCGCCTTCCGCATCGACGACCGGATCAGAAGCGGATCGATGGAAACGCTCGAAAACCTGGATCATCGGCGAGGCGGCGAACGTCACCGCGGCCAGGGACCCGAAGAGGATTAGGCCGCGCAGACACGAGGGAAGAGAGCGGGAAGTGGGCATGAGGGAGACTCTAACGAGGCAAACCAGAAAGGACCGACTCAAGGTGACGTCGCGCTCGGTTGATCTCCTCCGTGACGAGGGTCGCGGTTTCCAAAATGGGCCGACCCCGAGGGGTCGGATGCATGAAGATCTCAGTCAATCCGTCGAAACGAATATCCCGCAAGGCCCGCAGCAGCGGTGCGTAATCGAGCGGACCACGTCCGGGCATCTGCATTAGTTCCTCCTCCAATGGCATCGGCTTCATGCAGCCCCGGCCGTACTCCCAAGCGTAAAAAAGCAGGAGACGCGGCCCCATCTCGCGAATCAATCCGGCCAGTAATTCCGGATCCTGCGGCAGATGATAGGGTGCCAAGGCGACGCCGATCGGCTGCCCCGAGGAAAATTCGAGCATCCAGCGCAGCGAGTCAGGTGTGTTTATCAGGTTGTTACTGTGATTCTCGATCGCGACCTGCACCCCCGCCTCTCCGGCCAGCGCCAAGGTTGGCTTCATGCCCTCGACGAAGCGTCGGACCTCCTCCTTGAGTTCCGGACCCGCCAGACCAACCGGACCTTTGCCGCCGGTGACGATCATCCGCCCCCCCATCGCCGCGACGTACTTCAGCTCTTCCGCGAGTCCGAACGGCCCGAGGTCGAACCGCGTGGTCAAGCCCAAGGAGACCCCGTGACGTTTAAATGCCTCGCTTAGCCTAGCCCGACCCCATTCGTCCGCCTCCTCGCGCTGGGTGCCATGCTTGCGTGGCCAAAGGTCGATGACGTTCGCCCCCGTGAGAGGCACCTCCGGCAGGATCTCCGTCAGGGAGAGCCCGCCATACAGGCTCGATGCCACGGCATAACGAAGCTTGAAGGGTCGCAACGTAGCAGCGCGGAGCGCACGTCCGCCCAACAGACTGGCCGCCGCCACCGCGGTCCCGCCAACAAAGGCTCGTCGAGTGAGGGTAAAGTCTGGGTCCATACGAATCAGGGGATACAACCGTCAGGGGAACCGAGACGCGCTTCCAACGAGAGCGAGACCGGCAATAGAACGCAGCCTCACCAACGATTGTCTATTGTCAACAATTTTAACGACTCAAACAACATTGCCAATTAACCCATTCCCGACTGACCTCCGCCCATGAAGCTTGCCGCCAATCTCCAAGAGCAGGTTGCCTCCCACTTGCGCCGGCGAATTCTCTCCGGCCAGATACTTCCGGGCACTCCGCTGCGCGAGCAAAATCTGGCCGTGGAGTTCGGGATCAGCCGCGGGCCCATACGCGACGCGCTGCTTCATCTGACCAAGGAGGGCCTGCTTCTCGCGAAACCGAACGTCGGCGTGCGCGTCGCGGCCGAACCCTCCGCCTTCAAACGTCATGTCATCGTTCATCTGCGACGGGAAATCGAGGCCTCTGCCGTCACCGCCTGGTTCGCGACCCGCGATCCCGCGCTGCTGAAGCGTCTCGACGACAACCTGAGCGAATACAAGGACGCCTGCGGCGGCAGCGATTTGGGCCAAGTGGTGGAACTCGACATGGCTTTTCACCGCCTAGTGGTCGAAACAGCGGACCAAGGCAGCCTAGTGGACCTCTGGCAGCCGATCATGTTGCGCATGTTTCTTCGCTACTCCCGCCATCGCGACCTGATGGAGAGTTACAACGAGCACGCCGGTATCGTCCGGGCCATGCACGCCGGACGCGAGTGGGAAGCCCTCGAAGCCCTGAAGCTACACATTGTGTGAGGCGTACGCCTACCCGATGGCGACCCGGCCAACAAGAAACCGCGCTAATTACCCAGCGACAATAGATGGCCTCGCCGAGGCGGCGACGAACCCTTGGTCCCGCCTGCCTGATCCGCGACCCGCCTAGTTTCCTAGGATACCGCCGCGGCCTCGGCTGGCCGGGCGCCGGCCACGACTCCGCGTGCCTCCAAATCGTCCACCGTCCCGATCGCGTAACCAATCTCCAACAGCACCTCGCGGGTGTGCGCGCCCAGTTCGGCCGCGAAGCGACGCGGCTCGGGCGGCGTGCCGTGCAGCCGCACCGGTGTTCCGAGCAGCCGAAAGGCCCCGGCGGTCGGGTGCTCCATCTCGACCACCATCGCGTTGGCCTTCATTTGCGGATCCTCCGCCGCCTCGACGATGGAATTGATCCGAGCGCAAAGCACGCCCTTGGCCTCCAATTCCACCAGCCATTGTGCGGTCGTCTTCTCGCGAAATCTCGCGGCGAGCATCGCATTTAATTCGGTCCGGTTCTCCGCTTGGAGCCCATGGGTAAGAAAGCGTTCGCGCTGCGAGAGGTCGTCCAAACCGAGCGCCAGCGAGATATCCTTCAACGAATTGTCACTGAACACTGGCGAAACCTCAATGTAGCCGTCTTGGGTTGCGAACGACTTGTCGATGATGCTCTCATTCGCGATCACGCCGGATAACTCAGTGATCCGGCCGGCGTTCAACTCGGCCGGCCCCTCCCATGAATGGGCATGAAATGCGACGCTTAACAAATCTGTGGTCACGCGCTGCCCCACTCCGGTCCTCACCCGGGCCAACAAGGCCATCAGAATGCCCTGCATCAACATCAGCCCTGCCGCGTAGTCGGCCGATATCCCCGCCGGAATTGGCGGTTTCGACGGGTCGGGCTGCACGAACCAACCTGCCTCGGCTCGCGCCATAAGATCATGGCCCCCACGTGCCCGGTCGGCCGATGGTCCCTGATCGCCCCAGCCGCCTGACCAAGCGTAGACGATGCGCGGATTAATCCGGGCCAGCTCTTCGTATCCAAACCCCAGCTTCTCCATCACGCCCGCACGGAAATTGTGCACGACCACGTCCGCCTTCGCCACCAAGTCATAGACCGCCTGACGCCCCAGCGGGTTCTTCACATCGATGGCGACGCT
>CAMBVX010000255.1 GCA_945871085.1 Opitutus sp. GAS368 | reverse complement strand
GTTGCGATTCCGCAGCGTAGGTCTCGCGGGCGGTGGCGACGCGGTCGGTCGTGTTGACGGGGAGGTTAAGGCGCGTGACGAGCCCGTCGAGGGCGCGGAGTTCAGGGTCGTTGGCGCGACGGAGCGCGGCGAAGCGTTCGTCGCCGACGGCGGTGCGCATCTCGTTTTGGAGCTGTTGCTGGGCGTCCGAGCGGGCGCGCATCGTTTCCATCGATACGCGGCTTGTGAGGGTGTCCGCGGGGAATTTTTCGTCGAAGGATTTTTGGAGGGCGTAGAGTTTTTTGAAGTCATCCTCGGACGCGATGGCGTCGCCGTAACGGGAGCGCAGGGTGGCGGCGCTCGCGGACGTGCGGAGTTCGTAGTCGGCGAGTTCAGCGGGCGTGAGGAGCGCGGCGATGTCGCGATCACGCTCCGCGCGGAGGAGTTTGAGTTTCTCTTTGTCGGAGGCGAGTTGGACGCCGCCGGCGCCGAATTTCGCCATCATCTCGTCGTAGTCCTGGATGATGTTGCGCAGCGCGGTGCGTTTGGCGGGGGAGAGAAACGCGAGCTGGCTGGTGTCGGTACCGCCGAGACCGAGGTCGTCACCGAAGGCGGCCGTGAGGGCAGCGGAGAGTTCGCGGCGGGCGAGGACTTCCGCTTCGCGGGAAGTGGAGGACGAGGAGCGGTTGCGCCACCAACGGGAGTCGTCGGCGGCACCGGTGGCGCGGGTGGTGCGGAGTTTTTCCTGATAGCGGGCGAAGGCGCGACCGAGGGCGAGATCGCGGGCGGTGGTGGGCGGAGGAGCGGAAGCAGGGAGAGACGAGGCAGTGGGTGCGGCGGCCAGCGCGTTGGTGGTGGTGGCGGCGGGCGGTAAAGCAGGAGAGGCCGTGGGCTCGGCGGGGCGCGTGGCGAAGTAGGCGAGGAAGGCGATGTTGGCGAAGAGCGAGGCGGCGAGGAGGAGGGAGATGGGTTTCATGCAGCGAAGTGGGCGAGAGCGGGTGCGGGCACCAAGAGAAGCGGCGTCGAACGGTGGGTTTGTCTATCGTGCGTGGTTGCTCAGGAGCGCGTGGCCCAGCGCGCCGGCGAGATCAACCACGAGCGCGGCGAAAAGTTCTATATGGCGTGAGGTCCGGGGACGAAGGCGCGGCGGGCGCGGATCGTGGCGATGGCGCGGAGGGTGACGGCGGTGAGCACGATGGTCCCTCCGACCAGCGCGAGTCGGGAAGGTTGCTCGCCCATCGCGAGCAGGACCCAGACGGGATTGAGAATCGGCTCGATGACGGGGATCAAAACAGTCTCAAGGGCGGTGACGTGTTTGATGGCGCGCGCGTAGAGCCAGTAGGAGAAACCGAGTTGCACGGTGCCGAGGAGGGTCAGCGCGATCCAGCCGCTGGCGGAGAGTGCCGGGGCGCCGATGATCCACGGCAGGCCGATGACAAACGCGAGGAGGTTGCCGAGGACAATGGATTCCACGGGTGACGAGTCTTTTTGTTTGCGGAGGGCGATGGTCATGCCGGCGAAACAGACGCCGCTGAGCACGGCGAGGGAGTTGCCGAGGGCGTGGGTGAGCTCGAGGCTGTCGGCGAAGAACAGCGCCATGCCGCCAAGCACGGCGGCGATAGTGAACCAGTCGGCGCGGGTGGCGCGCTCACCGAGAAACCACGCGCCGAAGAGGGCGACCCAGACGGGTGCGCTGTATTGGAGTAGAATGGCGTTGGCGGCCGTGGTGAGTTTGGTGGCGACGCAAAACGTGACGGTGCAGGCGGCGTAGCCGAGCGCGCCGAGGAGTTGCACGCGGGAAAAGTGGAAGCGGAGCGCGCGGCTGGTCGCGAGGAGGAAGAGGGCGGCGATGAAGCCGCGGCCACCGGCGACGGCGAGCGGGGGCCAGTCGACGGACTTGATCAACAGCCCGCCGAGGCTCCAGCAGAGGGCGGTGGCGATGAGCAAAAGGACGGAGCGGGTGTGGGCGGCGTGCAAGCGAGGTGGCGAGAGCGAGGTGAATTGGTTGGTCGCCCGGCGCGTCGCAACGACAAAGCGGGGCGGCGGGAAATCGCCGAAAAAATTCGCGGTCGACGGGGCGGCAAATACTGTCCCGGCCATGAAACGTGGTTTACAGGTGCTCGCGGTGGTGGCGGTGCTCGGGCTCGGGGCGTTTCTGGCGGTACGGGCGTGGCGGTCGGGCGAGGCCCCGACCGAGGCGGCCGTTGAAGCGAATTTTTTTCCTGATAAAAAGGAGAACGAAAAATTGCTTCATAAAACGAAACCATTGGTCGCGCCGCCTGTGACGACGTCGGGCGCGCGGTCGGGGCTCTCGGCGGAGAAGGTGGAGCGCATCGCCAAGATCCGGCGCGACTACGACGAGATCCGCGCGAAGATGTCATCGGACTACACGGCGGCGGGGGACAAATTTCCGGGCGGGTTGAACGCCTTTTTGAAACAGCTCGCGCTGCTGGAGCGGGAAATGCATGAGGACTTCGCTCGGGCCCTCACGCCGCGCGAACTCGAAGACTATGAGATGCACGAGAGCACGACCGGGCAGACGCTGCAGCGGCGCCTCGCCGGGGTCGCGACGACGGACGAGCAGCAGCGTGTGGTGTATCGCGTGCAGCGGGAGTTCGACGACCGGTTTGCCTTGGTGTTCGACCTGTCGCCGCCGGCGCTGTGGGAGCGGATGAAAGTGCAGGACGAAGCGCGGCAGAAAATTCGGGCGGCGCTGGGCGACGAGGTGTTTGCGGTGTGGCTCAACGCGGAGGATCCGAGTTTTGGGGCGATGCGCGGGCTCGCGGCGCAGAAAGGTCTGCCCCAGTCTGCGGGCGACGAACTCTGGCGCATCAAGAACGATTGGACGCTGCGCAAACTGGAGATCGCGGCCCAGCGCGGGCTGTCGCCGGAGCAGCGCACTGCGATGCAGGCGGCGTGGGTGGGGCAAATCCGTTCGCGGGTGGCCGTGCTGGTGGGGGCGGACGCGCTGGCGCCGGGGGTTGAGGCGCTGGCCTGGCTGCCGGCCGCGCGGTGAAGCGGCGCGGGATGACGAATTTTCCGTAGCGCGCCCTGCGTGCGCCGAAGGATGGATGAAACGCACGGAGGTGCACACAGGTCCCAATTCGGTTCATCCCCGAACGGAGCCGCTACGCCTTTTCAAAACTTCCGTGTCGCATCACTGGGCTTGCCCCTTTTCGCCCCGGCGGAGCGGCCGGTCGCCGGCACTGCGGACGGGAAACAGCGCCTAGCGCCAACCGGTTTCACTCCCACTAACCGAATCTGCCCACCTCCACCCCGAGCGCTTTCGCGGCGGTGGCCTTGTCGCCCTTGCAGGCGTGGAGCACGTGATCGAGATACTGCTTCTCTTGTCCGGCGAGATACTCGGCGAGCGTCGGCCAATGCTTGAGCTCGCGCAGACGCAAGGGCAGCTGCGCAGACGTGACCACGCGGGTTTCGCTCGTGGCACCAATCTTCGAGACGACCTGAGTGAGCTCTGCGAGGTTCCCCGGCCAGTGATAGGCGGCCATCACGGCGAGGGCATCGGCGCTGAACTCGATCAGTTTGGCCTCGAAAAGTGGGTTCGTCGCCCGGCCGGCGTAGTGTTTTACCAACAACGGAATGTCCTCGGTGCGGTCGCGCAGCGGCGGCAGTTGCACCGGCAGCGAGGCTACCCGGTAAAACAGCTCGTCGTGAAAAACCCCTTCGTCGACGAGTTTCTCGAGATCCTGACAGGTGCTGCAGACCAAGCGGAAACCATGGGCCGTGTTGCGCAGCACGCTCACGAGTTCCTTTTGCACGGGCAGTGACAGATCCTGGAGTTGCTGCAGGTAAAGCGTGCCGCCCTTGGCCTGCTTCACCCAAGCGCCGCCTTCACCGTTCTGGCCGATCAGGCCCTCGCGGAAATTCGCCTCAGAGCTGAGGGCGCAGTCAATGCGCACCAGCGCCGAGTCCGGGGCCCCGCTCGCTGCGTGCAAGATTTCGGCCACCGCACCCTTGCCGGAGCCCGCCTCACCCATCAACAGCACCGGCGAGCGGACGGCGGCGAGTTTCTTGATCTGCGTGATGAGTTTGATCAGCCGCGCGCTCTTGCCGATGAGCCGGCTCTCAATGTCCGAGGCCTTCGCCCCCGAGCTGATGCCACTGGCCGCACGTTCCGCCTGAAACTGCCGAAACTCGAGGCCGCGCCGCAGCGTCGCGATCAGTTCGTCGACTCGAAAAGGTTTTTGCAGATAATCGAATGCCCCAAATTTTAACGCCTGCACCGCACTTTCGGTCGAGGCGTAGGCGGTCATAATAATCACGACCGCGCTCGGATCGTAGATCTTCAGCTGTTTGAGCAGGGTGATGCCATCCATCGGCTTCATATCGATGTCGGCCAGCACGAGATCGAATTTGTCCGCTTTGTAGCGCACCAGACCCTTCTCGCCGTCGGTGGCAAACGAGGTGGCAAAACCGGTCGGCTGGATGACGGCATCGAGCATCTCGTGGATGGAAACGAGGTCGTCGACGATGAGAACGGAAGGCATGAGGGAGACGGAAAAGACGCCGACGGTCCGGGGAACGTCGCGCGTTGTCAATTCGGCGAGCGCACCACCTGGTTATACCCCGCCCGCGACCGCACCCAGTTGAAAGATGGGGAGGAACATCGCCATGACGATGCCGCCGACGATGACGCCGAGGAAGACGATGAGCAAAGGCTCGATCAAAGAGGTCAGCGCGCCGACGGTGGCTTCGCACTCCACATCGTAAAAGTCGGCGATTTTGTTCATCATGCCGTCGACGTTACCCGTCGATTCACCGGCCTTCACCATGTGTTTCATCATGGGCGGGAAAAAATCATTGGCCGCGAGGATTTCGGACACCTGGCCGCCTTGGCTGACGTGTTTCGCGATCTGTTCACAGGCATCCTCGATTTGGCATTTGCCGCTCGCCGACGAGACGATTTCGAGGGTGCGCAAGATCGGCACGCCCGAGCGGATCAGCGTCGCATACGTGCGGCAGAAACGGGACAGCGCGATCTTGTGGACGAGATTTCCAAAGATCGGAGCCTTCACCAGAAAGTTGTCCTTGGTGCGCCGTCCGTTGGGGGTCGCGATAAACTTATTCAGCCCCCAGTAGCCGGCATAGCCCGCCAAGCCGACCGCCCACCAATAGGCTTTCATAAAATCCGAGAGATCGATGAGAAACTGCGTCGGCGCCGGCAGCTTGGCGCCAAAGTCCTTGAACATCGACGCGAACACCGGGATGACGAAAATCAACAGCACGTTCACGAGTGCGAAGGATAGGCCGATGACGGCGATCGGGTAGGTCATTGCTGACTTCACCTTCTTATTCAGCTTCACCGTCGACTCGAAATAGCCGGCGACCTTCATCAAGATTTCCGCGAGACCACCGCTCGCTTCACCGGCCTCGACCATCGAAATGAAGAGCGTGTTGAAGGAATTCGGAAACCGCTTCACGGCCGCCGAAAACGAATTTCCTTGGGAAATTTCCGCCCGCACGTCGCGGATGACGATGCGGAAAACTGGATCCTCGGTCTGATCCTGCAACGCCTCCAGACACTGGACGAGCGGCAGACCGGCGGCCAAGAGCGACGCGATTTGCTGCGTGAAGAGCGCCAGCTCGCCCATGGGGAGCTTGTAAGTCTTGGACTTTTTCTCGAGCGCCTTCTGTTTGGCGAGGGCTTGCGCCGCTTGAACGTTAGCACCCTTTTTTTTACCACCAGAATCGGGGCGTGAGGACTGGGATTGTCCGGAAGACGCGGAGGAAATCGATGCCATGGGGCCAGACAAACGCCCGACCCGTGCACCCGCAACCCCATTTCCAGCCGTCTCCATGTAAAAAATTGGTGAGGCCTACGTAGGCACCCGCAGACCGTTTCAGCCCCGGAACGGCCCGGACAATCCCCGCCCTGTCCAGCCCATGTTTCCGGAAGTCTACGAGGGTGTTGGGTGAAAAACCTGCTCGCCCACTGCTGCGCCGCGAGCTCGGTCGCTCTCCACTCAGGCCGCGAACGACCGGATCGGTCCGGTTGGTTTAAGTCGATTTTCCGTGGGCTCGCCGCACGCAGCCGTCCGGGCGTGGGGCGATTATTTCCGCGTGTTCTCAATGCGCGCGAATCTCCGCGGTCCTCGTTTTAGTCGGCCGGATTTGCGGGCGACTTTGCGTTCCGCTCACACCGCAGGCTATCGCGGTCACACGGTTGGCACCGGGCGGAGCGGCCTCGCAGCGCAGGCTCCATCGTAGGTCTTTTCCGGTCGCTCGCGCACGAGTTTTTAGGCCGGCCGGAAATGTCCTTTGCTGCGGCCCGGCGTCTTCGCGGAAATGACCCGCACGAAGACGACCTATGCCTTGATTTGGCGACGGATTTTTTGGTCCAATCTTTTCCGTCCTTCCGGGAAATCTCGCGGCGCTGAGTTCGGCAATCCGACTCGACACCCCGCCGTCGCGCGCGCCTTGTAGTCTTGCCCCGCCCCATGAAAACCACCGCATCCCCCTGCGGCGCCCTGGTCTCTGCCGTGCGCGCCTGCCTATCCGCGTTACTCCTCGGCGCCAGCCTCGTCTCCGCGCCCGCCCAAACCACCGCCGGCACCGCCGCGCTCACCGGCCGCATCCAAAACGAAATTACCGGCCAATATCTCAACAATGCCCGCGTCACGCTCAAGGGCCGCGACGTCACCGCGTTCACCGACGATACCGGCACGTTTCGCTTCACGGGCTTGCCCGCCGGCCCCGTGACACTCGAGGCCTTCTATTCCGGGCTCGATGCCTTGCAGTTCGCGGTGGAGTTGCGCGCCGGCGAGACCCTGCAACGCGACGTCAGCCTCAGCAACCGCGAGCGCTACGGCTCCGCCTCCACCACTGGTGGCAACGTCGTGAAACTCGACGCTTTCGTCGCCTCCTCGTCGCGGCTCACCGAGGGCGAGGCGCTCGCGACCAACGAGCAGCGCTTCGCCAAAAACATCAAGAACGTCGTCGCCACCGATGCCTTCGGCGATGTCACCGAGGGCAACGTCGCCGAGTTCATGAAATTTATGCCCGGCGTGACCATCGAGTATTCCGACGCCTCGCCCAACGCCGTCGCCGTGCGCGGCTTCGATCCCAACATGACCGGCGTCACCGCCGACGGCGCGCAGCTGGCCAACGCCTCCGGCAGCGCCGCCAACCGCTCGTTCCTCTTCACCCAGGTCTCCATCAACAACGTCTCGCGCATCGAGGTCACCAAAGTCCCCACGCCCGCCAATCCGGCCGACGGCATCTCGGGCACCGTGAACATGGTGAGCAAAAGCGCCTTCGAGCGCAGCCGCATGCAGTTCAACTACCGCACCTTCGTCTCCGCGAGCAGCGATGGCATGATGATCAGAAAGCAGCCCTTCCCTTTCGACACGTATGAGCCCCGCGTAAATCCCGGCTTCGACTTCGATCTCACGCTGCCGTTCACCAAAAATTTTGGCATCGTTTTCACCGGCCTCGCCTCGAAACAGTGGAATGAGCAGAACATTTCCACGATGACGTGGAACGCCACCGCCGCCGGCACCGGGGCCACGCCGTCTCGGCCGTTCCTGCAAAGCCACGCGATCGCCGACGCGCCGAAATGGTATACGCGCCACTCCACCAGCCTGAAGGCCGACTGGCGCATCAAGCGCAACTCCGTCTTCTCCTTCGGCGGCCAGGCGAGCTACTACCGCGACAAAAACGGCAACATCACCCGCACCGCCACCGCCGGCACCAACGCCACCCCCAGCGTCGCGGGCGGCACGGCCCTGAGCTTCGACGGCAACAACACCGTCGGCGCCACGGGTCGGGGCGGCGTGACCAACAGCGGCAATTTCCTCCACATCGACGGCCGCACGATCGCCACCAACACCCGCTACCGCTACGATGACGGCACTTGGCTCGTCGACACCGGCGCGAGCATCTCGAACTCGAAGACGTGGCGCCGCTACGAGCAAAAAGGCAGCTTCCAATCGCTCACCACCGCACTGCTCGTCCCCGTGCGCGTGACCTTCGAGGGCATCACTGCCGTGCGGCCCGCCACCACCCGGGCCTTCGACAACACTAACCGCGAAGTCGATCTCTACGATATCAACAACTACCGGCTCAACACCGCCACCCAGACCGACTATCGCGACCACAAGGAGGATGTCTTCGGCTACGACCTTAACCTTCGCCGCGCCCACCACCTCTTCGACATCCCCGGCAACATCCAGATCGGCGGCCGCTACCGTTCGCAGGATCGCGACCGCCGCTCCTACAACCGCGCCTTCACCTACACGCCCCCGGGAGGAAATCTCTCGCCCGCGCCGTTCGTCGGCCAAGTTTACAAAAACCGTCCAAACTATTTCGGCTTCGATAACATCCCGTGGCTCTCCAATAATCGCGCGGTCGACGCGTGGCGGCAAAACCCGGCCATCTTCACGATGACCCCCGCCCAAGTCGTCGCCGAGGAGCAGAGCCGCATCGTCGGCTCCGAGCAGATCCTCGAAACCGTCACCGGCCTCTACGCGCAGACCGAGGCGCGGTTGTTCCGCAACCGTCTCACGGTGCTTACCGGCGTGCGCTACGAAAAAACCCATGACAAGGGCGTCGGCCCCGTCAACGAGCCCGCCGCCGTCTGGTTGCGCGACCCCGACGGGACCTTCGCCCGCAACGCCGCCAACCAGCGTATCCGGAAACCTGAGGCCGGCGCCGTCGGCTCGATCGAGGAACTGCGGCTCATCCGCCAAGAGCGCGCCAATGCCGCCAACCGCGCCTACGATGGCTACTACCCGAGTCTCCACCTCACCTGCAACGCGACCGCGAATTTTCAGCTCCGCGCCGCGTATGCCAAAACCTACGGCCGCCCCGATTTCTCCAACATCGTCCCCAATGCCACGATCTCCGAAAACGACATCGAGTTCTCGACCGATCCCAACGCGATCCCCGGCGACATCACTGTGCGCAACACCGGGCTCAAACCCTGGACGGCGGAAAACTACGATCTCTCGGCCGAATACTACACGGAGAGCGGCGGCCTCATCACCGGCGGAGTTTTTCGCAAGGACATCGCCAACTTCTTCGGCACGCTGCAAACCACCGCCACCGCAGACATCCTCGACGACTTCGGCCTCGATCCGCGCTACGCCGGTTGGCGGCTCAACACGACGATCAACTCCGGCGATGCGCGCGTGAGTGGCGTCGAGTTCAACATCCGTCAGTCGCTCGCGCCGCTGGGCAAATACGGCCGCTTCTTCAGCGTCTTCGCCAACGCGACGAAGTTGAAACTCGAGGGCCGTCAAAGCGCGGCGTTCACCCGCTTCGTGCCGACGAGCGCCAATTGGGGCGTCACCTTCACCAAGCGCCCCCTCACCCTCATGGCCAACTGGCACCATCGCGGCGAACAAGACCGCGGCGCGTCGACCGGCCTCGGACCGCTGGCCAAAGTGTATCAGGACGCGCGCACGACACTCGACATTAGTCTGAGTTATCAAGTGCACCGCCGCGCGACACTCTTCGTCAACGCCCGCAACGTGACCAACGTGTGGTTCAATAATTCGCGCTACCAAGCCGAGACGCCCGTCTACGCCCGCCGCAGCTCGACGAACTCCTACGGCGCGCAATGGTCCTTCGGCCTAAAGGGGACCTTCTGAAGTGCCATGGGCTTTCCAGCCCTGCATATTCTGAAGTGACATTGACCTTCCAGCCCATGAACTCTGCCGGGCTGGAAAGCCCGTGCGCCACCCGGACCGGCGGTTTCCTCACCGCCACCCACCTCACGCCAAATCATACTCCGCCTCTCACCGCCGCCATGCGCCCACTTACGCTTCTCGCGGCCCTCGCGCTCGCCTACGTGGCAACCTGCCCCGCCGCACGCTCCGCCGAAATTGAAAATCAAAAATCGCGCAGCGAAAATCTCCGCGCGGCCCTCGTCTTCCACGCCTCCTTCGACACCACCGCTGACGCCGATTTCGCGCGGGGCGAGCACCGCGTCTTCACCGCCGTCGATAGCGGCAAACGCGCCTTCGCCACGCCCGGCCTGCCCGCCGAAGAGTTCGTCCGCCTCGTCCCCGCCGCTGGCCGTCACGGCGGCGCGATCGAGTTTCGCGGCCAAACCAAACAACAGGTGTTCTATCGCGGGCCCGAAAATCTCGGCTACCGCGCCGGGCC
>CAMBVX010000254.1 GCA_945871085.1 Opitutus sp. GAS368 | reverse complement strand
CCCGCCGACGTGACCGTAGTTCCCGCACGTAAACGAACGGTCAAAGCCGGTCGGTTTGCTTGTGGTGTATTTCGCGACCGCTCATTTTCCGATCCATGGACCACGCGACTCCCTCTCCGCTTCCCGTTATGCCCACCGTGCTGCTGGTCGAAGACAACAAGGCCTACCGCGAATTACTCACCGAGGTCCTGACGTTGGCGGGTTTCGACGTGTGCGCTGCACCTGACGGACGGCGCGTCCCCGAAATTCTCCGGCAGCGCCGGACCGACCTCGTTATCACCGACCTTTCGATGCCGGAGCGCGATGGAATCGAGACCATGACGGAGTTGCACTACACCCACCCGCGTTTGCCGGTGATCGCCATCTCCGGAGATGTGCCGCTTAATACGCACCTTTACCTGACCATTGCGGAAAAACTCGGCGCGTCCCGGGTCCTCGCCAAACCGTTCAAGATGGATGAACTCGTCGCTGCCGCGCGGCAGGCGATCGCGAGCAGCAGCGACCCGATCAAACCCCTGGGCACTGTTCGATCGGTTGCGAGCAGGTTTCAAACGTGATCGTGGAAATCCCCGCGGGCCTCCGGAGAGGGACGGAGGCGATTTTGTGCCCTAGGCGGATGACCTTCGTTGGGCGAAGATGATGAGGTTTGAAGATGGTTTGTCTGCCCTTGTCGGCGGGAGTGAATGCCGATAGGGGGTTGAACCGTCTGAGAGTCAGGGCCCCGAAACCATCAACTACGTTTACCCTATGATCGCTACGCAAGTTCGTCAGAAAGACGCCGTGTTTTACTTCGCTTCGTATCCTTCGGAGCAGTTACTCGCCAAGGTTCGTTTCATCAGCCGGTTTTACAACGACGACGGTGGCGGCATCCAAGCCGAGGCGGTCGCGGCGGATGATGATGTCGGCCAGTTCATCTCCAAAATCGAGCGCAGCGACAAAGCGTTTCAACGGCAGGTGTCGAAGGCCAAAGTCGCGGCGATCCGGAATTTCTACGAGACAGCGATTTCACAACCGCCGATTCCGGGCGTCGTCTTGCTGTTCACCGCCCAGCAGCTGAATTTCACCGGGCGGAACGATGGGAGCGGAGTCGGCGAATTGCAGGAGCCGGATGAAAAATTTCTCATCATTGACGGGCAGCACCGGCTCGCGGCGTTGGCGTTTTTTGAGCGGACGCATCCGGACGACGCAAAAAATATCGCGGTGCCGTGTGTGATCTTCGACGGGCGCACGGAAGATTTTGCGACGGAGATGTTCGTCATCATCAACTCGACGCCGACGCGTATCAATAAGAGCCACCTCGTGGATTTGTATGAGCGCGTTTCGTGGGCGGAGCCGGACCGGCGATTTGCGGCGACGATTGCGCTCATGCTTTACAGCGAGAGCGACAGTCCGCTGCGCTATCGGATCAACCGGCTCGGCGGGCGCAGCAAGCAGGAGAAATGGATTTTACAGGCGGAGCTGTTCAACGAGATCCACCGGTGGGTGAAGAGCGCGTGGACGACGCTCGAGGCGGAGGGCACCGACAAGCGCGCGGCGACGCGTTACTACGAAGTCGTCCGCGATTTCCTGAAAGCGGCGGCGACCGTCTGGGGCGAAACGTGGGGTGACGCCGGGCATATGGTGACCAAGCCCGTCGCGCTGAAAGCGATGCTGCGGGTGTGTGCCGATCTGGCGAAAGTCGACGGGGAGCCGGCGGAGGGACGCGTCGAGCGTTGGCGCACGCGGCTGGCACCGTGGGCGGAGCAGGTGCGCGAGTTTCGCAACGAGGGCTTCTACGAGCGATTCCCGGCAAAAGGGCAGGTTGAGCGCGTCGGCCGTATCCATCGTGATCTGGGACGTTGGGCGGGAATTTCGCCGGGGAAGAAGACCTGACGGAGGTCGGTCGTCGGTGGGTCGGAGTGGCCGGTTTCTGGCAGGAATCCCTGCTTGGGACCGGCCAAGTATTGATGCGGCCACGGCGACCGGGCCCAGATCAGACCGTTCAGCCGCCGAGTTTTCTGCGGGCTTCCTCGGGGACTTCAAACGTGGTCGCGCCGACGGCTTTGATTTCGGTCGTTGATTTTTGATGGACCTCCACCTCACGGCGCGCGGAGGGCGTCTCGACGGCGAGTGTGCCGTTTAGCCGGAGCTCGTATTTCACGAGGTGCCCGTCGGTCACCCAGAGGCGAAAGGTGCCACTGGCTTTGAGCGGGGTAAGTTCATTTTGACCGGCGTGCACGAGGAGGAGCTTGGCTCCGGTTTCGGAGAGCGTGCCGGTGATGACGTCGCCGTCGGAGCGAATCTCGGTATAGCTGCCGACGATGAGGCCGATTTCCTCGTGGGGGCGGCTGAGGTTGAGCTGGAGGTTGCTGTAGGGAGGCGGGGTGCCATTGGGCGCGGAGCCGGGGCGTCCGCGACGACTCGGGACGCCTGGATCGCCGCCACTGCCCGGTGGGGCGCCGCGACGTTGATCGACACGCGGAGCACGGGCGAGTTCGGCGGGAGTCTTCCAGCCGTCGGGGGTTTGGATCACGCAGTGCTCGGCACCCTTAAAAATCGCGGCGATCTGATTGTCGGAATTGGCGCTGCCCTGGCTGACCCGACGGCGGACCGCAGAAATCATGGGCATCGAAACAACGGAGAAATCGCTCTGATCGGTTTGACCGGTGAGGTCGTAGGAGCGGGCGTCGTCTTCGATACTGGAGACCCAACTGTAGCTTTTTGCCGCGGGGAGTTTCATCGCTGCGACGATGGCTGATTCGGTCGGTCCGGCGTGGAGCGCGGGAGCGGTGGAAGCGAGCACGAGCGGGATCACGGCCCGGGCGAGGAACGAACGGAGACGATCAAAATACGACCGCTCAGGATAGCTGCGCGGACGGATCAAGGGAAGAGTCCTCGCGCGGCCTTGGCATCCGCCACACGTTGGATTCCGAGGGTGAGGGCAGCGAGGCGGCGGCTGAACTGGAATTTTTTCTGCTGCGCGTCCACGGAGTCCTTCGCTTTGTCGAGAATGCCGAAGAGTTTGGTGAGGACTTCGTCCCGGCTCCAATAGAAATTCGAAAGATTTTGGAGCCACTCGAAGTAGGAGACGATGACGCCGCCAGAGTTGCAGAGCACATCGGGGATGAGCTCGATGTCGCCGCGGGCGTCGATGATTTTGTCCGCGGCGTTGGTGGTCGGGCCGTTCGCCGCCTCGGCGAGGACGCGGCATTTGAGCTTGGCGGCGTTCTTATCCGTGATGACGCGTTCGAGGGCCGCAGGGACAAGAACGGTGCACTTAAGTTCGAGGAGCTGTTCGTTCGTGATCGGCTCGGCACCGTCGAAATCGCGGAGGACTTTTTGATAGCGGACGTATTTTAGGGCGCGGGCGAGGTCGATGCCCTTGGCGTTGTAGAACGCGCCCGTGTAGTCCGAGATCGCGATGATTTTCGCACCATAGTTGGCCAGGGCGAGGGCGGTCTCGCTGCCGACGTTACCGAAGCCTTGGATGGCGACGGTGGTTTTGCTGAGCGGGATTTTCATATCCGCCAGGTATTTTTTGACGAGGTAGGCGACCCCGGCGCCCGTGGCTTCGCGGCGACCTTGCGAGCCGCCAATTGCGATGGGTTTGCCGGTGACAATGGCCGGGGAGATATGGCCGACATGATTGGAATACGTGTCCATCATCCAACCCATAATCTTTTCGTTGGTGCCGACATCGGGTGCGGGGACGTCGGTGTGCGGTCCGATAAAGTTGACCATCTCCTGCATATAGCGGCGGGAGAGATGCTCGAGCTCGGTTTCCGAAAGTTTGCTGGGATCGACGATGACTCCGCCTTTCGCGCCGCCGTAGGGCAGGCCGACGAGGGAGCATTTCCAACTCATCCACATGGCGAGTGCGCCGACTTCGCCGAGGGTAACGTGCTCGTGAAAGCGGATGCCGCCTTTGGCGGGGCCGGTGGAGAGATTGTGTTGGACGCGGTAGCCCTCGAAGACGGTCACGCTCCCATCGTCACGTTTGACGGGGAGCGACACGGCGAGGCAGCGGCGCGGATACTTGGTGCGGTCGCGAATCGCCTCGGGGAGGCTGATCGCGTCGGCGGCCTTGTCGAATTGACGGCACGCCATCTTAAAGACGTCGGAATCGTAGAGAGTGGAGACAATCGCTTTGGACATCGGGAGCTAGGGTCTGGGGTTTGGGGTCGCGGGTTTCGGGGGCGGGTGGTAACGGTGCGGCGGGCAGAGGGAGCGCGGGGCCTTTTCTTGGTGACCGGACGTTGGCTTGGGAGGGGCGGTTTAGCAATTGGCATCCGGAAATCAGGAATCTTCAATGGCGACCCTTTCTTTCCACGGAGACCTTCCGTGATAACTCATGCTCACCGTCATCTTTCAGTTTATCCGTTGGGTCTTCGAGAAGTTCGCCGTGGGCGTCCTGATCGTGGGCTTGTCCTTTGCGGCCTGTGGGCTGTGGCTCTTCTTGAAGGATAGCGTAGACTTCGAGCAGTGGCGGCAGGAGGCGGTGCGGGCGATCACGGGCGAGCGGTCGAACGTGAAAAGCGCGTTGGAGGATGTGCACAAACGGATGGATCGCATTTCCGTCGAAATCACGGCCGAGCAGGAGCGCGGCAAACAGGTGGACAAGATTATCGCCAACTTGAGGGATCTCGAGAGCACATGGGACAAACTGACGGGCAATACGGAGCAACAGAAAGCCAATGCGGAACGTATCGTGAATCTCGCTACACTACGTCTTGGGGTTACGGCCAAGGTGGCGTTGCTCCAGCAGGATTTCACGCGGACCACGTGGGAGCGGGATGGCTTGGAGATCGCGATGGGTAAGATCGATCTGAAACTGACTGCGGCACAGGAGCAGCAGTCGAAGGTGCTGCATTACGCCGAACGCACGTGGAACCACGAATTCGGCCGTGCGCCGATCCGCATGGCGATCAAGTGGTGGGTCGCGGTGGCGCTGGGGCTCTATTTTGTTGGACCGAGTGCGGGAAGAATTTGGCTCTACTATTTTTTGGCCCCTTGGATCGCGCGCAGGCGGCCGGTGCGGCTGGAGGAGCGGCTCGCGGTGCTGCCGGAAGTGGGCGAAAGTAAGGTCGCGGCGACGGTGATGCTGCGGTCCGGCGAGCGGCTGTGGGTGAAGGAGCCGTTCCTCCAGTCCTCGGATGAGGGACTGAAACGGAAGTCCCGCTACATGCTCGATTGGACGATTCCGATGACGTGTTTCGCGACCGGGCTGGTGGAGCTGATCGAGATGAGCCATCGCGGGGAAAGCGGGGCGGCGCAGCTCACTTTGTCGAACCAGCGTGACCCACTGAGCGAGCTCGCGGTGATCACGTTGGCCGAAGGATCGTCGCTGGTGTTGCGGCCGAGTTTTCTGGCGGGGGTTGTGACGAACGAGGGCCAGCGGCTGAAGATCCGCCGGCGTTGGCAGCTCTTTCGGTGGCACGCGTGGGTGACACTGCAGTTTCGGTTCTTTGAGTTTGTGGGACCGTGTCAGCTCGTGGTGGCGGGTAGCCGGGGCGTGAGGGTGGAGCAGTTGCTGGCGCGCGACGGTGGCGCGGTGGCGGCGCGGCGAACCAACCAGGATGCGACGATGGGCTTTACGCCCAATCTGGACTATCGGCCGGTGCGGGCGGAAACGTTTTGGAGTTACTACCGCGGGATGAATCCGCTCTTCGACGATCTGTTTGCGGGGCAGGGGGTTTTTCTTTGCCAGCAGGTGTCCAGTTCCGGCGACGCCACGCAGGCGCGGAAATTTTGGGCGGGGATGTGGGGTGGCGTGATGAAAGTGTTTGGGCTGTGATTCGTCGGAAGAACGGGCCGAATTTTTGACCACGGATCAGACCGATGAACCCGGATGGTTACACGGCGGAACACGGAAAAAACACGGTTGTGCGCAGACGCGCTGGCGTGCGGGAATGGGTAACTATGGAAAATATCGGAATCCTTTTCGATTGGGATGGCGTCATCATCGACTCGTCGCGCCAGCACGAGGCGAGTTGGGCGCGGCTGGCCCGCGAGGAAGGACGGGCGCTGCCGGAGGGTCATTTCAAGACCGGATTCGGCAAGAAGAACGAATGGATTATTCCGCATCTCTTGAACTGGGCGAGTGAGCCGGGGGAGGTGCGGCGGCTCTCGCTGCGCAAGGAGGCGGCGTATCGTGAGATCGTCGTTGAAAGTGGCCTGAACGCGCTGCCTGGCGTGCGGGTGTTTCTGGAGCGTTTGCGGGACGCCGGCGTGCCGAACTGTATCGGGTCTTCGACGCATCGAGAAAACATCACGACGATTTTGGGCGTGCTGGGGTTCGAAGGATTGTTCGGCGGCATGGTGACTTCGGAGGATGTCGCGCAGGGCAAACCGCATCCGGATGTGTTTCTCAAAGCGGCGGCGAAGACGGGCGTCGCTCCGGAGCGGTGCATCGTGTTTGAGGACGCGCTCGCGGGGATTGAGGCGGGGCAGGCGGGCGGGATGAAAGTGGTCGGCGTGGCGACGACGCACCCGGAGACGGAACTCGCGGGCAAAGTGCATCGGGTGGTGCACCGGCTGGACGAGCTGACGGTTGCGGATTTGCGGGCGCTGGTTTTCGGTTGAGCGATGCGTTTCAAGCTCGCTTCCGATTACCAGCCGACCGGGGACCAACCGTTGGCGATTGAGCAGCTCGTGGCCTCGGTGAATGCGGGGAACAAGCACCAGACTCTGCTGGGCGTCACGGGATCGGGGAAGACGTTCACGATGGCGAACGTGATCGCGCAGACGCAGCGGCCGACGTTGGTCCTCTCGCACAACAAGACGCTCGCGGCGCAGCTCTACTCGGAGTTCAAAAATTTTTTCCCCGAAAACGCGGTCGAATACTTCGTCAGCTTCTACGACTTCTACCAACCGGAGGCCTACATCCCGTCGAGCGACACTTTCATCGAGAAGGATTCGTCGATCAATGAGGAGATCGAGCGGATGCGGATCTCGGCGTCGAGTTCGTTGGTGTCGCGGCGGGACGTGATTGTGGTCGCCAGCGTGTCGTGCATCTACGGGCTGGGCTCGCCGGAGGAGTTTTCCCAGATGCGGATTGAGCTGCGGTGCGGCGGGGCCTTTGGGCGACAGAAATTTTTGGAGAAGCTCGTGGACAATATCTACGAGCGAAACGACTACGAGTTGAAGCCGGGGCGGTTTCGGGTGCGGGGCGACACGGTGGATGTGATGCCGGCGTATCTGGAGCACGGGCTGCGCGTGGAGTTTTTCGGCGACGACGTGGAGGGGCTGAGCGAGTTCGATCCGTTGACGGGTGAAGTGCTGCGCACGCTCGACCAGTTCGATCTCTACCCCGCGAACCAATACGTGACGAGCCGGGGAAAGCTGGAGCCGGCGATCCATGCCATCCGCGCGGAGCTGGATGAACGCGTGGCGTTCTTCGAGAAGAACGGCCAATACTTGGAAGCGCAGCGGGTGCGCATGAGGACCAATTACGATTTGGAGATGCTGCAGGAAATGGGCTTCTGCAACGGCATTGAAAATTACTCTCGGCATCTCACGGCGCGAAAGGCGGGCGAGCGGCCGTTCTGTCTGATCGATTTTTTCCCGAAGGATTTTCTGCTCATGGTCGACGAGAGCCATGTGACGATCCCGCAGATCGGCGGGATGTTTAATGGCGACAAGGCGCGGAAGACAACGTTGGTGAATTTCGGGTTTCGGCTGCCCTCGGCGTTGGACAACCGGCCGCAGAGTTTCGCGGAGTTCGAGCAGGTGACGGGGCAGACGCTCTACGTCTCGGCGACCCCGGCGGAGTTTGAACTCAAGAAGTCGGCGGTCATCGCCGAACAGCTCATCCGGCCCACGGGATTGATCGATCCGGAGATCGTGCTGCGGCCGACGAAAAATCAGGTCGAGCATCTGATCGGGGAAATCAAGGCGGCCACGGCGGTGGGGCAGCGCGTGCTGGTGACGACGTTGACGAAGCGGCTGTCGGAGGACCTGACGAGCTATTTGCGCGAGGCGAAGATCCGGGTGGAGTATTTGCACTCGGACATTGATGCGATCGAGCGGGTCGAGATTTTGCGCAATTTGCGCCTGGGGAATTTCGACGTGCTCGTCGGGATCAATCTCCTGCGCGAAGGGCTCGATCTGCCCGAGGTGGCGCTCGTAGCGATCCTCGATGCGGACAAGGAAGGGTTTCTCCGCAGTGAAACGAGTCTGATCCAGACGGCGGGACGGGCGGCGCGGCACATCCAAGGGCGGGTGATTTTTTACGCCGACAAGGAGACCGATTCAATCAAACGTACGATGGCGACGGTGAAGTATCGCCGGGAAAAACAGATCGCCTACAACACGGAGCACGGCATCACGCCACGGAGCGTGACGCGCACCGCACAGACGAGTTTACGCGTCTACGATGGTTCAGGCGTGCGGCCGGAGGACGAGCCGATGGTGGCAGAAAGCGCGGATGATGTCGCAGCGGTCATCGCCGAGTTACAGGTGGAAATGCAGGAGGCCGCGGGGCGACTCGAGTTTGAGCGCGCGGCCTTGCTCCGCGATCAAGTGAACGCGCTGAAGAGCGGAGACTATCGGAAGGTGGCGGCGGCACCGTCCAAAGAATATCCGAAGTCAAAGGCAGGGGCGCGCGGGGCGAAGGGGCAGAAGTCGCGGCGGTGAAGATGTGGCGAAGGGAAGAATGGCGGGAGCCCCGAAGCTAATTTCGGCTTGGTTTGAGCGTGTGGGAGCGAGCTTGCTCGCGATGAGGGGCGGACGAGTCGCGGGCGAGCGTGCTCTCAGCGTATTCCTACCGAGCTGTGGCAGGCGGCGATCGCCGTGGTGCGGGTCCACGGGTCTCGCATCTACGCGTCACGGCCCAACTCGGCGGCGAGCACCACGAGGTCGTCCCCCAGCACAGCCCGATCAAAATCGGTCCGCTGAAAGTATCCTGCGCAACGTCGTGGCTCATCACCGGATCACCGTCGCCGCACTGCTGGAAAAGCTCGGTTGGTAATACGTGGCCGTATTTCAGGCTGAGTGCGAAGCCAGACTCCGCACGCTCAACACCTCGTCCCGCCGCCCCGACTCCACGGGAGACGCCGGCAACGTGAGCACCGCGCGCGTTTCGCCGATGCGTTGAAGGCTTCGACTGAATAGCCCGATTTGACGCCGGCCGCTGGCGCGGCGTGATGTTCGACGATGGTGGCCACGTCGCCACGGCAAATCCCCTCCGCCGGCAGATCGACGGTCAGCGCGACTCGGCTGGAGAGGGGAAACGCCATGGCCAATCAGCAAATTTCGAGGCGAGTCACCAGGACCTCTTTCACGGCGTGGTCGACCCAATATGTGAGGATGATCCGCTCGCGCACCCGGATCGCATACTTGCGGCCGGACAATCCGGTTTCTTCGAGATCGGGTGCACTGAACGGCTCACGAGCCAGGCGCTCCAGCTCGCCCAGGATTTCCCGCCGCAACCGTTTCGAACTGCCCAAAACCACGTGCGCCGCCGCCGCCGTCAAAACGTGGTCGTAGCCACTCACAGTCCCGCGCCGTCCAACTCGCCGACGAGTCGCCGGAGTTCCGCGCCAGAGATCCGGTCGCCTTTCTCCATCTCATCGCGCTCGGCATCGAGGCTGGCGGAGTAGCCCGGCTCGTTGCGGCGGGCGAGGTGCCGGGCATAGGCCGCGAGCTGGACCATCTCCCCACGCGGGAGCTTGGCCATTTCTGCTTTGATCTCAGCGACCGACATGGCGCCACCCTAGCGCCATCGATCCGAAAACAAACCGATTCTCTGGCTATCGGCGCAACCTGCCGACCACCCGCCACCCCGCTTCGACGGTCGCGTCAATCTCCGCAGCGGTCGTCTTCCGGCCGAGCGAGAACCGCACCATCTGGCGAGACGCCGCACTCTCGGGCTTCATCGCGCGGACGAAGTGGGACGGTTCGTCGGAATCCGCGAGACAGGCGGAACCGGCGGAGGCGCAGATACCGGTTTGGTCGAGTAGGAGCAGCAGGGCTTCGGACTCGCTACAGGGAAACGTGAGGTTGGTCGTGTTCGGCAGACGCTGCGTGGCGTGGCCGTTGCGCTCGGCGAAGGGAGGCGGGCGAGGAGTTCGGTTTCGAGGGGGGCGCGGAGCGATTGGACGGTGGCGGCGTAGAGCGGCAACTCGGCGCGGGCGAGTCCGGCGGCGCGGCCGACGCCGGCGATCCCGGCGA
>CAMBVX010000253.1 GCA_945871085.1 Opitutus sp. GAS368 | reverse complement strand
GATCAACACTTCGTTTCAGCCGGTATCCGCTCATAAAACACCACGCCGACGCGACGGATGTGGTCGATCAAATCCGCATGCGTGATGCTGGTGAAAACGGAAAGATCGATTTGATACGGCAGCAGGAGGTCATCGAGTTCCTCATCGATGCGTCCACGAATACGTTCATCCAGCCCGCTGCCGGACAGGGTCAGATCGATGTCCGATCCGGGCTTGAAGTTTCCTTTGGCGCGCGAGCCGTAGAGGGTGGCCCGTTCTACTTCCGGATGACGTGACAGCACATCGTGAACTTGCGCCACCGTGGAGGCAGGGAGTCCGTGCTTCATGCTCCGCCACGCTCCTGCTTTTCCAAATCCACCATGCGTCGTTCCAGCGCGACCAAGGCGGGATGGAATTGGCCTAAAATCGCCTTCGCGATGTCTTCCGCGACTTCGATCTTGTAGGTGTGCGACGTAAGATTGCGCGCCTTGATCATGTCCATCCAGGCTTCGCCCTCGGTGATCAAGCCGTTCTTGAACGCCTCTCGCGTGGCCCCCTTCGAGCCGATGAGGCCCACGAAACCTTGCTCTTCGAGATAATCCTTTAACACGTTCCAGCCCAGTTCGTGAGTGTATTCAAAACCTTGGATCAAGCCCTGTTGCTCGAGCTCGGAAAGCGGACGCCGTCCGGCCAGCTCGACCGCCTCCGTCAGGCGAGAAAGGGCCTGCCGGAAATTCTGAAAGCGTTGCATCCAGCGGATGGCAGGAGTGCTCATGGGTAGAAAGCTAGTCGACCCGTTGGGTCGAAGAAAACAGCAAACCTCGACGTTCTCTCCCCGCAGCTTGTTCCAGAAACCCCGGCGTCACCACCGCCCACGCCCACCGCTCCGTGCAAATCGAGGACTTGCTCCAACTGCACCACCCCTCATCCACGAACTAATTCCCCGCTCCCTCCACGCCACGAGCGGTGCCACCGCCGGACGACGCGAGCCCGCCATGGCCGTGCCTCGCCGCTCGCATCGACCCTAAACCCCAAAGCCAGACCCCGTTCGGCTGGTCCCTTCTCCGACCGGTAGGAGCCCGCTTGCGGGCGATGGCTTGTAGGGCTGCCGCTCGTCGGCACGCCGGGGTTGAAGATCGCCGGAGTTGAGGCTCAAGAAAGCCAAAGCCGTCACCTAGCTCTTCGCGTAATCGCCTGATTCCATCTCCGACCGGTAGGAGCCCGCTTGCGGGCGATGGCTTGTAGGGCTGCCGTTCGTCGGCACGCCGGGGTTGAAGATCGCCGGAGTTGAGGCTCAAGAAAGCCAAAGCCGTCACCTAGCTCTTCGCGTAATCGCCTGACTCCATCTCCGACCGGTAGGAGCCCGCTTGCGGGCGATGGCTTGTAGGGCTGCCGCTCGTCGGCGCGCCGGGGTTGAATCTCGCCGGAGTTGAGGCTCACGAAGGCCAAAGCCGTCACCTGTGCCTGCAAAAACTCCGCGAGCTCGCGCTTCTCATCGGCAGACAGACTCAAGGCCTCCTTCTTACGTTCGCCGAGTGACATGAAGAAAGCCGCGTTCGACTCGTCCGCTGAGTCAATCCACCGCGAACGCCCACGTCTTTGCCGGCGCCCAGCTCAAACGAGGACCGGACGACTGGCGGTATCGGCTGCGGGGCTGACAACCAATCTCCACCCCAAACCCCAAAGCCAGACCCCGTCTGTCCCTTCAAACCCCAAAGCCAGACCCCGTCTGTCCCTTGACGCTTGCATACGGGCGCCCGATGCTAGACGAACGCACTGCCGTGATTCCAGACGACACCCTATTCTAACTCATGCTCCTCAGCCGTCTCCTACTCCTCGCCTTGGTTACCAGCGCTACGCTGGTCCAAGCCGCACCCATCACGATCATTTTCCGCTCCAATCAAGTGGGACGGTTCAGCTTGAGTGGCACAGTCGCCGGCAGAACGGTGCAACAGTATGAAGAGAGCAGCGATACCACGACCGGCAATGTGTCGGTGACACTCAACGACCTTTTCGCGCCGACAACGGTTTCGATCGCGTCCTCCCGCATCGCGAGCGCCAATTCGGTGCCATTCGACTACGGTAGTTATGCCACGCCTATCCGCTATCTTGACACCGACTATCGCATCAACCTCGGCGTCTGGGGTGGCGGTTCAATTAGTAGCCCGTCGGTTGCGGTATCGCGCGGCACGGGCGCCGGGGTTTTTTCGTTTCCCAGCACCAGTGTCCGGTTGGTTACAGACAATCTCCGGTTGGACTACGGGCCGCCCGACGTCCAGAATCCACCGGTGAATTATCCTCCGCGTGGCTCCATTATTGAGCCCGGCTACACCACGACCAATACTGGTGCGGCAGCGACCTTACGCTATTTCCCAGATCGCGTGGAGCTCAACATCCCGGTCGCGTTTCCGTTCAACAACGTCGAGCTCTACGATGGGTTCCTAACCGCCAATCTTGTTATTAGCGGCCAGATCACTCTGGTGGGCACCGTGGCACCGGTGATCACGGCGCAACCGAAACCGCGCTTTCTGCGGGAGGACGCCAGCGCGTCGTTCACGGTCGAGGCGATCGCAATTCCCGAGCCCACGTATCAATGGCTCAAGAACGGCACCTCCATCAGTGGCGCCAGTGGGGCATCGTATAGCGTCTCCCCAGCTCGCCAACTCGATGCGGCCGTCTACTCCGTCCGGGTCACAAACTCCGTTGGTTCCGTGACGAGCGAGGCGGTCCAACTCTCCGTGCTCGCCGTCCGCCCGAGCGCCCTGACGCTCGCCGAAGGGCAGGTCCTTGATCTATTCGCTGAAGTCTACGGGACACCGGCGACGAGCTTCCGCTGGCTCAAGACGGGAGTTGCGTTCACGGCCTCTAGCTCGACGTCCACTCTCACGATTCCTTCGGTGCCCGCAGGCGCGGGTGGTATTTATACCGTCGAAGCGGTGCATCGGGACGGCACGGCGGTGAGCAAGGAGGTGCCCGTCACGATTGTGCCCGCTGGCACACCCGGCAACCCCGGAGGGTCGACGGGTAGCGGCTCCACGGGGGGTGGCACAGGCAGCACAGGCAGCACAGGCAGCACAGGCAGCACAGGCAGCACAGGCAGCACAGGCAGCACAGGCAGCACAGGCAGCACGGGGAGCACAGGGGGCACGGTCGGTGGGACGACGGGGACTGAGGGCACCACTGTCACCATAAACCCTGGGCGTCTCGTCAACCTGTCGATCTTGACGGGTGTTTCCAGCGCGGGCGATTCGTTTACCATGGGCTACGTCGTAGGCGGCGCGGGCACGAGGGGGTCAAAACCAATTCTCATCCGGGCCGCCGGTCCGTCCCTTCAACAGTTGGGCGTCACAGGGTTTCTGGCTGATCCGAAGTTCGAGACATTCGCGGGCTCCGCCAAGACGGGCGAAAACGACAATTGGGGTGGCACCGCGGCCCTCACGACTGCGTTCAGTGCCGTCGGAGCGTTTGCCTATTCCAGCAGCGGCTCACTCGATGCGGCCGTCCTCGCCACGCTTTCCGCCGGTGACAACTCGGTCAAAGTCTCCGGCAACGGCGCCGGCACCGGCACCGTCATCGCCGAGCTCTACGATTCCACGCCCAACAATAGCTTCACCGCGGCTACGCCGCGCTTGATCAACGTCTCCGTCCTCAAGCATCTCGGCACGGGGCTCACCCTCGGCTTCGTGATCGGTGGCTCCACCAGCAAGACCGTGCTGATCCGCACGGTCGGCCCCACGATTGGCGCGCCTCCGTTCAACGTCGATGGCGCAATCGCCGACCCGCAGTTCACCCTCTTCTCCGGCCAGACGAGTATTGGGGCCAACGATAACTGGGGCGGCACCGCCGCGCTCACAGCGGCTTTCACTCAGGTCGGCGCGTTCGGCCTGCCGCCCGCGTCGCGCGATGCAGCGCTCGTCACGACGCTGCAGCCCGGTAGCTACACGGTTCAAGTCAACGGCGTAAACAGCACGACCGGTGTCGCCATCGTCGAGGTTTACGAGGTGCCTTGAACCACCGGGCCGACGCCGATCAAACGGCGGGGTGCGCGACTCACGCGGCAGAGGCTGCCGCGTGAGTTTGGGTTTGCCCCTCGCAGCGGCCGGGGAGGGAAGCTCGGCGCGCGTTTCCCTTCAATTCAGGCGTTCGATTTTACCCGGTCGCCGCCTGGGCCGCGCGGACATCATTCCGTGAGCGGCTCGCCGCGGCAATCACGCGGCGCGTTCAGCGGACTTCATAAATTTCGATCAACGCCGTGCCTGCGGTGGCACCGACGCCCGAGACCTTGGCTGTATACGTGCCGGGCTCGAGTGTCACCAGCAAGGCGGCGTCCCGTGACGGGCCGGCCAGCGGAAACGCACCCACTTGCGCGAAAGTGCTGCTCAGCTCCGTCGTTCCCGCCCAATCGTCATTGCTGCGCAGGGCCGACCCGTCGCTGCGGAACAACTCAAGCTGCGGGTTAAGCAATACGCCGTTCACACCAAATTGGGCGAGGCTGGGCCCGACTGCCCGGATCAGCACGGTGCGGCTCGCCACGCCATCGACCGCAAAGCCCACAATCAATACGTCGTCGCCGGTTCCAGCGTGGCTCCGCGCCGACAGGTTCGTCAGCCGCGGCGTGCGCTCGCTGGATTCGTTTTGAGGATACAAATCGTAAATCTCCGCCAGCACGATGCCGGGTCGCGTCGTGACGGTGCCGACGTGGATGGTGAACGAGCCGGGCACGAGGCTGGTGGCGACGGCGGCGTCCTTACTCGTGGGCTCCAGGGTAAACGCACCGGCGCCAACGAACGCCGCGGTCAGAGCCGGGGTGCCGCCCCAATTGTCGTTTTGGGTGAGCGTCGAGCTGCCGCTGAAAATTTGCAGCATCGGATCGTCCGCCACCGAGGAAACGCCGAACTGCGCGAGCGATGGACCGATCGCGCGCACGAGCAGGGGCTTGGCGCCGACCACCGCGGATCCTCCGACCGTGAATCCGATGATCAACGGCTCGGTGCCGAGTCGCGTGCGGATCGATAGATTGGGCAGACGCGCGGCCGCGATCAGCGACACGTTTAGCGTGACCGGGGTGGTCATGTTTTCCTCGCCCGCGGCGTTGCGCACGACAGCGGTGTAGAGGCCGGAGTCCGCCGCCGTCACATTGCGCAAGCCGAGAGTGCTCGTCGTAGCGCCCGCGATCGCCACATCGTTCTTCTTCCACTGATACGCCGTTGCGCCCGTGGCACCTAGGGTGAAAGTCGCCGCGCCACCGGGCACCGCAACCTGGCTGCGGGGCTGGGCGGTGATCGATGGTCCCACGGGATTTGAGCCGAGCGGTCCCGCGCTGCCGCTGCTACCGGTGCCGCCACCCGCGGGATATTGGCCTCCCGTGGGGAGCACGGCCCAGAACGAAAGCTGCAGCGGCACGCCGCCTGCCGCGGCGTTCTCTGCCTCGAGTTGTTGTGCCCGGGCGGCCAACACCTCGGATGATGTGCGCCCCGCGGGCTGGGCCACTTGCTCACCGCTGAGCGTTGTCGTCCAGTTCGCATGTCCGAGATTGCCCGTGCCAAAGGTGCCGAGCAGGCGCGTCTGCACGTCGACGATATTCTTCGGCGCAAGGTGGAGCGCGGTGTTGAACGCGCGGTAATCGGCCGAGCTGAGTCGATCGGCGTCCAGCCACGAATCCCAGCCCGGGGTCATGTGCAGCCCGACGATGCGGGCCGAGAGCGGGCCGGTGGCGGCGGTGCTCGCGACGTAGCCCGCTTTGTCCCAGTCCACATAATCGACGGACGCGTTGAGCGTGCTGTTTTCGACGAGAGGCCCGACATGAAAATCGAGGGAAAATGCGTCCATAATCGACGTCCGCGCATAGCGAGTGCCGGCGGCCGCGTGGCCCTGCGCAGGACCTCCTACTGCCAGCATGAAGCGGTAGCGGAAGATCATATAGTTCTTCTCCCTCACCGTCTTGATCGCATAAAGCAAGAAGTCGGAAACGCGCACCTCTCCGGGTGTCACGGAACCGGAGCCAGTCAGCGATGTGATCAGCGCCGCGGCTCCGGCTCCGAACACTGCCTGCGCCTCGTAGAACACCACCCCGAGCGCTTCACCCGTTGGCTTGCCGGCCGGCACAAGTCTCCGCGGCAGCATCACCGCGCCGTCGATGGTGTAGTCTGCCAAACGCGTGAAATATTGCGTCACACTGGGACCGGTGTTGCCGAGGAAAACGAAGTCTTTCTTCAGCACCTTCGGGATAGTTACGATGATCGCCGTGTCCGCAATCGATCCGCCTCCCGGGTTGGGCGAACCAAACGGCTCCAGCTTGAATGTGCCAAAATCGCCGGTCGGCACGGTCGGCAGCGGGTTCACTTTTAAAGTCGCAGGATTGCTCGTCACCGCGGCGCTCCCATTGCCGACGACTACGGTGTAGTTCCCCTGGTCCGCGGCGGTGACCGCACGGAGCGCCAGCGTTACCCCGGTCGAACCCGCGAGGTTGGCCCCATTCTTCTGCCACTGAAAGGTCAGGCCGCTGATGGCCGAAGTCGCTCCGACGGCAAACGTGACGTTGCTCCCCGCCATAATTTCTTGAGATGCGGGATGGCTGGTAATTGAAGGCCTGATCACTTCGGCGGGCAGGAAGGAATGGGTCACGACCGTGAGCTTCGTTGAAAGCAACGGATCCCGTCGGGCGGGTGCGGCGACGTAGTAGAGGTGGGACCCGACCGTCGTGTTGGTGCCGTAGGTCGTGTCGGGCCGGGACTCAGTATACTGAAGAAACGCGGGACCTCGCGAAAGATCGGAGATGACCAAAAAACTTCCAAAACCCGAAGGCGACGGGGGCAGTAGCAGGCTGTTGGTCGCTTCCCAGCGATAAGTCACCCGCGAGGTACCGGGGGTCGCGGGCGAAATCTGCGCACCCGCGGAGGCGCCCAGCCCGAAAAGGATCACGATGTGAAAAGCGAGGCGAAGAACCATCGTTGGTTTTTTCCCGTGACGGCCGCCATCGGCAAGGACCTTCCAGCCTCGTCGAGCTGCTACCGTACAACTCTTTGATGCTGAGCCCAAACCCAACGAGAACGCCGGGGCTACTTTGGAAGACCGAGCAGAGAGCATGGCAACCGTTCTTGTCCCCGAGCGCCCCCAACCCGCCACGTGGATCACCTCGCGCGGCGTCCCGCTGTCTTCGCCCGTCTTCGACGAACGCGCCCGCGCCGACCGCCCCCTCGTCGTTCTCCGCCACCTGCCCACCTTCGCCTTCGTCGCCCTCCTTCTCGCCCTCGCCGCCTGCCGGCTCCCCAGCCGCCGCGCCACCCGCATCAGCCCCCTCGCCGCCCTCCGCACGGAATGAAGATCCTGTCCTCTTTCTCTTAATCTTTCTCCGCCGGCCCGCTCCCCACCCTCGCGGGCGGGCGCAAGAGAAAGACTGTCCTTCGGGCCAGGTGGATGCAGTCTGCGCCATGAAAACTCCCTCGCCCCGCTCCCGCCCCGACCCCGAATTCCCCGCCTGGGTCTGCGAACAGCTCGCCGACCTCCCCGCGCTCAAATCCCGCCCGATGTTCGGCGCCCACGGCCTCTACTCCGGCGACACCTTTTTCGGCCTCGTCTGGCACGGTACGCTCTATTTCCGCACCTCGCCCGCCACCGTCGCCGACTACGATACCGCCGACGCCGGTTGGTTTCAGCCCAACCCCCAGCAGGCCCTGCAAACCTACCGCGAGGTCCCTGCCGCCGTCCTCGACCGCCGCCCCACCCTCGTCGCTTGGGGACAAACCTAAAGGGTCATGTGTGAACTATTGACACTAATCGGGGCCCAACCTAACGCAGGCCGAAGGGGACATGTGCGAACTCTTGACAGCCATCTCACCGCACTACCCCTGTCGCTCATTATCGCCGCACTTTGTCGATAGTTCACACATGACCCCATTTGCTGACCTCAAACCGCCCGCCGGTTTCCGCGCGCTCTTCAACGGCCAGGATCTCACCGGCTGGCACGGCCTCAACCCACACGACACCGCCAAACTCACCGGCGAAAAACGCGACGCCAAGCTCGCCCAGATGCGCACCGAGTTCTCCTCGCACTGGCGCGTCGAGCAGGGCGAGCTCGTCAACCTCGGCACCGGCCCCTACGCGACCACCGACGAATCGTTCGGCGACTACGAGCTGCTGATCGAATACAAGACGGTCGCGAAAGCCGACAGAGGCAGGCCGAAGGGGACAGCCGACAGAGGCAGGCCGAAGGGGACATGTGCGAACTCTTGACAGCCATCTCACCGCACTACCCCTGTCGCTCATTATCGCCGCACTTTGTCGATAGTTCACACATGACCCCATTTGCTGACCCGACCACGTTCGGCTGCCCCGCGTGTGCGTCATTTCAAGAAGGTCAGCCGACTCCTGCCCCGTCTGTTGAGTGAAAGATTCTCAACGCCCGGTTTCTATCCACCTTCGAACCGTTGCTCACTTGACGGTGAACCAAATATCGAAACAACCATTCTCCATGTCCAACGTTCGCATCTGGTGTGCATTCTTTTCGCTGACCTGGACCGTCTTGGTTAGTGGTTGTGGAACCGGAGAAAGAGAAGCGAGTCATGTGAAGTTGATGGCTGTCAGCATTGAAGGAGCGTTTGTAAGAATCAGTATGAGGTCTCAAGTTAACGCGGTCATGAGCACCAAGAAGAGTGTTCAGACCGAAGAAGAGGAGCGAGCGGACATCAAAAAAATTGATGAGATGATCAGCTTCATGAACGCTCGGAGTTGGAAACTTTGCCGAAAGGAAATAATTGAGATGCGTGCGATTCTTGATCGCACCCGGTTTCGAGCGTATGAGGAGTTCCAAATCACCCGAGACAGGGTTAGAATCGGCGAGTTGGCGTCACGCGTGAACAGCAAGATCATCTAAGTCGGTTCGCTACGCGTTATGCCTGCTAAACGAGCCGCCAAGACGTTCGACTATCCCGATTTCGCAGAGTATGACCAGCGACACAATCCCGGCTTCGATTTCCTTCGGATGCTTGGCTGGTGCGCGCAGGCCAAGGAGGAACCGTTCCGAGTCATTTTCGCTGCTTACGCACGTGATCCGATTGCCATTTTTATCGGTGGCGCAGCGGTGGAGGGTTACGTCAACTATGCTGGCCATGCAGTTGTTGCCGATTGGGCTGCGTTCACCAAAGGCCACAAAACCTTTTCCCAAAAACTCAAACAGGTTTTTGCCGCTCGCGGGAAGAATATATCTATTGGTTCGGGCGTCTATCAGGAGGCCATCTCACTCATCACATTTCGAGGCTCCTTGGCGCATCCTCGCTTCACGCACCACATTGAGCAGCGCGATTCACCGCCTCCCACTCTTTTCGACCACATTCAAGCCGACTATCCAGCAGCGCGCGTCCTCGACGTTGCGACCCGCTTCAAAGATTCATTTCTCGCGGACGTTGGGCTCGAAGATTTATGGTGGAGGCAGTCTTACGCAGAGGTTACCAAAGCGGAATGAGCCGGTTGAGCGCTACCGTAGCTGCGCTCCACCGCCGCTCAGCTGGGAGGTAGGCATCGGCGGAAAAATCCACCTTGTGCTGCGAAAGAAGCTGCGTGACCCGCTGCACCCGCTGGCTCCATGGCCTCGGCCGGACGTGGTTCAGCTTCTTGGCGCATTCCGCGCACAGCTCGATTGGATTAAGATCCGCTTCATGAGTGTCTCACTTGCCATTCATTAGGCACAGATACTGGTCACAGTGCCCCATCCCAAAGGCCCGGGACATTCGGGTCAGCCGCTAACCTTTGTGGTCAACTGGCAAAGTTGCGGGAAATTGGCACAAACATGAGGCGCCGACCCCGTTCCCATTACTCCGCGCAAATTGACGCCGTGCTCCACCACGCACCTCGCTTGACTGCATCGCGCCCTTGCGCGCGAATCCACCCCGCCCCGTTTCTCCCTGCGCCTTTGCGCCTAAAAGCATCCCCGATCTAACACTCCATGCACCTCGCCGTTCCCTCGTCCCCCTCCGCGCTCCGCCTCGTCACGCGGCTCATCCTCGCCCTCGTCGCCGTCGCCACGCTCGCCGCGCTCCGCGCCGCCGAGCCCAAGCCGCCCGCCGGTTTCCGCGCGCTCTTCAACGGCCACGATCTCACCGGCTGGCACGGCCTCAATCCGCATGACGCCGCCAAACTCACCGGCGAAAAACGCGACGCCAAGCTCGCCCAGATGCGC
>CAMBVX010000252.1 GCA_945871085.1 Opitutus sp. GAS368 | reverse complement strand
TTCGATCCCCGGGCGGGGTATTTCCCGATCGGTTACGCCGACTATTCGAGCCCGATCGGCGAGCCGCTTGTGCGCCAGTTTATCACGCGGCATCGGCTGGCGAAAAAGAATCCGTCGGCGGCACGCAGCGAAGCCGTCAACCCCATCGTTTACTATCTCGATCCGGCCACGCCGGAGCCGGTGCGTGGGGCGTTGTTGGACGGCGCGCGGTGGTGGAATCAGGCGTTTGAAGCGGCGGGCTACATCAATGCGTTTCGCGTCGAGCTCCTGCCCGAGGAGGCCGACCCAATGGACGTTCGCTACAACGTGATTCAATGGGTGCACCGCTCGACGCGCGGCTGGTCCTACGGCGCATCGGTCTCGGATCCGCGCACGGGCGAAATCATCAAGGGCCATGTCTCGCTGGGTTCGCTGCGGGTGCGACAGGACTACCTGATCGCGGAAGGTTTGCTGGCCCCGTATGAAAACGGCCGGGCGGTTTCACCGGAAATGGAAAAGATGGCGCTCGCACGTCTGCGTCAACTCTCGGCCCACGAGGTCGGGCATACGCTCGGGCTCGCGCACAATTACATCGCGAGCACGGCGGGCCGGGCCTCGGTGATGGACTACCCCCATCCGCTCGCGACGTTGCGACCCGACGGAGTCATCACGCTCGACGACGCTTATGCCGTCGGGGTCGGCGAATGGGACAAGGTCGCGATCAACTATGGCTACGTGCAGTTCCCGGCCGGTGCGGACGAAGCCGCCCCGCTGCGCAAGATTATCGAGGAGGCGAGGGGCCGCGGATTGATTTTCCTGACGGACCACGATGCGCGGCCGCTCGGCAGTGCTCACCCGAAGGTCCATCTCTGGGACGAGGGCGTGAATGCGGTCGAGGAGTTGCAGCGGATGCTCGGCGTGCGCCGCGTCGCGCTGGCGCGTTTCGGCGAAAATGCGATCCGACCTGGGCGGCCGCTCGCGCAGCTCGAGGAAGTGCTGGTGCCGCTTTTCCTGATGCATCGCTATCAGGTCGAGGCGGCGTCCAAGTCGGTCGCCGGCACTGCTTACACCTACGCGTTGCGCGGCGACGGCCAGGTGCCGCTCACGGCCGTGGCGCCGACGGAGCAACGCCGCGCGGTGGCCGCGCTCTTGAGCACGGTTGCAGCTGAAATGCTGCAAGTGCCGGCGGCGGTTTTGAAACTCATTCCTCCGCGCCCGTTTGGTTTCGAGCGTCACCGCGAGCTGTTTGCGAACCACACGGCGGAGGTGTTCGACGCGCTCGCCCCGGCGGAGGCGGCGGCGCAGTTAACCTTCGTGGCGCTGTTTGAGCCGGGGCGCGCCGCGCGGTTGGTGGAGCAGAACGCGCGGGATGCGACGATGCCTGGACTCGACGAAGTGCTGGAGGCGGCGGCGACCGCGACGTGGAGACGGGCCGCCGGTGCGGACTATCCCGGTGAAGTCCAACGCACGGTGAACTACGTGATGTTAATGCGCGTCCTTGCGCTCGCTGCGAATCCCGACGCCACGCCGCAAGTGCGGGCCGTCGCCAGCCTGAAACTCAGCGCGCTCCGCGAGTGGCTGACGACCGTACCGACGGACGTCGCGGCGCAGCGCGCGCACTACGCTTTTGGAGCACGCACCATCGGCCAATTTTTCGATAACCCGAAAGATTTTGTGCCGCTCCGGACCGCGCCGCCTCCGCCGGGCCAGCCGATCGGAGCGACCCTGCGCTGCGACCTGTGAGGCGGGCGAGAGCTCCGGTGGATTAGCTGTTCAGGAGCAGGTCGGTCATGAAGGCGACGAGGGGTGTGCGATTTGTCGGCTCCTTTTAACCGAGTCCCAGGCCCGCGCGCGGGGGCCCTGGGGGCGGTGCTTGCGGGAGGGTAGCCGAACTCCACAGGCACGGAAGCCTGTGGCTACCCCGGGGCAAATCGGCAAATTTTCGGAAACACCGAGTAACTAGGTTTTGTGCAACCATTGCCGGGCGTAGCCGTATCTCTGCGGATGCAACGTTGGTTCATGCCGCGGCAGCGGGGTTCAGGGGATTCACTGCGGATTCCCGGAAGCGGCTTTCGCTTGAGCACGCTGCGGGTTTTTTCACTACACGGGTGGATTCGTCCGGTCCTTTTAGTGGTGGCGGTAGGGGTGGGCGGTGGGCTCTACGCCCAGCGCGGCCAACGCGGTGGGGGCGGTGGTTTTTATAGCGGCGGGCAAATCTCGGTGCCGCCCGGGGTGAAGACCGCGCGGGAAATCCCCTCGCGGAGCACGGGCACGCCGGAGTGGGAATATGCAGCGGGCTTCACGGGGGACGTCTTCACATTTGCGCGGCTGCGTTATGATGCGGCGCCCCGACCGGTGACGGCGGCGCGCGGTGGCTGGACGACTGATTGCCCGGATGCCGATCTCAACCTCTCCTATCGACTCCAGCAAATGACCTCGATGAAGGTCGATCCGAATGCCCGGCTCGTGCGCGCGACGGATGCCGATTTGGGCAGCTATCCGTTTCTCTTCGCGTCCGCGCCCGGAGCGATGGGGCTGACGGACGTGGAAGTCGTGGCGTTGCGGACCTATCTGCAGAACGGCGGGTTTCTGCTGATGACGGATTTCTGGGGTGAGTCGGAGTGGGCGCACGTGGAGCGGATGTTTCAGCTCATTCTCCCGGGAGCGCGTTTTGAGGAATTGCCCATCGAGCACGCGCTTTACCGCAGCGTTTTTCAAATCAAGGCAAAGGCCCAGGTGCCCAATATCCGGATAGGGATCAAGGTCCCGGGCACCACGATCCATCACCGGGTGATCTTTGACGCGAAGGGCCGGATGGTGGTGATGGGCCTGCACAATTCCGACGACAGCGATGGTTGGGAGCGCGAGGGCGAGGACCACGAGTATTTTAAGAACCATTCCGAGAGGGTCGCCTACCCGCTCGCGATCAATATCATCGTCTACACCATGACGCACTGAGCGCGGCGCACGTGCGTGAGGACGGGCTGACGAACGAGAACGAGGAACGAGAACGATTTCTAAGGCGCTGGGATGGCGCTGGCCGGGTGAAGACGGGCTGACGAAAGAGAAAGATAAAGAAGAAAGAGAAAGGTTCCTGCGGGGCGGGCTGACGAACGAGAACGAGAACGAGGAACGAGAACGATTTCTAAGGCGCTGGGATGGCGCTGGCGCGGGTGAAGACGGGCTGACGAACGAGGAAAGAGAACGAGGAACGAGAAAGGTTCCTGCGGGGCGGGCTGACGAACGAGAACGAGAAACGAGAACGATTTCTAAGGCGCAGGGGTCGCGCTGGCGCGGGTGAGGGCGGTGCGGATTTGGTCGCGGAGCGGGGCGTCGGCAGGCTGGTCGAGCCGGAGCAAGGTTTCTTCGAGGACGGCGCGCGACGGTTTCCGCAGGCGGAGGAGCTTGGGGAGATTTTCGGCGAGTTTAGCGCGGTGGCCGAGCTCGGCGTCGATGCGGACGAGTTCGCCGAGGGCGGCCTGGTTGAGGGGATCGAGCACACTGGCGCGGTCGAGCACGGAGCGGGAGGAGGCGGTGGCACCGGCGAGACGGAGTTGCTTGGCGAGCAGCAGTGCGTCGCTGGCGCGGAGGTTAGCCTGGCCGAGGAATGAATTCAGCATGAGCTCGGCGCGTGAAAAATCTTTGAGGCCGTAGAGGGCGAGGCAGCGGAGACCGTTGAGGGTGGAGGCGAGGTGGTTGTTGTCCTCGTTTTCCTCCCGGATGGCGGTCACGGCGAGGTCGAGGGCGACCTGGTAGTTTTGGGCGGCGAGGTTGGCTTGGACGCGGGCGAGGTTGAAGGCGTTGAGGGGATAGCTCCGCTCGTGCGCCAGGGAGGCGAGTCGCGTGGTGAGGTCGGGCTGTTGCGTGTCGACGGCGAACCACGCGAGGAGAATGAGCGCTTTGGGGTCGGTGGAAAAATCGGCGAGGAAGGTGGTGAGTTCGCGCTGGGCGGCGGCGAGGTCGTCGGTGGAGTGGTAGGTATGGAGGAGGTCGATGCGCGGGCCGGGGCTGGTGGGATCGTTGAACTGGCGCAGGAGGGCGTAGCGGCGGGCCTCAGCGGCGTGGCCGAGCTCGCGGTGGTAGCGCACGAGGTGGAGGTAGAGTTCGTCGCGCTTGGGGAAGCGGGCGATTTCGCTACTCAACCGGAGCATGGCGAGATCGGTGTAGCCGCGTTCCCAATCGCATTTGGCGAGGAGGATCGAGCCTTCGAGCGAGTTGCCGAGGCGCCATTCGCCGACGAGGGCTTCGGCTTCGTCGTAGCGGCCGCGTTCGAAATGAGCGGTGGCGGCTTGGAGCGCGATGAACTGGTGGGTGAGCACCGCGGTGGGCTGGGGAGGAAGCAGTTTTTTCGCGAGCAGGATGAGGGGCTCGTCTTCGTGGGTTTCGAGCAGGAGGGCAAAGAGGAGTTTGAGGTAGTCGAGATCGGCGCTGGCGAGTTCGGCGCCTTCCGCGAGGGTCTTGAGCGCGAGGTCGGCGCGGCCGAAGCGGACCTGCGTGTAGGCGAGGAGGCGGCGGCCGGGGACGTCGTTGGGCACGCGGCTGAGGCCGGCTTGGAGCAGGGCATAACCCTCGCGGTAGTTTTTCTTCTCGAGGGCCGCGCGGCCGTTCGTGAGATAGTGTTGGCCGAGGCCGGTGCGGTAGTCGTCTTTGCGCCACGGATAGAAGACGAGGTCGACGTAGCGGGCGTCGGTGTAGCCGCGCTGCAGTTTCACAAAAGCCCAGACGCCGGCGGCAGCGCTGAGCCAGCCCGCGAGGGCGAGGAGGGCGAGGGCGAGGGAGATGCGCCGCCAGAAAATGTGATACCAAATGCTATCGGGGGTGACGACGCGGACCCAGAGTTTGAAGCGATAGTCGCGGTGACCCGCACTAAAGGACAGGAGTTCGTCTTTGGAGTGGTCGATCACGTTTTGGCAATATCGCCGAGGGCGGGGCAAACGTCCAGCTGCCAGACAAGGGGAAACCGGGATTTCTCACGTGGCCGGCGGACGCACGGTTCGCCGCGATGGATTGTCGCTTGCGCAGGAGCTCGGGCGAACTACGGTCCGGGAGTCCCGTCAACTCAGTGGCTCTCCTCCCCATGAAACTACGACACGTTATTGTTGCTCTGTTTGCTTCATTCTCTCTCGCCGGTGCGGTGTGCGCGCAGGCGCCGGCCGCGAAGGCCGCGGAAAAATCGCCGGCGGATTTGGCGGGTGAGGCGTTTGGGAAACTCTACAATGACAAGGCGGCGAAGTTGTCCCAAGAGCGGTTCACGCAGGTGATCGCGGCCGGCCTCGATTTTCTCACCAAGTATCCGACGCATTGGCGGGCCAACGCCGTGATCAAGGATCTGGCTTTTTTCGGCGACTCGATCCGCGACAAGAAGCTCGCGGCGTATCGTTCGGCGTATGTCACGCAGCTCAAATATGAGGTGACGAATCAGCGCTACAAAGAGGGAATCTCCAATGACGCGAAAGCGGCGCTGGCGGCCCTCGATGTCGCCGCGACCGATTTCGAGTTTCGCGATGCGCCCTCGAAGGACGCGATCATGCCGCTGCGAGAGAAGCTCGACGCGCTGGATGCCATGCCCGGCGGCCGGCGTTTTCTCCGGGATCGCGAGAGTTCGTATGTGGAAATTCTCACGCGCGGAGTCAGTCCGGCCACGGGCGAAGTGCATTTGAACAAGTTACTGAAGCACCCGGACAAGGGTGTGGCGGACATGGCGCGCAGCGAACTGAACATCGTGGAGATCAAGAAGGTGCCGTATGATCTGAAGTTCACGGCGGTGGACGGCAAACCGGTGGATCTCGCGGCGCTGCGCGGCAAGGTCGTCGCGCTCGTGATCTGGAGTGGCACGAGTGCCGGCAACGTCACGATGATCGACCAAGTCATGCAGGCCCGGTCGTATAACAAAAAGACGTTCGAGGTGATCGGAGTTTCTTTCGACAAAGAAGCGGACCGCGAGAAGGTGATGAAATTTATTAAGGATAACAAAATTACGTGGCCCGTGCATTTCGACGGCAAGGAAGCGAAGAACGAGTGGGCACCGAAGATGAACGTGGGGCGGGCGCCGGCGATCGTGCTCTTCGACAAGAAGGGAATGTATGTGCGTAACAATCAGAATGCCGGCCAGCTCGAAGGGGAACTCAAGCGGTTGATCGAGGCCAAGTGAGGTGGCGCCGGGTGAGGCGGCGGCAGGAATGCCGCCGGTCCGACGACGGGGGGGCGAAATTCCTGTCGTCCGCAGGGATCGTGGGGGGAGACGGGGCGGCGGAGTTCCTTGCACGGGTGGGACGGTCGGTATGTCCGCCAAGACATGGCGGGGATAAACCCCGCCCCACAGGAGCCCGCTGGTCCGGGAGCGCGCTGAGCCGGGGTTGCCAGAAGGGGGGGATCTGTACGGGGAGGGCGTGGTTCGCGCTGCGGGTTTGACGTGAGCGCGGTGCGGCGGTCAGTTGGCCGCTGCACCTGAATGAGCGATGACTATCTTGATCGGTTTGGCGGAGTGGGGCGGCTGTTTGGCCGCGAGGGACTGGTGCGGCTGCGTGCTGCGCACGTGTGTGTCGTCGGCGTAGGCGGCGTGGGCTCGTGGACGGTCGAGGGCTTGGCGCGGAGCGGGGTGGGCGCTTTGACGCTGGTGGATCTCGACGACGTGTGTGTCACGAATGTGAACCGGCAACTCCCCGCGTTGGACGGCACGGTGGGGCGGACCAAGGTGAGCGTGCTGGCGGAGCGGGTGCGATTGATCAATCCGGCGTGTCGCGTGACGGAGGCGGCGGAGTTTTTCACGGCGGCGTCGGCGGCGCGATTGTTGGCCGAGAATTTTTCCTATGTGGTCGATGCGATCGACCGGATGTCGAACAAGGCGCTGGTGATCGGCGAAGCGCACGCGCGCGGGTTGCCGGTGCTGACGGTCGGGGCGGCGGGCGGGAAGCGCGATGCGACGCAGATTCGGGCGGGGGATTTGGGGGACGCGTATGCGGACGAGTTGCTCCGGCAGGTGCGGAAGAAGCTGCGGCGCGACCACGGGTTTGAGCACGGCGAGCAGAAAGGGAAAATGGAGTGGGGCGTGCGCTGCGTGTGGTCGAGCGAGGCGCAGGTGTTTCCGTGGGCGGACGGGACCTGCGCGGGGAAGCGGGAGCCGGGGTCCAACCTCGCGATGGATTGCGCGAGCGGGTTTGGGGCCGCGGTGTTTGTGACGGGCGCGTTCGGGCTCGTGGCGGCGCAGGAGGTGGTGCGCGGCATTGCGGCGGGGGACACGGTGAAGCGCGGCGGGGCCGGGATCGAGAACGAGTAGGCGAGAGGGGACGACGCGTCGGTCGGGGCGGCGCGCGGGCGAACGATGCCGAGCATGAGGAACGCGAACGCTGCTTGGAGCGCCGGTGGAAGGCCGAAGTCGATGGGGCCGCCGGAACGGGCAAGGGCGGAGCGGGTTGGCGCGGACACTGGGGGCGGTGAGCCTGGGGGTTTTGCTGCCGGTGCCGGGGGCCGTGAAGGCGGACGTCAACGTGAGGGCGGTGGAGGGGGCGTCTCCGGAGACGGTCCAGGTGCCGTTGAGGGTGAAGCCGCCGGGGGGCGACACCTGGCCCGAGGGCATTGAAACCGAGGCCGGGCGTGCGGCGGTTGCGCCGGAGGGGCGCTGGTGGATCGAGATGGCGCCGCAGGTTGCGCGGTCGGTTGAAAGGGGATCGGTCGCGCGACCGCGCCGACCTCCTTGGCGCCCCGTGGCGAAGTCGGTGCCGGCGTCGCCCAGACGCTCGGGGCGGACCGGCCCGCGGTGGTGGCGAACGAGGGAATGATTCGCCCGCGCGCGAAGAACCACCGCGGCAGGGGCGGAATGCGCGACGGCGAAACTGGGGGAGCAATCCAGCGGGAAGGGTCGAGTGGGATCAGCGATTTGCCCGGCGAGGTGAAGCGCCGATTGGGTGCGAAGCGGGGCCTGCGGCCGGCCGTGGAAAGCAAAGGCCGGCGGCGATGATTCGCGCCGCCGGCCATGGGGTGGGGGGTCAGGCTGGTGAGCCGGTGTGAGCAGCCAAGATCGACCGCGGGCTGAAGCTAGAAGCTCAGGCGGACGCCGACGATGACGCCGCGGCCGGCGAGGGGGGCGAGGTCCTTCACAAACGAGGGGTGGGGGCGGGCCTCGGCGTTGCCGAGGTTGGTGCCGCGGAGGAAAAACTCGGTCGACCAGGAGCCGATTTGGACGGTGCGGCTCAGGTGCGCACTGAGGAGGGTATAGCCGGCGGTGGTGGTTTCGTTGGGGGCGACACGATTTTGGGCCGCGACAAACTGGCTCTCGACTCCGGCGCTCCAGCCGGGGTGCGACCAGAACAGCCCGGCCGTGGTGCGCGCGGCGGGGATACGCGGGAGATCGCGGCCGCCTTCGCGAGCGCGGGTAAGATCGGCGGCGAGACGCAGGTCAAGCTGCCAGGTGCGGTGTTCGTGGAGGTGCCAGATCGTCTCGAGTTCGAGGCCCCAGAACCGGGCGTCGCGTTGCACGGCGCGGTAGACCGGCAGGCCGCCGTCGGCGGCGACGACGGCCGGGTCGCCGGGAGGGAGGAACTTGAACTGACCGTCCACGTCGAGGGCGACGAGTCCGGTGGGTTGCTCGAAGATGTAGCCATCAAACTGATTCGTGAACGCGGTGACGGCTCCGGTGACGAAGCCGGTGCGACGCCGGAGACTGACTTCGGCGCCGAGGGAACGCTCGGCGCGAAGATGGGGGTCGCCGATCTCGAAACTCTGCGTGCCGGCGTGAGGGCCGTCGGCGAAGCGTTCCTGCGCATTGGGAGCGCGGCCGGTGTGCGTGAGCGAAAACGCGAGGGCGTAGTCGGGCGTGAATTTCCAGACGGCGCCGGCGGAGCCGCTGGCCTCGGTGTTGCGGCGGGCCGCGTGGCCGGTGGCGGCGATTTTGTTGCGTTCGAGGCGGGCGCCGAATTGCCAGGCGACGGGGCCGGCGGCGAGTTCCTCGAAGGCGAAGAGGGCGGTGGAATCGGTGCGCGACGGCGGGAGAAACGCTTCGTCGCCGACGGCGGCGAAATCGCTGCGGGAATTCTGCAGGCCGAGTGCGCCGGTCCACGGTTTGCCGTCACCGTGGAGGAGTTCGACGCGGGCCTCGTGGCCGCGGTGAGTGAAGACGGTGCCGATGTCGCCCTCGGGTTCGATCTCGGCGTGGCGGTAGCGGGCCTGGCCGAACTTGAAACGCACATCGCGCACAAAACCGTCGCTGCCGTGCCACTCGCCCTGCACGTCGGTGCGGCGTTGGCGGAGATCGAGGCGAACGCCCTCGGCGGCGTCGGGTGCGGCCGGGGCCGCTTCGTGGGCGTGACCGGGGACGCCGTAGTCGCTGTCGAGGCCGCTGTGACTGACGCCGAGGTGAAACGTTTTGGAAACGTAGGAGAGGCCGAGGGCGCCGCTGGAGTTGGTGAGGGCGGAGTTCGGGAGACGGTCGCGCGCGAAGGCGGGGGCGGGCTCGCGGTTGGCGCGGGCCTCGGCGGTTTCCTCATCCCGGACGCGGGCGCTTTCGGCGAAGCCGGGGATGCGGAGGTTTTCGGTGGAACGGCGAAAACCGTCGAGGTGGAGGACGAGCGCGCTGTCCGCGTCGGGCCGCAGGGCGAGATCGAACACGGCCCCGCGCGCCCATTCGTCGGCGGCGGAACCGCGCCGGACTTCGAGCGAGCCGCGCAGGGGGGCGGTCGGGAGATCGGTTTCGATGCGGTGGGTGATGACGTTGACGACGCCGCCGACGGCGTTGCTGCCGTAGAGGAGGGAGGCGGGGCCGCGGACGATCTCGATCCGCTCGACGAGGAACGGTTCGACGCTCACGGCGTGGTCGGGGCTGGCGACGGAGGCGTCGAGGGTGCCGACGCTGTTTTCCAAAAGACGGATGCGATCGCCGCCGAGACCGCGGATGATCGGTCGGCTCGCCCCGGGACCAAAGGACGTGGCGTGGATGCCGGTCTCGGCCGAGACGGTTTCGCCGAGGGTGGCCTGTTGTTTCAGGCGCAAGGAGCGACCGCTGAGCACGGTGGTGCTCTGGGCAAGATCAATCTGGTTGCGCTCGAACGGCGCGACGGAGGTGACGAACTGGTCGAGCGTCACCAGGCGGTCGGAGTGGGAAGAGGCGCCCGGCGTGTGCGAATGCGGGGGCGGTGGGGGCGGGGCGGTTTGGGCCTGGGCCGCGAGCGCAGCGCAGAGCGCGGCACCGACGAAGCGGGGGC
>CAMBVX010000251.1 GCA_945871085.1 Opitutus sp. GAS368 | reverse complement strand
GGGGTGCGCGTAAACGCCATTTCGCCCGGCGGGATCTACAACCCCGACAAACCGCAGGCACCCGAGTTTCTCGCGCGCTATGCGCCGATGACGATGCTGGGCCGCATGGCCGAAGCCCGTGAGATCGGCGGCGCCGTGGTGTTTCTGCTCAGCGATGCCTCCACTTACATCACCGGGGCCAACCTACCCGTCGACGGCGGCTACACTGCGAAGTAGCACCTCCGCGGCGGCGCATTTTTCTTCCTGGCGAACTCCCGCGCACTCCCCTCCCCGTGCGCCATCGGCCTTGGTTGCGTGACCTTAGGCCGAGAAATCGACGAGGCCGCTTCGATCGCGATGCTGGATTTCGCCGCGGAGCAAGGGATCGCTCTCTTCGACACCGCGTCCGCCTAGTCCTCCGGCCGCTCTGAGACGATCGTCGACCAGTGGCGCGCCGAGCGCTGCTCTGACTGCCTGCCTTCCCCGCCCCGCCGTCGCCACCAAAGTCCTGCCGCCCTCCACTGCCGCCGTGCTCAAAAGCTCCGTCGCCGAAAGCCTCCAGCGACTGGGAGTGCCGCACCTCGACATGCTGTTTCTTCGTAACCGACCGGGTGGGGTCCGCCTATTTGCGACAATGACCAAAGGCGGTTGGGTCGTGTCCGCCGGTGAAGGGCGTTCTGGCGTTCAGATGAAGCATCCTCGCGTGATGCGTAATTCGACCAAAATTGTCTTAGCGCTCGGCATAGTTGGGCTGGTCGCGGCCGGCGCTGGGGTCGTTCTAATCATTCTCGGATTGATCGACTACTCTGCATTAACGACGGAACAGTCCTATTTTCTCAACCGCGACGCGCCTGCAATTCCACCTCCGCCCGAGAAAACGAGACTAAGCACATTTACAAAAGTGGTTCAGTGCCGTCCCACAGGGTGAGGGCACGCGGAAGCGATTACCTCTGGGGGAGGTAGGGTGAAGCGGGCCGTTGAGCCCAACTGCAATTGGTGATTTTCGGTTCTCCGGATGTTTTTAGTGGATACGACTCACCCCGGCTGTCCCATGAGCGGGTGCGCCAGACCGGGCAGGCACGGCTGGAACGGCCGGTCGAGGGCTCGATAGTCCCCCGCGGCTGTCCCACAGCGGCGGAGCAATTCCGCGAGGTCGCGCGGCAGCCACAAGGCCGCCCGCACATAGGTAAAGAGCCGCGTGAAGCTGTGCGGCCAGCTGCTGCGCCACCCGAGGAAGCGCAGGAGCAGATGCACGAGGAGCGCCGTCCACACCTGCCATTGCACCGCGTTGGCGCTGTTGCCGAGGAAGTCCACGAGCTGCACGGTTTGCTTCAACTGTTTGAAAAACACTTCGATCTCCCAGCGGCAGCGATACAGGTCGCACACGGTGACAGGGCTCCACGTAACGTTGTTCGTCAGGAAAACCATCACGCGTTCCTGGCCGTCGATCTCGACCAGCGCGGTGACGCGGCGCAGCACCTCGGGGTAGGACTTGGCGGTCTGGACAATTTTGAGGACCACGAGTTCGTCTTTGAGGATGCGTTTATCCGCATGTTTGGGCAGGCGTTTGATCACTTTCACCACGAGGTTGTCCTTGGCGCGCGTCACCCAGAAGACGCCGCGGACGGTGAGTTCCCAGAGGTGGGCAAAATGAACATAGGCCTTGTCGAAGAGGACAATTTCGCCTTCGCGCAGGCCGGCGCAGAGCGCGGGGGCGCGCACGTTGTCGTGTTCGCCGGCGGTCTCCACGATCGCGAAACTCGGCAGGAAGCTGCGCAGATCGAGTCGCAGGTGACACTTGGCGGCGGCTTTGCGCCGACGGTGGCGCGCCCAGTCGATGCAGTTGGCGACGAGTTGGATCGTGGTGGCGTCGACGACGTGGATCGCGCGGCGGAAACGCCACGCAAGTGATTTTCTGCCGCCGCGGGCGAAGCCGGGGTGCTGGGTTTGCAGGTGGGCGAGCATGCGCCAAAAGAGTTTTTCCGGGAGACTGCTGGGGCGCTCCTTGTTCGCATGACTGAGGGTGTTGCGCGCGGGCGGCGTGGCACCGCGCATGGCGAACAGCGCGGTCACGTGAAAACGTAGCGCGTCGCAAACGTCATTGAGCCCGAGCGCGTGGCTGACTTGCGCGTAGAGCATCGCCACGACGTGGCTCCATGGGCTGAACGTGCGCGCGCGGGTGTCGGCCCCGGTCTCGCGCGCGAGCTTGGCCACGAGGTGAGTGGGAATCAGTTCGACGAGCTGGCGCAGCACCGTAGCGTGTGGGCGGCTCGGCCGGGATTTCGTTTTTGGTTTTTTCATCCCCTGCCTTCTGGCAGGCCAATCACGCCCGGCCGAGCCTCGCTTTCACCTCACGCGCACGTTTTCTGTGGGACGGCACTGAATTAGAATAAGGCCGGACTTCAGTCCGCAGGGTCATGGGTGCGAGGTTTTCCCGCGGGCAGGCGGAGTGAAGTCCGACCTATTTTTTTTGTTGGGCGTAGATGACGGCGGCTTCGGCCCGGCGGGAGACGTGGAGCTTTTCGAAGACGGTGCTCAGGTAGTTCTTCACGGTTTTGTCGCTCAAGTTGAGGCGCGCGGCGACCTCCTTGTTTGTGAGGCCCTCGGCGATTAGAGCGAGGACGCGTTTCTCCTGGGGCGAGAGGGCGGCGAGGGTATTTGCGGTGGCACCGCCTGACCGCACGATTTGCATCACGCGCGCGGTGACGGCGGGATCGAGAATGGACTTCCCGGCCGCGACGTCATGGATGGCGGAGACGAGGCCGCGGGAGTCGATCTCCTTGAGCAGATAGCCGTGGGCGCCGGCGCGGATCGCCTCGTCGACGAGCGTGTCGTCGGCGACGGAGGTCAGGATGAGAACGCGGACGTCGGGGAGGTTTTTCAGGATCTGGCGACAAACGTCGAAGCCCGTGCCATCGGGCAGGCGAATATCGAGGAGGGCGACGTCCGGGCGGAGGCGGAGGCAGGTTTGGACGCCGGTGGCGACATCGCGTCCTTCGCCGACGACTTCAAGTGTCGGATCGGTGTTGAGCAGGGCGCGCAGGCCCATCCGGACTACCTCGCTATCATCGACGAGCACGAGGCGGAGGCGGGGTTTGGCCGGGGAAGAGGTCATGCGGTGGGGGAAGAGTGCAGCGGGAGAGTGACAATGACGCGGGTGCCTTCGCCGGGTTGGCTGGTGAAACGCACGGTCGCACCGAGGCGTTCGGCGCGAGCGTGCATATTGCCGAGACCGTGGCCGCCGTCGCGACGGATGGTGCAATCGAAGCCGGTGCCGTTGTCCTGCACGAGGAGACAAATCTCATGGTCGCCCTGATGGACGCGCACCGTGATGAGCGACGCACCGCCGTGCCGGAGGGCGTTGCTGACGGCTTCGCGAGAAATGTGGAGGGCCTCAACGGCTTGTTCCGGGGTGAGGAGCGCGGTGGCCAGGTCGTCAACTTTCACGTCGAAGCGGGCGTTGCGACCGGCGCCGAGTTCGGCGACTAAGTCGTCGAGCGCTTGGGCGAAGCCACCGCGGCGGAGATTCTCCGGCGCGAGACCGCTGATGTAGGTGCGGACGTCGCGGATGGTGTTGTTGAGCGCCGCGCGGCTCTGTTCGAGGCGGCGGTCGGCTTCGGCCGGGTCGCTTTTCGCCAGCGCGCGCACGGATTCGAGGGTCAAGCCTACGGCGTAGAGCGACTGGATGATGCCGTCGTGGAGGTCATGGCCGAGGCGGATTTTGCCGGCGACCGACTCCGCGAGCAGACGTTCTTTCAAGTCGGCGTCTTCTTCGGCGCGGCGCCGCACATCGCGCTCGCGAGTGAGTTCGGCTCCTTGGGCGACAGAGGATTCGGCGAGTTTGGCCAAGGCGTCGATTTCCTGGCGCGCGGAGGCAAACGGGATTTTGGTTTCACCCGTGCGGGTGGAGCGGCGCGCGAGGCTGATGACCAAAATGCTGGACACGACCGAACCGGCCAGCGCGAGGGCGAGAGCGAGACGCTGCGACAGGGCGGTGGCGCGGGCCGCGCGAGGAGGACCGCTAGCGGGGACTCCGGTGGCGGAGGGCGAGACTTCGGCAAAGGCGCTCCGCCAGACGGGCACGGTGAGGAGCGTGGTCAGGGCAGCGAGGACGACGAAGAGGGCGAGCCCTAAGAAGCGCGGGAGCGGATTCATGCGATCACGCCGGGAGCCTGGCGAGGAGCGGAAGGTGCGTCAAAACTTTCGACATTGGCTGAGCGGGGCGTTTGGCTGACCAACTCGACATGAAGTCCTTCTACATTACGACCGCCATCGACTACGTGAACGGTTCGCCACACTTGGGCCACGCCTATGAAAAAGTGCTGACGGACACCATTGCGCGTTTCCGGCGACAGATGGGCGACCGGGTGCATTTCCTGACCGGGGTCGACGAACACGGTCAAAAAGTGCAGGCGAGCGCCAAGAAGAAGGGTATACCGCCACAGCAATTTTGTGACGAAGTGAGTGAGGAGTTTCGCGCGCTGTTGCCGCAGCTGAATATTTCGAACGACGACTTTATCCGCACGACCGACGAGCGGCATAAAAAAGTGGTGCGGGCGGTGCTGCAGCAGCTCTTCGACCAGGGCGAAATCTACAAGGCGGAATACCAGGGGTTTTACTCGACGCGGCAGGAGCAGTTTTTGCAGGAGAAAGACCGACTGGAGGACGGCACGTGGCCGGAGATATTTGGCGAAGTGAGCGAGATCGTGGAGTCGAACTACTTCTTCAAACTGAAGCAGTATCAGGCGTGGCTCGTGGATTTTCTGGCGACGAACGAGAACTTTATTTTCCCGGCGTATCGTCAAAAGCAGGTGCAGGAGTTCTTGAAGGAGCCGCTGAACGACCTGTGCATCTCGCGTCCGCGGGAGCGGTTGGAGTGGGGGATTTCGCTGCCCTTCGACGATGGTTATGTGACGTATGTGTGGTTCGACGCGCTGCTCAACTACTACTCGGCGGTGGTGGACCGTCCCGAGATTTGGGCGGAGGCGCACCATGTGATCGGCAAGGATATTTTGGTGCCGCCGCATGCGGTCTACTGGCCGATCATGTTGAAGGCGGCGGGAATTTCTCTGCCGAAGGGGATCATCGCGCACGGCTGGTGGATGACACGCGGAGCGAAAATGTCGAAGAGCACGGGCAATGCGCTCAACCCGCTCGATCTTGTGGCCGAGTTTGGGACGGATGCGTTTCGATATTTTCTGATCCGCGAGATGAATGTGGGGCAAGACAGCGACTTTACGCGCGAGCAGTTCCTCGTGCGCTACACGAGCGAACTGGCGAACAACCTCGGGAATCTGGTGAACCGCACGTTGAACATGACGACGCGTTTTGCGGCGGGGGTGGTGCCGGCGGCGGAGGTCGGCGCGGGCGAAGCGACGGGGGCGGGCGATTTGGAGAAAGTGCTGCAGGACTTGTGGACGAAGACGCGCGACGAGTTTATCCCGCAGTGTGAAGGGTATCAGTTTCACACGGCACTGGAGCGCGTGATGGTATTCCTGACGGAGACGAACGCTTACATTGAGAAACGGGCGCCGTGGAAGCTCGGCAAGTCGACGGAGGCAAAGGATCTGGCCTTGTTGCGCACGGTGCTGGCGACCATTGCCGAGGCGTTGCGGTTGGCGGTCGCGGCCGTGCAGCACGTGATGCCGTCGACGACGGAGAAAATCAATGCGGTGCTCGGCTATACGCCGGGGGCGGTGTGGCGCGATGAGTTAACGTGGGGGAGCAAACTCACGGGAGCGAAGGTCGCGGGTGCGTTGGTGCTGTTTCCGCGGCCGGCACCGCCGGAGAAGGCTCCGGCACCGGTGAAGGCCGGATAATCGCGCTCTTTCCTCGTTCTCCTGATCGTTCTTTCGATGGTCGACTTGGTGGGGCAGGAGCACGAGAACGATTCAGAGAACGAGAACGATTTTTATAGTATGACGATCCTTCCGATCCATCCCGCGCAGAACGCGTCGCCGGAGGCGTTACGCGCATTTTTGACGCAGTGCCGAGATGCGGCGGTGCGCGCGGGCCGAGCCAAGTTGGTGAGTATCTCGCTGGCGGTCGACGCGCTTGATCCGCTGGCGGTGTTGGAGTCGATTTTTGAGCCGGGTGAGCCGCATTTCTATACGGAGCGTCCGGGGATTGAGACCGCGATCGCCGGCGCGGAGGTGGCGGTGGCGTTTGAGGCGAAGGGTCCGGAGCGATTTGCGGACGTGCAGCGTTTTGTCGACGAGACGCTCGTGCACACCCTTGCGGTCGGCGACGTGAACGCTCCTTTTGGTGGACCGCATTTTTTTGCGGGGTTCGCGTTTAGCGCGGAGATCGAGGAGGGAGAGCGCTTCCCGGCGGCCCGGGTGTTTGTGCCGCGCTGGCAGGTGGCGAAGGCGGGCACGACGACGACGGCGGTGGCGAATTTTCTCGTCGCCCCGGAGGTGGATCTCGCCGCGCTGGCGGATCGGGTGTGGCGGGCGCATGCGAAGTTTACGGGCTTCCGGTATCGTGAGGCCAATGGGCTGGAGAGTGTGGAGCCAGCGGCCCCCTGTTTCACGACGGCGGAGGCCGGTGATTATCGCGCGGTGGTGGCGCGGGCTTTGGAGCGAATCGGCAGCGGGGAATTTAAAAAAATCGTGTTGGCGCGGGCGCTGGATTTGCAGGCGGATCAGCCGCTGCATCCCCTGCGGGTGCTCAACGGGCTGCGGCAGCGGTTTCCCGACTGTTATTCTTTCTCGTTCGCGAATGGGCACGGGCAGAGTTTTATCGGGGCGAGTCCGGAGCGTTTGGTGCGGGTGAGTAAGGGCGTGCTGGAGACGGAGGCGCTGGCGGGTTCGATCCGCCGGGGCGCGGGCGCGAGTGAAGACGCGGCGCTCGCGGCGGTGTTGCGCGGGAGCGAGAAGGATTTGCGGGAACAGCGAGACGTGCTCGATGACATCGTGGCACGGCTCACGCCGCTGGGACTGGAGCTGGAATTTTCGCCGGAGCCACAGTTGCGGCGGCTGGCGAATGTCCAGCACTTGAATACACCGGTGCGCGCGGCGCTGCCGGACGCGGTGCGTTTGCTCGACGTGCTCGCGGCGCTGCATCCGACGCCGGCGGTCGGGGGGAGTCCGCGGGAGGCAGCGGTCGGGTGTATCCGGGAACTGGAGGGATTTCCGCGTGGGCTCTATGCGGGGGCGCTGGGTTGGCTCAACGCCCGGGGTGGGGGGGAGTTTTTTGTGGGGATCAGATCTGCGTTGGTGGAGGGATCGACGGCCCGGGTTTACGCCGGCGCGGGGATCGTCGCGGGATCGACGCCCGAGAAGGAGTTTGCGGAAACCGAGCTGAAGTTTAAGGCCATGCGCGACGCCTTGCTGACGCCATGAACGCTCCGACTCATTTCGATTGCAGTAATGTGAATTCACTCTGGTGCAGTGTGCTCGCGGAGACGTTGAGGCGGCTCGGCGTGCGGCAGGCGGTGATTTCTCCGGGGTCGCGGTCGACGCCGTTGACGTTTGCCTTGGTGCGGCAGCCGGAGATTGCGACGGTGGCGGTGCTCGACGAGCGGTCGGCGGCGTTTTTTGCGCTGGGAATTGCGAAGCGCGAGGGTCGGCCGACGGTGCTGGTGTGCACGAGCGGCACGGCGGGGGCGACTTACTTTCCGGCCGTGATCGAGGCGCAGGAGAGCGGGGTGCCTTTGCTGGTGATCACGGCGGATCGGCCGCCGGAAATGCGGGCGTGTGCGTCGGGACAGACGATTGATCAGCAGCAGTTGTTTGGTGGCCACGTGAATTTTTTTCATGAATTCGCGGTGCCCGAGGCGAGTGAGGCGCGGTTGCGGTATTTGCGGCAGACGGTGGCGCATGCCGTTGGGCGGACGATGACGGCAGGGGGCGGTCCGGTGCATTTGAATGCCCCCTTTCGCGATCCGCTGCCGCCGATCGACGATGGCGGGATCGCGGCGAAGGTGGGCGAGGTGATCGATTGGCCTCGATTTTTTGCGCAGGTCGGACCGGTGGAGGAGCGGGTGGTGCATGGGGGGCTGCCGCGGTTGATGACGGATGTGCACGGCGTGATTGTCGTGGGACCGGCGCAGCCAGCGGACCCGGCGGGGTATGCGGCCGCAGTGGGCGAAAGCGCGCGGCGTCTCGGATGGCCGGTGCTGGCGGATGGCCTGTCGCCGCTGCGGCACTACGCCGACGTCGTACCGCAATTGGTGACGACCTATGACGCGATTTTGAGAAACGAGAACGCAGCCGAGCGGTTGCGGCCGGAGAGCGTGTTGTGCCTCGGAGGCTGGCCGACGAGCAAGGTGCTGCGCGGCTGGCTGGAGGCGGCGGATGCGCCGACGCTGTTGGTGAGCGAGCGGTCCGACAATCGGGATGCGTTGCACGGTCGGACGAGGCAGGTGGTGGTGTCGTTGGCTGCGCTCGTGACGCAGTTGCCGGTGGCGACCGATCCCAATGGCTACGAGCGGATGTGGGCGTCGTATGAGCGCAAGGTGCGTCTGGCGCTCGATGCACGGTTGGCGGGGACGACCGCGATGTTTGAGGGGAAGGCGGCGTGGTTGCTGGCGCAGCACCTGCCGCCGGGAACACCGTGGTTCGTGGCGAACTCCATGCCGGTGCGTGATCTCGAATATGTCGTGCCGGCGAGTAGTCGTGGGTTGCGTCCGCTCGGCAATCGCGGGGCCAATGGCATCGACGGCACGTTGTCGACGGCGCTTGGCGTGGCGCACGGGGCACGGCGGCCGGTGGTGTTGCTCACAGGAGACCTCGCCTTGTTGCACGACACGAATGGTTTTTTGATTCGGCCGAAGCTACGTGGGGCACTGACGATCGTGTTGATCAACAACCAGGGCGGCGGGATTTTCGGGCATCTGCCGGTCGCGCAGTTCGAGCCGCCCTTCGAGGAATATTTTGCGACGCCGCAGGAAGTGGACTTCGCAAAATTGGTGTCGGCTTACGGTGTGGAGCACGTCGCGGTGCGCGACTGGACGCACTTTACGGAACTGGTTGCGGCGCTGCCGGCGAGTGGGATTCGGGTGCTGGAGGTGACGACGGATCGCACAGCTGACGCGGCGATGCGGAGGCAGGTGTTTGCCGCGGTCGCGGCGGTGCTGGGGTAGCGCGGGGCGTGGCGAGGCGCGCGCGGGAAAAAATCGCCTGCCAGCAGGCTCCTCGTTGCTACAATTGGATGGGCAGACCGACCTCGATGATCTGCATCGGCGGGAGATTGTAATAGTCGCGGGCTTGGCGGGCGTTGCGGCTGAGGAAGCCGTAGAAGTGTTTTTGCCACTCCCACATGTCGGCTTCGCCACCGGTGATAATCATCTCGCGATTAAAATAGTAGGTCGCCTCGTTGGGCTTCAGCGGCACGCCGGCGTCACGAATGCGCTCGATGAGCGACGCGACGTCGGGCGATTCCATGTAGCCGTAGTGGGCGATGGCGCGCCACACGCCTTCGCCGATTTCGCGGACTTCGAGCCGGTCGCTATCGGCCACCTGGGGCACTTCCTTGGCGGTGACGCTGAGGAGCACGATGATTTCGTGGAGGACCTTGTTGGCTTTGACGTGATGGAGCAGGACGAGCGGAGTGCCGCGGGGATTTCCGGCCATAAAAACACCCGTGCCACGGACGCGGATGACGTGCTTGCTGGCGGCGATGTTGCACAGCTCGGTCTCGGTAATTTCGTTGGCGTAGACTTTGCGAAAGATCTCCGTTTTTCCGGATTTCCACGTGTGCATGATGGCGATGACCGCTGCGGCAATGGCGATCGGGAGCCAGCCGCCGTCCATAAATTTGTGCAACGTGGCGACGAAGAAGACCGCATCGATGCACATAAAGAGAGTGCAGAGGGCGAGCGCGCGCCAGAGGGGCCATTTCCACGAGTGGCGCATCACGATGTAAAACGCGTAGGTTGTGACGATCATCGTGCCGGTGACAGCGATGCCGTAGGCGGAGGCGAGGCGGTCGCTAGAACCAAAGTTGAGGACGACGGCAATCGAGGCGAGCGCGAGGGCAGTGTTGATCAGCGGCACATAAATTTGACCAACTTGGTCGGCATTGGTGTGCGTGACCGTCAGCCGGGGAAAGTAGCCGAGTTGGATCGCTGAGCGAGTCAGGGAATACGCGCCGGAGATCACGGCTTGGCTCGCGATGATGGCGGCGGCGATCGAAAGCAGGGTGAGTGCGAGCTGGCCCCAGCCGGGCGGGGCGAGGGCGAAAAAGGGATTCGCGGTCGAATCAGGGTGGCCGATGACGTAGGCACCTTGGCCGTAGTAGTTCAGCAGGAGGCCGGGGAAGGC
>CAMBVX010000250.1 GCA_945871085.1 Opitutus sp. GAS368 | reverse complement strand
CAACGCGGCAAGGCTGCCATGATCAGCACCGGCTTTGTCGAGGGCGACTCGAACGACGCGCGCCGCTATCAATTCGCCGAGACCGTCGATTGGGTGCCGAACAAGGGCTTCTACATGCAGGGCAATGTGAATGTCGTCTTCGACCGGACGAGCACCGCTTTCCCCCGCACGACGGGCACCGCGGCCGATGTGCTGCGCAACGCCGACAACAATTATTGGAACGGCAGTGTCGTCGCTGCGTTCGTCGTCGACAAACAAACCGACGCCCAGGTCCAAGCGACTTATTATCGCACCAACAACTACAACGCTGCCCTGATCGCAACCGATCCCTTAGGCGCGAGCGGTCGTGACTACAGCCTCACCGTGGGAGTGAAGCACAAGTTCACCGACAAGATGGTGGGCAGCGCCAAGGTCGGTTACTTGGAGAGCAAGAATGACACGGTGGGCGGCAACGCCGACTTCCGCGGCCCTGTCGGCTACTTGGCGATCGAGCACCAATTCTAAACTTTTAGTTACCCCCAAAGTCAGGAGTCGGTCGCAGGTGCCTGTGGGGGCATCTGCGGCCGACATTTTTTTGCCGGGTCGGCGAGTGAGGAGGCCCGCCCGCTTTGCCCAGACCACACCGACGGATCAATCCGCGCTCCGCGCGCCGCCCGCTCGTCCGCCATCGCGGATCGGTTTAGCGAAGCGGTAGTCGATGTCCCACGGGAAGAAAATCCACTTGTTCTGCTTGAACTCCTTCACGCACGTATCGACAAAGGGCCGGCCGGCGGGTTTGGCGTAGAGCGTCGCAAAATACGCTTTCGGCAGCAGCTGTCGCACGACTTGCGCGGTCTGGCCGGTGTCGACCAGATCGTCGATGAGCAAAAAGCCGTCACCATCGCCGCTCACGCTACCTTTGAGGACCTGCAGTCCGGTTTGCTGCTGGGCGGCGCCGCCGGCTGCGCCCGCCCCGTAGCTGGAAACGCAAATGGTATCGATGAGCCGGATCTCCAGCTCCCGGGCGACGAGCGCCGCCGGTACCAGTCCGCCACGCGTGATAGCGACGATGCCCTTCCACGAGCCGCGATCATGCAGTTGCTGCGACAGGTAACGCGCATCGCGGTGCAGCTCGGGCCAGGAAATTACAATCTCATCATCGTAGCGGGAAGCGTCGCTCATCGCGCGAGAAAAGGTCCGGGCCGAGCGACGTCAACGGCGGAGGGGACGCGCCGCTGCGTTCACTTCACCGAAAACCGAAACTCTGTCGTCGAGCGGAAGGTCTCGCCGGGGCGAAGGATCGTTGTGGGGAAATTCGGATGGTTCACGGAGTCCGGATAGTGCTGCGTTTCGAAACAGTAGAAACCGAACTTGTCGTTCGCCGGCTGGTCGCCGAGCGGGCTCGTGTAAAGCTGCATGCCGGGCTCTGTCGTCCACGTCTCCATCGCGCGGCCGGAGCGGGGCTCGACCACACGTGCGGCGAAAACGAGTGAACGATCTCCCGGCGCACGGTTGATCACAAAATTGTGGTCGTAGCGGCGGCTCGCCCCGAGTTGGGCGGCACGGGCGCCGAGGGGACGTTGCGGCGTGAAATCCAACTGAGTCTCGTCGACCCGCTTGATCTCACCGGTCGGGATCAGGGTCGTGTCGACGACGGTGTAGGTGTCGGCGTTGATCGTGAGTTCGTGATCCAGCACGTCGCCGCCACCCGCGAGGTTAAAATAGGCGTGGTTGGTGAGGTTCACCGGTGTGGGCTTGTCCGTCGTCGCCGAGTATTCGAGCCGCAACGCGTCTTGATCGGTGAGGGTGTAGCGGACGCTGGTCGTGAGTTTACCGGGAAAGCCTTCATCGCCGTCGGGGCTCACGTAGGTCAGCGTCACGGCGGCCACCCCGGGGGTCGTGGCGGGCGTAGCGGTCCAGACGACACGGCTGAAGTTCTTCACCCCTCCGTGCAGGGTGTGGGGTTTGTTGTTCGCTGCGAGTGGGTAGTCGCGACCGTCGAGCGAGAAGCGGGCGTTCGCGATGCGGTTGGCGACGCGCCCAAAGACAGCGCCGGCTTGGGGAAAGCCTTTGGCGAAGCCCGGCTCGGCGGGCGTGATCTCGCGGACGACACTGCCGAGTTTTCCGTCGCGATCGCGCACACGCAGATCGGCGAGGATCGCGCCGTAGGACATGATTTTGGCGACGGCGCCGTGGCGATTCGTGAGCGTGAAGAGTTCGACTTCGGTGCCCTCGGGTGTGCGGCCAACAACCGCGCGCGCCACGGCGGCGACCGGCGCCGCAGGCGCGGTCTCATCGGTGGGCACGAGGCGAGCGAGGCGGTCGGGGGCGTTGAGCGCGAGGTAGAGCAGGCCGTCGGGACCGGTGACGACTTCGCGCACGCGGCCCAGTTCTTTGAAGAGCACTTCTTGATGGGTGACGCGGTCGCCGTCGGTCTCGAGGCGGCGGAGTTGTTGGCCACCGAGGCAGGCGAGGAAGAGACTGTTTCTCCAACCGGGAAAACGTTTCCCGGTGTAGAATTCGATGCCGGACGGCGCGATTGACGGCGTCCAAAACGCCAGCGGTGAATCCATTCCGGGGCGCGACACGTCGAAGGTGCGCTTCGAATCCTTCCCGCTCGAAACGAGGGGCCAGCCGTAGTTGTGGCCGGCGTCGATGACGTTGATTTCGTCACCGCCGCTCGGTCCGTGCTCCGTCGACCAGAAGCGGCCGGTGACCGGGTGAAACTGCAGGCCCTGCGGATGACGGTGGCCGTAGCTCCAGATCGAGCCGAGCGCGCCGGGGCGGTTGACGAAGGGATTGTCGGGTGGGATGCGACCGTCGGCGAAGACGCGGTGGATTTTGCCAAGTGGACTGGCGAGGTCCTGGGCATCGTCCTGGCGACCGCGATCACCGATCGAGAAAAACAGGTGACCCTTGCCGTCAAAAAGAAAGCGGCAGCCGTAGTGCGACGTGTCGAAGGGCGTGTAGTGTTTTGGGTCGGCGCGGAAAATTGTCTCTTGGTCTACCCAAGCGTGGTCTTTGATCCGGCCGCGGATCACCACCGTCATCGACGTATCCGGTGCGGTGCCACGCTCGACGTAGGCGAGGTAAACCCAGCCGTTTTTGGCGTAGTCGGGCGGCACGGCGACGTCGAGGAGACCGCCGTCTTGTTTCACGTAGATCTTGGGCAAGCCGGCGATCGGCTTTGGGTCGAGCTGGCCCTGGACGACGAGGCGCAGGCGGCCGACGCGCTCGGTCACGAGCAGATTGCCGTCGGGCAGAAACGCGAGGCCCCACGGTGTATCGAGACCGGACACAAACGTCTCGAAGCGAAACGCCTGGCGCTCACTCGAGAGCGTGAGCTGCGCGGGTGGCGTCGGGATCTGGATGCGACCGGACAAAAACTCATTGCGCTGCCGCTGCACGTAGGCGACCAGCCGGTCGATTTCCTCCTCGGAGAGGACGCCGCGAAACGCCGGCATGCCCGTCTCCGGCCAACCGTCGGTGATGCTGCGCCGAATATCGGCCTCGCGCCCGCCGTGGTTCCAAAAAAAGTCGAGCAGGTTGGGTGCGGGGATGCCAGTGAGGTTGGTGCCGTGACAATTCACGCAGACCTCGGCGACGATTTTTTCGGGCGTGCGTAGCGCCGGGGCGGCTGCGGCGGCGAACAGTGGCGTTTTGAACGCGGGCGCGACGGCAATAAGGGAGGCCAACCAGGCCGAGCGAAGAGGGCGAAACGGGGAGGGCATGGGAAAAGATGTGAGGATGGAGCGAAGCAAAGAGATCAGCCTAGAGGGGTTTGGCGAAGTGATACGAGCGATAGGATACGTCGCCACGCTCCAGTGCGGCATAAATGCGCGAGCCCTTGATTCCGGCAAAGTCTCGCCCCAAACCGTGCATCCACGTGGGCAGATGGCGCACGATGAGATCGACCGAGCGTGCCGAATTGCGATTCATGCCGCGGAGCACCTCGGCGTTGATGACGCGAGTGCTGCGTAGGGTGAGCGGCGCCGTCGCGAGATCTCGTTCCCATTCGGCGAGACCTTGGTCGAAACGGAAATCAGCGTAGAGAAACTCCCCGCCGGGTCGCAGCACCCGCGTGACCTCGGTGAGGAATTTCGGAAAATGGGGATAACAATGGGACGCTTCGACGTTGATCACCACGTCGAACGAAGCATCGCTAAAGGGCAGGTCTTCCGCGTCGCCCGCGACAAACGCCAGGCCGGCGACGTCATGACGCCGTCGGCAAAACGCGACGCCGGTGGGATTCAGGTCGAGCCCGGTATAACGCGCCGGCCGGAGCGTGCGCGCGAGCCACGAGGCACCGCCGCCGTGGCCGCAGCTCACTTCCAGGACGGATTTCCCCCTGAGATCCACCTGCGTCGCGACGTGGTGATAGAGCTGGATGCAGGCGCGGTTAGGTTCGTCGTCCGGATCGAGCACGAGGGCGCGCGGTGGATCGTCCTCAAAGGCGTAATTTAAGAACAACACCTCCTCCGCTCGCAGGCGACGCGTCAGGAAGGGATACCAAAGTTTCCAGATCGCGCGGCGGACGAGGCCGGACGCGAGGAGGTGATCGATCAGGGGCATGAGGGCGTGTGAGCGAAACAAGGGCACATGCCAATCACACGTTGCAGGACCGACTAGGGAAGCGGCTCCCGGGCAAGGACTGGTTTTCACCGCTTGCCTCGCTCCAATGGCGGTGAGAAACCGTCGCTTCGACGGAAAATCCGGCTGGCCCGCAGGTGATCCCGCGCCCTAACACTTGCGCATGCCGACGAAGCCCGACCCCCGCATCGACGCCTAACTCGCGAAAGCCGCGCCCTTCGCCCAGCCCATCCTCCGCCATTTGCGGTCTCTTGTGCACCGGGCCTGCCCGGAAGCGACGGAGACGATCAAGTGTTCGCCGCCTGTTGCTGCAGCGTCGTCGACTCCACGACTTTGCCGCAGAGCGTGCCGTTCTCGTATCGTCGGACAAATCGCCAACCCACCGGAAACAGCGCGGCACCCTAAATATTTCAAAATGGCCTACTTTAGTGTGCTTTGGGCTGCGACGCGAGCGGTTGGCCCAACCACTCTCTATTTGACGCATGCGAGCTGAAAGAGCCAGTTTCTAGGGTCATGCCCACGTCAAGGAGCAGCCTGCCATCTATTCTGCGCGCCAAGCTTTTGGAGGCTGAAGCTCTGTGCTATAATGGTCTGTCCAGTATCCCAAACAACGACCGCGCAAGTAATGCCCGTCTAACCTTTCCGCACCCATGACTAGAACCTCCGAAGCAGCCCTGCTCGATTTTTGCGCGCAACAGCATGGCGCGTTCGACCTAGGGTCTTGGCTCAAGATTGGCTGGAGCGACCGAGACGACCTTGTGGTTACCGCTTTCCTGCTGGCAAGCGCTCGATGGTATGGCCACCGCGAAGAATTGCTGGCAGTTGTGCAGCGCTTGCATCCGCAAGGGACGGCGGCGTTTCCGGCTTTGATTGCGACGCGGGATTTCGACTGCGGTAGGTTTTCAGGCATGCTTCGCACAAGGATCGCGCCATGAAGGCAGACAAAGAGTTAACGGGAGCCTTTATCGGTATCGTCGATAAGATCGATGAATCAATCCGCTCGGGCGGCTACGGTGGCCCGCAGATTAAGATGTATGTCGCCGGAGGATTAGCGGTCAATTACTACACCGGCGCTCGGTTCACCAACGACATTGATGCGTCGTTTTCTAGTCGCATTGCTCTTCCCCCTGCCAAAGAACTTTGCGCCACTTACAAAGGATCTGACGGGAAAGAATCCCTGCTGTATTTTGACAATAACTACAACACAACCTTCGCTCTAATCCATCCGGATTTCGAGAACGATGCCCTTGAATGGGCTGGCTGTGGTAACGAACGCCGGCTGGTTCAGGTTTGTGTCTTCTCTCCGGTGGACCTTGCGGTTTCAAAACTTTCGCGTTTCTCCCAAAACGACAGCAATGACATCATAGCTTTGGCGTCCGTCGGCCTTATTTCAGACGAGGCTGTTAGGAATCGGGCGATGGGTGCGATGGCCTATTACATAGGGAACAAGCGCGACTTACTCCTAAACCTCGACCATGCAGGCCGCCACATATCCTGCGCGACTGCGCAACGAGCCGTACGCCAATTAAACACCCCAGATATCGGGAAATAGTCCGGTGTCTAGCGCACGCGGCCTATTCGTGGTATCCCTTGCAGTGTAGCGCACAGAGGCGCTTTAGCCGAACAGGTAGGAACTCGCCATGAGCCTTGCGCGCTCGCTGAGCGAGCCACGCGAACTTCCTGATCACTGTGACCCGGGCAACGCCAAGAATCTTGGCGCACCTGCGCCGGGTTACACCCGAACTGAGGAGCTTGCCCACGGTTTCGTTGACCCAGGCTTATGTTGTCGGGCTGTTGGGCTGAAACATCGGGAGCCAAACGTTTTCTTGCACACCTTGCACTGGTAGCGGGGAACTCGCTGGCGGTCGTGTCTGGTGACGTAGCTACCCTTGTTGATATAGAAGTCCGCAGGTGGGTTCGCGTGGTGCTGGCAGGCCGGATTGGGGCAGTGCGGCGGCCGGAAGAACATGCCCGGGGACTGAACCAAAGTATCCGGCGCCGGAAGCTAGATTGCTATTCTTCCAATGATAGCTCCACAAAAAAGCACATTAAAGTAGGCCATTTTTTAAATATTTAGTCAGGAAGAGCGGCATCGATTTTGAGGAAACTTTTTTGGGAAATATTTATCCGGGCTGGCCTGAACCCCCGTCAGCCGTTGCTCGAAGCGCGGGACATTCTGGAGCGCACGCTGCAAATTGAGCGGCTCGATCCCCCGAAATTGAAGGATCGGGCGCAGCCGCTTTTGGCCGAGCATCACTCCCTCGGAGGTTTGCCAGCGGTCGGCGACCAGTCGCACCCGGCAGTGGCGGAGGCCCAGGGGAGTGGGTGGCGGTGCTTATCGTCGCCGCCTCCGCGTTGCACCGGCGGCCCCCGCGATGCCTGGATTGGCTGGAGTGATGAGCGGGGGCGGCGAGGCCTCGCGTTCGTGGCGAGCAACGGGCGTTTTTTCCGCTGCCCCATCGCACGATGCCCCCTCTCGGCTCCGCTGCGTTGAGCCGCGTGCTCGCCTGTCTGCGCGACGACGGGCAGGCGCGTTACGCCCCCCCCGGTGCTGATCGTCGAGACCTTTGTCATTCACAAGCGCTTCCACGGCCTCGTTCAAAGGGCCAGCCGATGGAGCAAGCGGAACGCGGAAAGAGCCAACAAGATCCCCGTTGTGCGCGGGTTGATCGCGCGTTCCTCCGCAGTGGTCGCACTACTCACCCGTCGCGCCCCCCGCAATTTTCCCCTCAGCAATGGCCGGTCGCCAACAGTAACCATTGGCCGATCGAAAACGGTGTGCCTCCCTCGACGCGTGCCCCCCTCCCATGACGATACCTGCCGCCTGCGCCGGCCTCAGGCCGCTTTTGTCCCCGGCATGTTCAATCGCTGGCCAACAGCCTGCTCATCGATTGGCGCACTCGCCCAGTCAGACCGCGACCGACTTTATCTCGCACCGGGCTGAAGACCGTGGTCGTTGCGCCGCCTCCGCTTTTGTTGCGCGCACGTTCCCTTCGTGACTACGCGGTGCGTGCTTTGCCCCGCCACCACCGCCGCATTGACCGCCCACGCCGCGTGCGTCCTGCTCGGCGCACCCCCCCTCCGTATGAGCTCTCTCCCTGCTTCACGCTCTCCCGCTCCCGCGTCTCAACGCCTCGTCTCCCTCGATGCCCTCCGGGGCTTCGACATGTTTTGGATCCTCGGCGCCGATGCGCTGTTCACCACGCTCGCCAAAGTTTTCGACCTCGCACCGCTGCGCCTCATCGCCTGGCAACTCGATCACAAGGACTGGGCGGGTTTCGCGTTCTACGACCTGATTTTTCCGCTCTTTGTGTTCATGTCGGGAGTCTCGCTGGTGTTTGCGCTACCGAAAATCATCGAGCAACACGGCCGCGCCGCCGCCGTGAAACGCGTGCTCTTCCGCGGCGCGCTGCTCTTCGCGGTCGGACTCTTTTATGCCGGCGGTCTCCAGACGAAGTGGCCCGACATCCGCGTGCTCGGCGTGCTCCAACGCATCGCGCTCGCCTACACCGGCGCAGGTTTGCTGTTTTGCTTCTTTAAGCCGCGCACCCTCGCCGCGATCGGTGCCGCGATCCTCGTCGGCTACTGGGCGCTGCTTACGTTCGTGCCGATCCGCGATGTCGCGATGGAGCGGACCGCCGTCCCCGCGAAACTCGGTGTCGCCAAGCCCACGCTCGAGCAGGCGCAACAACTCTACACGTCCACCACGGCCCGCGTCACCGGCGTCTACGATCCCGGCCGCAATCTCGCGAACCACCTCGATTTCGAATACCTCGGCGGTCGGAAATACGATCTCTACTTCGACCCGGAGGGATTACTCAGCACCGGCCCCGCCGTCGTCTCGTGTCTGCTGGGGGTCTTTGCCGGGTTGCTGATTCGCCGTCGCGATTGGGACGATATGAAAAAAGTCACGTGGCTCGCGGCCGCCGGAGCTGGCGTCGTCGCCCTCGGTTTTCTGTGGGGCCTGCAATTTCCTGTCGTGAAGAAAATTTGGACATCGTCCTTCGTGCTCGTGGCCGGCGGCTACAGCGCGCTGCTGCTCGCGGCGTTTTACTACGCGATCGACGTGCGCGGCTGGAAACGCTGGTGCGTGCCCTTCGTGTGGATCGGTATGAATCCGATCACGCTGTATCTGATCAGTGGCATTGTCGGCTACCGGAAGCTCGCCGCGCGCCTCGCCGGGGGCGACCTCGCCGCGTGGTTCGACACGACGCTCGGCGCCGGCTGGGGCAACCTCGGTATCGCGGTCGTGGGCCTCGCGCTCATGCTCGCGCTCGCGCGCTTCCTCCACGCGCGGCAGATTTTTCTGCGAGTGTGAATGGGTGATCGGCCGCGCAGTTGACTCGTCCCGCGCACCGGCCGAAAAATCGTGGCATGATCCCTTCTTGCCAGCCCCGCGTGGGCATTCGCTCGTGCCTTGCCGTCGCTCTCCTGTGGCTCGCTTTTGTCGTCCGTCTTTGGGCTCAAAATACCGGCACGATCGAAGGCCGGATCACCAACCCTGCCACCGGCGGCGTGCTCGAAAACGCCCGCATCTCCGTCGTCGGCTCCGCTCAGGAAACCCTCAGCGATTCCGGCGGCTTCTACCGGCTCGACGGCGTGCCCGTCGGCGCGGCACAGGTGCGTGTGTTTTTTAGCGGATTTCCCCCGGCTGCCGCGGCGGTCAACGTCGCCGCCGCTCAAACGGCCCAGCGTGACTTCGAACTTTCCCTCAGCACCTCGGGCCCGGGAAAAACCGGCGCACCCCCCACCGATGGCGCGGTCGTCAAACTCGACGAGTTTGTCGTCGCCACGTCGCGCGAGATGAGCGCCGCCGCCCTCGCGATCAATGAACAGCGTTTCGCCCCCAACATGAAAAACGTCGTCGCCACCGATGAGTTTGGCGACATCGCCGAGGGCAACGTCGCCGAGTTCATGAAGTTCATGCCCGGCGTGAATATCGACTACGCCGGCGGCAACGCCCGCGATATCTCCCTCAACGGCGTGCCCTCCATCTACGTGCCTGTCACGCTCGACGGCTTCGGCCTCGCCAGCGCGGTGGGCGGCGGCGGCGGCGGCACCTCGCGCGGCATCGGCCTCGACCAAGTGGCCATCAACAATCTCTCGCGCATCGAAGTGTCTTTCTCGCCGACCCCCGACTCGCAGGGCAACGCCCTCGCCGGGTCCGTGAATCTCGTCCCGCGCAGCTCGTTCGAGCGCACGCGGCCCACGGGAAATTTCAGCGCTTATTTTTTGATGCGCGACGACATCAAGCATTGGGGCGAGACGCCCGCGCCCCGCCGCCCGACGCGTAAGATCCACCCAGGGTTCGATCTCTCCTACATCGCGCCGGTGAACAAACGTTTTGGCTTCACCCTCTCCGCGGGCATGAACCGCCAATACTCCGGCGAGCCGCAAATCCAGAATCTTTGGCGCGGCGTGCAGAATGCGACCAACGGCACCACGTTTCCGCACACCACCTTCGACAAGCCTTATCTGTGGTCGACCGTCATCCGCAACAGCGGCAAAGACACCAACCGCTCCTCGTTCGGCGTCACCGCCGATTACAAGTTCACCAACAAAGACCGCGTCGCGCTCTCGTTCACGTATTCGACGTTCGATGTCCGCATCAACCACAACGAACTCACCTTCGATGTCGGACGCGTAAACCCCGGTGATTTCTCGCTCGATTTCACCCGCGGCGCCGCCGGCCA
>CAMBVX010000249.1 GCA_945871085.1 Opitutus sp. GAS368 | reverse complement strand
AGCCGCTCCGCGTTCTTCACGGGCATGTATCAGACGAGCACGGATACGCACCCCATGCGCTCGCATCGCACCGACACTTATCGCCTGCCCGCAGGCGTGCGCCCCGTCACCCAACGACTCCGCGATGCCGGCTACTTCACCGCCAACCTCAAGACCCTCGACGGAAAAGAAATCGGCACCGGCAAACTCGATCTGAACTTCGTCAACGAAGGCCCCATCTACCACGAAAATTCCGGCGATTGGTCCGCGCTGCCGAAGGACCGCCCGTTCTTCGCCGTCGTCAACGCCATGGAGTCCGAATACGACATCTACGACCGCCAGACGTGGAAACACGCCCGCGCCGAGTGGGTCGGCGAACGTGAACACGAAAAAATCGCCACCCCCGCCAACGTCACGCCGCCGCCGTATTACCCCGATCACCCCGTGGTGCGCGAGGAATGGGCGCGCTACCTGAATTCCGTCTCCGGCATGGACAAACGCTTCGGCGGCGTGCTCGAAAAGCTCCGCGCCGAGGGCCGCGAGGACGATACCGTGATCATCTTCTTCGGCGACAACGGCCGCCTCGAGCCGCGCGGCATCCACTGGTGCTACGACAGCGGCTTGCGCGTGCCGCTGATCATCCGCTGGCCGAAAAACTTCCCCGCGCCCGCCCGCTATGCATCCGGCACGGTGAACGACGAGCTGGTCAGTCTGCTCGACCTCACTGCCACGACACTCGCGGCCGCCGGTGTCTCGCGGCCAATGTTGATGCAAAGCCACAGTCTGATCGGCGAGCGAACCACTCCGCCGCGCAGCTACGCGTTCGCCGCGCGCGACCGCATCGACGAAACCGAGCAGCGCATCCGCTCCGTGCACGACGCCCGCTACCACTACATCCGCACGCTGAGCACAGGACCTACCTTTGCCTCGCTCAATCGCTACAAGGAAAAATGTTTCCCGATCTATCCGCTCATGCGCCAGCTCTTGGCCGAGGGAAAACTCACCGGTGCGCCCTTGGAGCTCATGCAGCGCACGGGCCCGGGCGAAGAACTCTACGACCTCCGCTCCGATCCACACGAAATCAAGAACCTCGCCACGTCCGCCCAGCCCGCGCACCGCGAAGCGCTCATCCGCCTGCGCGCCGCCCTCGACACCTGGCTGGTCGAGACCGGCGATCGCGGCCACTTCCCCGAGTCCCGCGACGTCGTCGCCCCTTTCGCGAAAGAAATGCACGACTGGTTCGGCACGCCCGCGTGGGCGCAGTCGCAGTCGGGCGCGGCCCCAGCCACCGCCCCCGCGCCCAAGCGTCTGTGAACGAGGAGTCAGCCCGCGCCTGGCAGCTTGGTCTCGCACGTAGGTTCGGCGTCCGAAGCCATTAACCTATAGGCGCGGCGGAATGTTTGTCATCGCGAGGAGCGCAGCGACGTGGCGATCCATCTGGAACTTCAGCTGGATTGCTTCTTCGCTTCTCTCCTCGCAATGACAAGCAACGACACTTGGGTGCCTAGAATAACGCTCATGGGTTCTGCGTCGCCCCCGCTCCAGCCCCCCCCCACCCGCCTCCCGGCTTGACGAGACTTTTTTGTCTAACACAATGTTAGACATGAAGAGCGCCAGCATTCGCACCGTGCAGCATCAACTCGCTGCGATGATCGCAGACGTCGAAGCGGGCAGTGAAATTGTCATCACCCGGCACGGTCGTCCGGTGGCCCGATTGTCTCCGGTGGCACCGGATACTGGCGCTCCCGCAGCGGCCGGTTCTCCCGCCGCCATCCGTAGCTATTGGCGCCGCCGCCCGCTACCGCCCGCCGTGCAATCGACCGTCACGCACGCCGAACTCATCGCTGACAGTCGCGGCCCGGTATGAGCGCGACGGTCTACGCCGACACCAGCCTGCTGGCCTCGCTCTACCTGGCCGACGCCAACACCCCGGCAGCGCTGGCGGCCGTCTCCGCCACCGGCGCGCCGCTCTTGTTGACGTCGTGGCAGCAATTCGAATTGGAAAACGCCTTCCAACTTCGCCTGTTTCGCCGCGAATCCACCCGCGCCGACCTTGCCAGTGCCGAGGCCCATATCATGCAGGATATCTCTGCCGCCATGGTCGTCGTCGTTACTCTGCCTATGGCGTCCGTTCTCCCCATCGCCCGTCAGCTGACCGCGCGCCATACCGCCCTTGTCGGCACCCGTGCCTTCGACATTTTCCACGTCGCCGCCGCGCTTCAGCTCAAAGCGACTCGCTTTCTCACGTTAGACACGCGCCAGCGCGCGCTCGCCCGCGCCGCCGGCTTGCGCACAGCGTAGTTGGTCCCCAGCCACCCTTCGACCATTCAACGCATCGCTCGCTTCTCCCCCACCTTCCCATGTCCGCCTTCTCCGATCCCCTCCGCGCTGCCCGCGAAAAATCCGGTGTCCTCAAATGCCCGTTCCACGGCGAAGATATCACGATGGTTCTCCGCCACGCGGATGTGCGCGAGGCCGCGAAGGACTGGCCGACCTTCAGCTCCGATGCGCCGTTCCGCGTACCGATTCCTTCCGAGGAAAAAGTGCGCTCCATGCGCCAGCTGCCCATCGAAACCAATCCGCCCGAACACGGCGACTACCGCGCCATCGTCGAGCCCTTCTTCGCCCGCGCCAAAGATCCCGCTGTCATCGCGCAAGTCGAGGCCTTGATCGACGGCCTCCTCACCTCCGCTCTCGCCCGCGACACCATTGAAATCGTCAACGAGTTCGCCCTGCCCGTGCAGTCCCGCGCTCTGACCTATCTGCTCAACGTGCCGGCCGCCGAGGGCGAAATCTGGATCGGCTGGGGCATCCATGTATTCAAAGTCACCGGCGGTGAATTCAAGACCGGCAACGTGCTGGAAGATTATCTCCATCGGAAATTCAACGAGGCCCAGGCCAACCCCGGCGCAGATTTTTTCAGTGCGCTCACGCTGGCCACGTATCGCGACCGCAGACTCACGCGCGAGGAGATGATGGGCTTCGCCAACCTCGCCTTCGCCGGCGGGCGCGACACGATCATCCACACGATCTCCTGTGCCCTCGGCCATCTCGCCGAACATCCCGAGGCGCTCGAATATCTCCGCGCCGATCCCAAGCGCATCACGCTCGCCAGCGAAGAATTTTTCCGCGTGTTTATGCCGCTCAATCATATTGGCCGCGTGTGTCCCGCCGACACCGACGTCCACGGCATCACCGTCAAAGCCGGCGAACGCATCTCGCTCGCGTGGGCCTCCGCCAATTTCGACGAGACCGTTTTCCCCGCCCCCCACGACGTGCGACTCGACCGGAAGCCGAATCCTCACCTCTCTTTCGGCTTCGGCCCCCACCTGTGCCTCGGTGCCCCGCATGCGCGACTCATCCTCCGCACCCTCCTGCGCCTCTGCTGCGAGCGCGTGAAAACAATCACGATCCTCCACGCGACCGAACACGTCGAACACGAAGCCACGTTCGACCGCACGCTCGGCTACGACGCGCTGACCGTAAAGCTCACCGCACTCTGAGAGGCGCACCGGATGCCCCCGGGCTTGCCCAACCGTGGCGCGGCGCTCCCCTCCCACTGCCTGCACCGCGTTTCTCTTCATCATTGAAACCACTCCACTCCGCCTTCGTCATTCTTCCGTCCCGTTCAACCTCCCTCCTCGCCCCATGAAACCTCGCGCCCTCCTCCGTCTCGCCTTCGTCTTCGCGTTGCTCACCCCGTTCCTGTCGTCGACCGCTGCCCAGCCGAACATCATTATTTTCTATGCCGACGACCTCGGCTACGGCGAACTCGGCTGCCAGGGCTACACCAAAGACATCCCCACGCCCCACATCGATGCCCTCGCCAAGAACGGCCTCCGTTTCACCAACGGTTACGTCGCCGCGACGTATTGCAGCCCGTCACGCGCCGGCCTCATGACCGGCCGCTACCCCACCCGCTTCGGCCACGAGTTCAACTCTGTCGCCAACACCGTCGGGCTCCGCCGCGATCAAACCACGATGGCCACCCGGCTGAAGTCGCTCGGCTACACCACCGCCGCCGTCGGCAAGTGGCACCTCGGCGACCAGCCGGAAAACCGCCCCACCAAACGCGGCTTCGACGAATTCTACGGCACGCTCAACAACACGCCGTTCTTCCACCCGACCAACTTCATCGATTCGCGCGTCTCCAACGAAGTGCAAACCGTGACCGATCCAAATTTCTACACCACCGACGCCTATGCCGACCGTTCGATCGACTGGATCGAGAAAAATAAAACCAAGCCGTGGTTCCTCTACCTGCCGTTCAACGCCCAGCACGCACCGCTGCAGGCCCCCAAAAAATATCTGGAGCGCTACCCAAAAATCACTGACGAAAAACGCCAGCTGTTCGCCGCCATGATGGCCGGCATGGACGACGCCATCGGCCGCGTCATGGGAAAAATCCGCGCCCTCGGCCAGGAGGAGAACACATTGGTGTTTTTCATCGCCGACAACGGCGGCCCCACCGCGAGCACGACCTCGCACAACGGCCCCCTCCGTGGTTTCAAGATGACCACCTTCGAAGGCGGCCCGCGCGTCCCCTACATCGCCCAGTGGAAAGGCAAAATCCCCGCCGGCAAGACCTACGACCTCCCCGTCATGAACCTCGACGTGCTGCCCACCGCCATCGTCGCCGCCGGCGGCAAACCCGAGGCCTCATGGAATCTCGATGGTGTCGACCTCATGCCCTACCTCACCGGGAAACAAACCTCGCGTCCCCACCAAACCCTCTACTGGCGCTACGGTCCGCAATGGGCCATCCGCCACGGCGACCTGAAACTCGTCGTCTCCAAAGGCGGTAGCGGCCAACCGGAACTCTACAACCTCGCCACCGATATCGGTGAATCAAAGGATCTCGCCGCCGCCCAGCCCGCGAAGGTGAAGGAACTGCAGGCGATGTGGGACAAGTGGAGCGCCGAGCAAGCCCCCGCCAGCACCCCAGATTCGCCCGTCGGCGCGACCAAGAAGAACAAAAAGAATAAGGGGAAGTAGACTCGCGCCTGCAGCGCGCGATGCCCACTTCGTTGCGTGCGTAACCACCGTCGGCCCGAGCCGGCGTAGAGCAGCCGATCGCCGGTCAGTTGCGGGCGAATCGACCCGTTCGTCGTGTGCCACTCCGCCGTGGCCCATTGCACCGCCTTGCGATCCGTCTGTTTCGAGAATCTTTCTCCCTCGCTCACCTTCCCGATCCCTAATCCGCACCAAACGTGTCTCAGCACGCGACCGAGACCAAGCCCGGGAAACGTGGGCCCCTCCCTGTCGCACCACTCGCTTCCGACTCTCCCGCTACGTGCTCGTCAGTCTCGCCGCAATCGCCGCGATGTGCGCCGGCGTGCTCCCGCAGCACCCGCCTACAATCCGAGCCCCGGCCGCAAGGAAGCGCGGCGCCGACTCGGCAAATTCCGCCGCTGATTCCGCATAACTAACCTGCCCGTCGACCAGTTTGGGCGAGCCCGCATTCGGCTGCACGATCACCGGTTTGCCGTCGGCTGCCGCCACGAGTTCCGCCGTGAGTAGCTCGTAGTCCGGCAGCGACAAATCCGTGCCGCAATTCGCGCCGACAATATCCGCCCCGGCCTCCAACGCAGCCGCGACCGCCGCCGCCGCTGTCGTGCCCATCATTGTGCGATAGCCCACCGTGGTTTTCTGAAAAGTGAACGTCGCCACCACCAAATCCGCACCCGCGGCTTTTGCCGCCCGCACGGCCACTGCCGCTTCTGCAGGGTCCGACATCGTCTCGACGAGAATCGCATCCGCGCCACCAGCGAGCAGCGCCTCCGCCTGCTCGCGAAACGCCGCCGCCACGGTTTCCACCGGCGTCTCGCCCAGCGGTTCAAGCATCCCGCCAAACGGCCCCATATCGCCGAGCACCCACGCGCGCTCGCCCGCGATTTCGCGGGCGAGTCGGGCCGCCGCGTAGCTCAACTCGTGCACGCGACCCGCGACCCCGTGCGACTCTAGCACGCACGCCGTGCCGCCAAATGTATTCGTCGTCAACAGGTCCGCCCCCGCCTCGAAGTAGCGCCGGTGCACACTCCGCACCCGCTCAGGAAACTGGGTGTTCCACAGCTCGCCACACGCGCCCGGCGCCAGCCCCAAGCCCTGCAATTGCGTGCCAGTGGCGCCGTCGCAGAGCAGCGGGCGTTGGGCGAGTTGTGCGAGGAGAGCGGCAGTGCGGGCGTTCATGGGAGGGGAAATTTCCGATCGGTTGAAGGGCAGTCTTAGGCCGGCGTGCCGTTGAACGCGTGGACCGCGTCCACCATCGCCACAATATTTTCCACCGGCGTGCGCGCCTGGATGTTGTGGATCGTATTGAAGACAAAACCGCCGCGCGGCGAAAACGCCCGCAGCCGCTCCGTGACCTGCGCCCGCACCTCCGCCGGCGAGCCGAAGGGCAGCGTGTGCTGCGTATCGACACCACCGCCCCAGAACACCACGCGTTCGCCGAAATCCGCCTTCAGCCGCACCGGATCCATCTCCGCCGCCGAACACTGCACGGGGTTCAGAATGTCAAAACCGACGTCAATAAACCGGTCGATCAACGGCCGGATCGCGCCGCACGTATGCTTGAAGGTTTTCCACTCCGTGTGGCGATGCACCCACTCGTTCACGCGCCGATAGTAGGGCGCATAGAGATCATCGAAGGTCGCGCCCGAGCAAAACTGCGAGGTCTGCGTGCCGAAATCCGTCCCGCAGATGAAGAGCACATCGATGCTGTCCCCGGCGAGCGCGGCGAAAGTCGCCAGGTTTTTCAACGCCACGTCGCATTGGTAACTGAAAACCTGATGCACGTAATCGCGGCGTTCGAGGAGCGACACATACCACTCGGTGACATCGCGGATACCCTTGGGATGCTTCAGGAACGCCGCCGGCACCAGCGCGATATCGCCAAACCCCGTGCCGCCGATCCCCGACACCACCGCGCGCGTCTCGCCCTTCACGCGCGCGAATTCCGTCCGCCAATGCGCGATGTCCGCCTCGCCCATAAGCGTAAATTCCTCGCAGTTGTCCACCGGGTTGAGCTTGTCCTCGTCGATCGGCTCCTGCCGCACGATCGCGTCGAAAAAATATCCGCCGGCCGGCATGTGTCCGCTCGGCGCCACGGTCGCATCGCCCTCGGGAAACAAATACACGTCGCCCGACGCCTCTTCACGCGGCCGAAAGCCCGCCGGCACCCGCACGACTTGTCCCCACGGCGCGCGCCACTCGTGCCACCCTTCGGCCGGAAATCCGAACATCGTGCCGCGGCCGTTCGCGCCCACGCAGTCCGAGCCGAGCACCCGCGCCAGATCATCCTCGATCTCGCCCAACATCTGAAACGGCTCGCACACCTTCACCGGGTGCTGCGGCAAGCCATAGTGCGCGCGCAGCGCCGCCACACAGCTCACGTGCAGGCCCGTGAGCCCCGTGCTGCCGAAATCCACCGGCACCGGGCCGGCTTCGTATCGCAACGCCCGCCGGACCTTTTCGCGCGATGTCATGGAGTCTCGCCGGCCCGTCCGCTGTTACGCCGCCGATTCCAACAACCGCGTCGCCAACTCAACCGCCGTCCCGGCATCGGCTGCATAGCCGTCGGCGCCGATCTCATCGGCGAATTGCTGCGTGATCGGCGCACCGCCGACGACCACTTTGAGATTCGGCAAACTCGCCGCTTTCAACACGCGCACCGTTTCCTTCATCGCCGGCATCGTCGTGGTCAGCAGCGCCGACAGCCCCACGAGGTGGGCTTTGTGCTCCTGCGCCGCCGCGAGATAGCGCTCCGGGCTCACGTTTGTGCCGAGGTCGACGACCGCAAAACCCGAGCCGCGCCACATCATCGAGACGAGATTTTTGCCGATGTCGTGCAGATCGCCCTGCACGGTCCCGATGATCACCGTGTATTTCGGTTTGATACCGGCCGCGACGAGCAGCGGCTCCAGCAGCTTGAGTGCCTCTTTCATCGCCCGCGCCGCGATCAACATCTCCGGCACGAAGATTTCGTTGCGCTTAAACTGGTCGCCGACGATCGCCATGCCGGGCACGAGGCCTTGCTCGACGATCAACTGCGGACTGTGGCCGGCGGCCAGAAGTTCCTGGGTGATCCGAATGGTATCGACCCGTTTTCCTGCGGCGACGGCTGAGGTAAGTTCCGTGAGTTCTGCCATGAACATTTTATGCGCGGTATCGTCCGCAGAACGCAAACCGCAACCGCCCGAACAAAAGTGCGCCGCCAACTCGTCCTCGTTTTCCATCTTATCAACGCGCCGCCCCCGGCCCGCCAACGTTCGCTCGACCGTTTACCACGAGCAGACGAAACCCACCTCGCCCCGAGAAAAATAAATCGCGTGGGCGAAAGAGTTTTCTCGGCCGAGCGTTTCATTGGTGTATATAGAAATGCTCCGCTTACGCCGCCTCGCCCTCGCGTCTCTCGCGCTCCTCTCGGCCGCGCTCCCGCTCCCTGCCGCCGAAAGTCCCCATGCCGCCGCCTTCGAATCGTGGCGCGCCGACCGCTTCGGCCTCTTCATCCACTGGGGCCCCGTCGCGCTCAAGGGCACTGAAATCGGTTGGTCGCGCTCCGGCGAACGCCGCGGCTATCGCGGTCCCGGCACCGAGGTTCCCGCCGAGATTTACGACAACCTCTACCAAGAATTTAACCCCGTGAATTTCGACGCCCGCGCGTGGGTCGCCCTCGCGCAGGCCGCGGGCATGAAGTATCTCGTCTTCACCACCCGCCACCACGACGGCTTCAGCCTTTTTGAGACCGCCGCCAGCGATTACAAGATCACGAGCCCGCTCAGCCCCTACCGCCGCGACATCGTCAAGGAGCTCGCCGCCGCGTGCCACGCCGCCGGCCTTAAGTTCGGCCTCTACTACTCCCAACCCGATTGGCACCACCCCGACGCCTTCACGCCCGACCGCCATCCGCGCTATCTCGCCTACTTAAAAACCCAGGTCCGCGAGCTCCTCACCAACTATGGCCGCGTCGACATCCTCTGGTTCGACGGCCTTGGCAAAACCGCCGCCGACTACGGAGGCGTCGAGGTCAACCGCATGGCGCGCAAACTCCAGCCGCACCTCCTCATCAACAACCGCAACGGCCTCCCCGAAGACTTCGACACTCCCGAGCAGCGCGTCGGCAAATACCAGGACACACGTCCGTGGGAGAGTTGCATCACCATCTGCAAACAGTGGGCCTGGAAACCCGGCGACACCATGAAGTCCCTCGAAGAATGCCTCCGCACGCTGGTCCTCTGCGCCGGCGGCGATGGCAACCTCCTCTTCAACGTCGGCCCCATGCCCGACGGCAACATCGAGCCCCGCCAAGTCGACCGCCTGAAAGAGATGGGCGCGTGGCTCGCGAAAAACGGCACGAGCATCTACGGCACCCGCGGCGGTCCGTGGCATCCCACCAAAACCGCCGCCAGCATGCGCCGCGGACAAACCGTCTTCCTCCACATTTTCAAATGGGAAAAAGATTCGCTCGAACTCCCCGCGCTCCCCCGCGCGATCAAATCCGCCGCGCTCCTCCACGGCGGCCGCGCCACCGTCGTCCAGCAAAACGGCAAACTCACCGTCTCCGTCGACGCCGCCGCACGCGACGCCATCGACACCATCGTGCAACTCGAACTCGACGGCTCCGCCATGGATCTTCCGGCGATTTCCGTCTCCGCACCCGTCAAGGCCAGCGCTTCAAATGTTTACCGCACGAACCTCCACGATCACGGCGCGCCACAAGCCTTCGACCAAGACTCCACCACCCGCTGGGCCACCGACTCCGGCACGAAGCAGGCATGGATCGCCCGCGATTTCGAAAAGAAGACGACCGTCGCCCGCGTCCGCATCGACGAGGCGATCGCCCAGCGCGTGCGCCAATTCGAGTTCCAATATCGCGACGGCGCCGCGTGGAAAACCCTCTTCACCGGCGAAAAAATCGGCCGCAATTTCACGCGCACCTTCCCCGCCGTCACCGCGCAGGAATTCCGTCTCAACATCCTCGACGCGACCGACGGCCCCACGATCACCGAGATCGAGTTTTTCGAGAAGTGAGCCCGGCCGGAATTTTTCCGCATTGAGCGTGCGAGCGCTGACCCAGTTTGCTCCCATGCTCACCTCGCCCACACCCCCGTGCTCACCGTAATCGCCTGCAACGTCCTTGAGGCCGAGGTCCGCCACCTCGGCGCCGATCTGCCGCACATCCGGGAATTCATCTTTATGCCGCAGGGTCTGCACAACGAGCCCGTCCGCCTGCAGCGCGAATTACAGGCCGCCATCGACCGCGCCGAAGCCGATGCTGCCGTCGACGCCATCGCCCTCGTCTACGG
>CAMBVX010000248.1 GCA_945871085.1 Opitutus sp. GAS368 | reverse complement strand
TTCTCGATTGCCGTCGCCGCCGCTGAAGCCGCCGTCGGCCTCGCCCTGATCATCGCCGTCTACCGCCACCAAAAAAACATCCGCCTGCAAGAGGCCAATCGCCTCAAAGGATGAAATTTTTTAACCACGGATTACACGGATGAACACGGATAAAAAAAATCTCCTGGGTAGCGCGGTGCTTCAGCCCGCGTCCGTCACGTTCGAAAGCGATTCAGCCTTCCGCCCGCACTCTCCGTCCTTGGACATTGGTCATCGGGCCTTGGTCATTCTCCTTCGATGAGCCTCTCCGCCCAATACCTCTGGCTCATCCCCTCCCTCCCGCTCCTCGCCGCCGCGATCAGCTCCCTCCTGCCTCGCCGCGCCCGCAGGCTCTCCTCTGCTCTCGCCATCGGCGCACTCGCGCTGTCGTTCTTCATCTCCTGTGCCGCGCTCAGCACCGCCCTCGCGAATCCCGCCGCGCACCTCACCCACAACTTCACCTGGTTCGAACTTGGCAACGACCCCGTGCGCCTCGGCTGGCTGCTCGATCCGCTTACCGCGTTTATGTGCACGATGGTCACGTTCGTCGGCACGCTCATCTTCATTTTCAGCCTCGGCTACATGCACGCGGACGAGAACTTCAAACAGTTCTTCTGCTTTCTCAGTCTCTTCGCCGCCGCGATGCTCGGTCTCCTCGTCGCCAACAGTCTCCTCCTCCTGTTCATCTGCTGGGAACTCGTCGGTCTCGCCTCCTATCTCCTCATCGGTTTCTGGTTTTACAAACCGTCCGCCGCTGCCGCCGCAAAAAAAGCCTTCATCACCACGCGCATCGGCGACCTCGGTTTCCTCCTCGGCCTCCTCTGGCTCTACGATTCCGCCGGTTCCCTCCTGCTCTACGACAACGGCCACGGCGTCCTCGAAGCCACCGCGCTCGGCGCACTCGGTTCCGCCGCCACGGTCGGCGGCCTCACCGTCGCCAGCGCCATCGGCCTCCTCCTTTTCTGCGGTGCCGTCGGCAAATCCGGTCAGTTCCCGCTCCACGTCTGGCTCCCCGACGCGATGGAGGGCCCGACGCCCGTCTCCGCCCTCATCCACGCCGCCACGATGGTCGCTGCCGGCGTGTTCCTCATGGCGCGCGTTTATCCGCTGCTTACCCCCGACACGCTGCAAGTGGTCGCCCTCATCGGCGCCATCACCGCGCTCCTCGGCGCCGTGATCGCCGTCGCGCAATACGATCTCAAACGCATCCTCGCCTTCTCCACCGTCTCCCAACTCGGCTACATGATGCTCGCGATTGGCGTGGGTGCTCCGGGCGCCGCGATGTTCCACCTCCTCACCCACGCGTTCTTCAAAGCCCTGCTCTTCCTCGGCGCCGGCTCGGTCATTCACGCCGCGCACCACGAGCAGGACATCCGTCAACTCGGCGGACTCTCCGTGAAGATGAAACTCACCTTCGCCACCTTCGCCATCGGCACGATGGCCCTCGTCGGTGTCCCGCTGTTCTTCTCCGGGTTCTGGAGCAAGGAAGCCATCCTCCACGCCGCGCACGCCACGTCCGGTTCCCACTTCCCGTTCTACGCGGCGCTGATCGGTGTCGTCCTCACCGCCTTCTACAACACCCGCCTGATCTCCGAGGTTTTCTTCGGCCATGGCCGCAGTCGCTCCGCCAACCACGCCCACGAGAACTCCGCCGTGATGACCACCCCGCTCGTCATCCTCGCCTGCTTCGCCATCGTCCTCGGTTTCCTCGGCACGCCCGCTTACCCGTGGCTCCAAGCCCGCCTCAACGGCGAGACCGCCGTCCACGGCCACTCCCTCTTCGAAGGCGTCGGCCTCATGGTCCTCTCCATCGTCCTCGTCGCCATCGGTATCGGTGCCGGCTGGATGCTCTACGGCCGCAAGCTCCGCCTGAACGCCACCTCGCCCGACCCGCTCGCCACCGTCGCCCCGCGCGTGCACGCCTTCCTCGGCGCTCGCCTGAAATTCGACGAACTTTACGCCGCCACCTTCGGCCTTCTTTCCTCCTTCCTCGCCACCGCGGCCGACTGGTTCGACCGCTACGTCTGGGGCGGCATCGTCCACTTCCTCGCCCTCCTCGGTGAATTCTCCGGCACGGTGAACCGTGAGGCCGACGAACAAGGCCTCAACGCGGGCTTCGATGCCACGAGCGAAAAACTCCGCGGCACCGGTCAGGCTTATTCCCGCGCCCAAACCGGCGACGCCCACGGCTACCTCCGTTTTCTCGCCATCGGTTTCGTCGCTCTCGCCCTCGTCGCGATTTTTGGAGGTGTCGCATGAACGCCCTCCCGCTCCTTTCCCTCGTTGTCTTCACCCCTTGGATTGGCGCCGCCCTCCTGGCCTTGCTGCGCGGCGCAAGTCCCGCCACGACCCGCACGCTCACGCTCCTCTTCTCGCTCTCCACTCTCGCGCTCTCCGCCGTCCTCCTCACGCAGTTCGACCCCAATTCCCTCTCGCCCCAATTCGTCGAACGCCACACGTGGATCGTGGCCCTCAACGTCCACTATCACCTCGGCCTCGATGGCCTGAGCCTCCTCCTCGTCCTCCTCACCGGTATCCTCACCCCCGTCGCCCTCCTCGCTTCTTGGTCCCATCTTTCCCCGTCTCCCAAGTCTTCCCCGTCTCCCACCCTTTTCCCCTCCCTCTTCCTCCTCCTCCAAGGCGCCGCGCTCGGGGTCTTCCTCGCTCTCGATTTCTTCCACTGGTTCCTCTTCTGGGAACTCAGTCTCGTCCCCGCGTTTTTCCTGATTAAACTCTGGGGCGGCCCCGGCGCCACGCGTGCCGCGTATCAATTCGTCGTCTACACCATCGGCGGCAGCGCCTTTATGCTCGTCGGTTTCGCCGCGCTCTTCGTCGCCACCGGCACGCTCGATTTCGCGCAGCTCGCCCAATATGCCCGCGACGGCACGCTCGCCGTGAAGCTCCCCGGCGGCGCGCACCAGCTTGTTTTCCTCGGCGTTTTCCTCGGCCTCGCGGTCAAAGTCCCGCTCTGGCCCTTCCACACCTGGCTCCCCGCGACTTACTCCGAAGCGCCTACCGGCGCTTCAATGTTCCTCACCGGCGTCATGTCGAAGATGGGCGTGTACGGTTTCCTCCGCATCCTCTGGCCGATCTTCCCCGCCCCGCTGCACACCGCCGCGCCGTGGCTCATCGCCCTCGCCCTCGGCGGCGTCGTCTTCGGTGCTTTTGCCGCCATGAAGCAAACCGACCTCAAGCGCATGGTCGCTTACTCGTCGATTAACCATCTCAGCTACTGCCTCCTCGCGCTCTTCGCCGTATCCTACGCCACCGGTCGCAACGCCCCCGTTGGCCCCGCCGCGTCGGCTGCCCTCAGCGGCACGCTCCTGCAAATGTTCAACCACGGCCTCTCCGCCGCCGCCCTCTTCGCCTGCGTCGGCATTCTGGAAAACCGTTCCGGCGGCCAACGCGGCCTCGCCGATTTCGGCGGCGTGCGCTCCGCCGCCCCGATCTTCGCCGGCCTGTGCGGCGTCGCGCTCTTCTCCTCACTCGGTCTCCCCGGTCTCAACGGCTTCGTCGGCGAATTCTTCATTTTCCGCGGCGTCTTCGGCCTCCATCCCGCCGCCGCCGCCATCGCGACCCTTGGCCTCCTCGCCACCGCCCTCTTCCTCCTGACTTTTTGGCAACGCGTCTTCCACGGTCCTCGCGCCGGCGTCACCGCGACCGCCTTCTCCGATCTCTCCGCCGTCGAACTCGCAACCCTCGTCCCGCTCGTCGTTTTGATGTTCGTTTTCGGCCTCTTCCCCGGCCTGCTCACCGGCCTCTTCAACCCGCTCATCACCTCGTGGGCCGACCACCTCACGCTGCCATGAACACGAACTTATTTCCTCACGCCAAGGACGCGAAGGTCGCCAAGCAACGCGTCCCTCGAATCCTTTGCGCTCTTCCCCTCCTGGGCGTGAGGCCCTCCGGTTGTTTCACGAGATGAACGCCCTCCCGTTCACGATCTACGTCTCATTTGCCGGCGCCCTCCTCGCGCTCGCGGCGGGCGCACGTTCCAACTCCCTCGCCCGCTGGATCGCTCTCATCACGGCCGTCACCTCCTTCGCGCTCACGCTGCTCGCCGCTTCCGCCTTCGTTCCTTCCCCCGGCCTGCAAACCATCGTCGACCTCCCGTGGATCGCCGAACTCGGCATCCGCTACCACCTCGCCGCCGACGGCATCAGCCTCACGCTCCTCGTCCTCACCGGCCTCGCCGCCACCGTTGGCGTCCTCTTCTCCTGGAACATCGAGCACCGCGTCGGCGAGTTCTTCGCGCTCTACCTCGTCCTCATCGGTGGTGTCTTCGGTGTGTTCCTTAGCGCCGACGCCTTTACGATGTTCGTCTTCTACGAAATCGCGATCGTCCCGAAATATTTCCTCATCGCTAACTGGGGTTCGCCCGCCACGCGCGAACACGCTGCGATGAAGCTTGTCCTCTACTCCTTCGCCGGCAGCGCCCTCGTCCTCGCCGGTCTCCTCTGGGCCAACGCCGCCGCGGTCGCCCACGGCGCCGCCTCCAGCTTTTCGCTCAACGACCTTGCCGCCGCCGCCACGCACTTCTCGCGCGGCGAACAGATCGGCCTCTTCGCCCTCGTCTTCACCGGCTTCGGCGTGCTCGCCGGTATGTTTCCTTTCCATACGTGGGCGCCCACTGGTCACGTCGCCGCACCCACCGCCGCTTCGATGCTCCTCGCCGGTGTCGTCATGAAACTCGGCGCCTACGGTTGCCTCCGTGTCGCCATGCCGCTCTTCCCCGTTGGACTCGCCTTCTGGCAACCCACGATCGCCGCCCTCGCCATCATCGGCATTCTCTACGCCGGCTTTATCGCCCTCGTGCAGGACGATTTTAAATTTGTCATCGGCTACTCGAGCGTGAGCCACATGGGCTTTGTTCTCCTCGGTCTCGCGGCCGCCAACTCGACCGCCGTCGCCGGTGCGGTCCTTCAAATGTTTTCCCACGGCGTGATCGCCGGTCTGCTCTTCGCCGTTGTTGGCCGGATGGTTTACGAGCGCACCCACACGCGCCAACTCGCCGATCTCCGCCAGCTTCCGCTCCACCGCCTCCTCCCCTTCGCCGCCCTTACCTTCGTGCTCGCCGGTCTCGCCTCGATGGGCATGCCCGGCTTCAGCGGCTTTCCCGCCGAACTCACGATTCTCATCGGCGTGTGGAAAACGTCTCCCGCGTGGGCGATCTTGGCCGGTTTTGGTATCCTCGTCGCCGCCGCCTTCACCCTCCGCGCCATCCATGTTTCCTTTTTCGGCTCCACCCAACTCTCCGCTGTAGCGGCGAGCGCCAGCGAGCCGACCCACGTCGACTCCCTTCACCACTACGCGCCTATCACGCTCGCCGAGAAATCCGGCGCCGCCCTCCTCCTCGCCGCGACCGTCTACGTTGGCCTTAAGCCTGACGTGCTCCTCGATTGGATCACCCCGGCGCTCCAATCGCCCCTCATGCAGGCCGCGCTCAAAGGAGGTGCGTTGTGAACTACACCGAACTCCTCCGCGCTATGCTCCCCGAGGCCGCCCTCGTCATCGGCGCGCTCTTCGTGCTCACCGTCGACCTCGCGTTTGGCCGCCGCCGCACCCTCGAGCGTCGCCTCTACCTCTCGGTGGTCACCGGCACCGCCGCCGTCGTCGCTGCAATGTATGGCGCGTTCACCATCGGTCTCGCCCACTCTGTGTTCGGCGGTGCGCTCATCCTTGATGAACTCACGATGGCTACCCGCCTCGGTGTTCTCGTGCTCGCGTGGATTACGCTGACCCTCGCTGGCAGCACCGCGCGGCTCCGCCACCCGGCCGAATTTGTCGCCATCGTCCTCTTCGCTACCGCCGGCTTCACCTTGATGGCCGCCGCGCAACAGCTCCTGGTTGCCTTCGTCGCCCTCGAACTCGCCAGCCTCTCGCTCTACATCCTGGCCGGCTTCGACAAATCAAAACCCGAATCTGCCGAAGCCGCGTTGAAATATTTTCTGTTCGGCGGCATGTCGGCGGCGTTTCTTCTTTTTGGTTTTAGCCTGATCTACGGCCTCACCGGCTCCATCGAGCTGCACGAAATCTCCGCGCACCTCGCGCGTCATCCTCCGACGCCGCTCCTCGCCGTCGCCCTCGTGATGGTCCTCGTTGCCTTCGGTTTCAAAGCCGCCGCCGCGCCCTTCCACCTCTGGGCCCCCGACGTCTATGAAGGCGCACCCGTCTCCTCGGCCGCGCTCATCGCCTCGGCTTCGAAACTTGCCGGCTTCACCCTCTTCGTCCGCCTGCTGTGGCCCGGCTTCGGCCCTGCCGCCGGCAACGTCTCGACCGCCACCGGTGCGCCCGGCTGGTTGCCCATCGTTGCCTGCCTTTCCGCCGCCTCGCTCTTGCTCGGAAATTGTGCCGCTCTTGCGCAGTCCAATCTCCGCCGCCTGCTCGCCTACTCTGCCATCGCCCACGCCGGCGTCATGCTCCTGGGCGTGATCGCCGCCGGCGACGCCGGCCATGGCCCACTTTTCTATTACGTCTTCACCTACGGCATCGCGACCGTGGGCGCGTTTGGCGTCATCGGCGTCATCGAGCGCACCGCCCCCTGCCAGCGCATCACCGATCTCGCTGGACTCTATCGTCGCTCGCCGCTGCTCACGGGCTGTCTTGCGGTCTATATCCTCTCGCTCGCCGGCATCCCACCGCTCGCGGGATTCTTTGGAAAATTCACCGTCTTCGCCGCTGCCCTCAATCTCGGTGGTATGGCGGGCCCCGCCGGTTGGCTCGCCATCCTCGCGATTTTCCTGAGCGCCGTGGCGCTTTATTATTACCTCGTGATTCTGAAACAGGCGCTCGTCGTCGCACCTGCTTCTGGGACGTCCACGGATGCCGCCACGAACCGCATCCCCGTCCCCGCCGATGCCGCCATCGTGCTCGTGTTCGCTGCCCTGATCCTCGTCCTGCTCGGTCTCTTCCCGTCGTTGGTGCTCCGGATTTTTTGACGGCGGCGCAACGATCGTCGACGTAGGATTGCCTTCAAAGCTGTCCGTGGTCTGCGTCTTCCGCGTGGCTATTAACGTTCCGATCGCAAGCCGCCGGGTTATTTTGATGCTCAAGTATCCGCGACCCGGTGCGGTGAAGACACGGCTGATTCCGGCCCTCGGCGAACGGCGTGCGTGCGAACTCTACCGTTCCCTGGTCCAACACACATTGGGCGAGGTCGCGCGTTTCTCCGCGGCGAAAAATATAATGGTGGAGGCGCGCGTCGCCGGTGCTCCGGATGAATCGGCTGCGCGCACCTGGCTTGGTCCTGAACTTACGATCACCGGGCAGGGTGAGGGCGACCTTGGCCAGCGCATGGAGCGTGCCGTGCGCGCCGCCTTGGCCGACGGCGCCGATCAGGTCGTTGTGATCGGGGGCGATTGTCCGGGGCTCACCGCCGCCCACCTCAACGCGGCGTTTGCCGCGCTGGTGACCTCCGATGTCGTCGTCGGACCGGCGACGGATGGGGGTTACTATTTGATCGGGATGCGACGACCTCTGCCGGCCCTGTTTCAGGGCATGGCGTGGGGCGGGCCGGAAGTGCTCGCTCAAACCTTCGCTGCCGCCCGCACGATTCCCGTCGACGTCGTGCTGCTCGACCCGCTGCGCGATTTGGATGTGCCGGGTGATCTTTCGACTTGGACGGAAACGGCTGCCGCCCGCGCTGCGGGCGTCGGCGGCGTTGCGGTAATCATCCCCACGTTCAACGAGGAGCACCCACTTCCCTCTACGCTCGCCGCCGTCCAACGCGGAGCACCGCACGAAATTATCGTGACCGATGGTGGCAGCACCGATCGCACGGCCGCCATTGCCCGCGGGCACGAGGCGATTTTCCTGTCGTCACCGCCGGGCCGTGCACGGCAGATGAACCGGGGTGCCGCCATCGCGACTGGTGAGTATTTGTTATTCTTGCACGCCGACACCCTCTTGCCGCCGGACTTCCCGCGGTTCGTCCGCCAGACTCTTGCCCAACCCGGCGTGGTTGGCGGAGCGTTCAAGTTCGCGATCGCCGGTGAGTTTCCCGGACGAAGACTCATCGAGCGCGGCACGAACCGTCGGGCCTGCCGGAGCCAGCTGCCTTACGGCGATCAAGGGCTGTTCGTCTCCCGCGCTGTTTTCGACCGGGTCGGTGGTTTTCCCGACCAGCCGATCATGGAGGACTATGCGTTTGTGAAGCGTCTCCAGCGTCTCGGCCGGATCGCCATGGCGCCGGCGACTGCCGTCACGTCCGGTCGTCGTTGGCAGCGACGCGGAGCCCTCGGCACAACACTCCTGAACCAACTCATCGTCCTCGGCTATCGCCTCGGAGTTTCGCCCGTGCGCTTGGCGCGTTGGTATCGCGGGGAATAATTTCCCGCTTGGCGTCTCGAAGGTTGTCTCCACCTCTCTCCGATTTTCTTATGAAACTGCTCTCACTCGCCTTCGCCGCACTCTTTCTTGCCGCCGGACTTTCGGCCGCTGACATGGCTATGACCCCCGGCCTCGCCGTCGGCGCCAAAGCTGCCGACTTCACTCTGAAAGATGCTGCGGGCGACGACGTTGCTCTCTCGGCTCTCCTGCAGAAAGGCAAAGTCGCTCTGGTGTTCTATCGCTCCGCCGACTGGTGCCCTTTCTGTAAGAAACAGCTCCAAGAGTTGCAGAAAAATCTAAAGGAAATCGAAGCCACGGGCGTGCGGATCGTAGGCATCAGCTACGACGCCCCGGCGACCAGCGCTGCCGCTGCGGCGAAGCTCGGCATCACGTTTCCCCTCTTGTCCGACACCGGCAGCAAAGTCATCGACGCGTATGGCATTCGCAATGCGGAGGCCAAAGGGAAGTCCGCCGGCGTGCCGCATGCCGTCGTCTTCATTGTCGACCAGCAAGGCGTGATTCGCGTGAAGCTAGCACGTGAAGCTTACCGTGATCGTCCCGAAACCGCCGAGATCATCGCAGGTGTGATGAGTATCAAGTGACGCGCCTCGACTTCGGAAAGCCGGTGCGTTGGCTTCCGTGATGGATTTTTCCGTTCTCGCGTTCAGTTGGCGCACCGCCCTCCCTCTGGGTGGACTCGTGGTGCTGCTCGCGTGGGAGACCGCCCAGCCCTATTTCCCGCTCTTCCGCCGGACCAGTGATCGGGCGCGCCACGGAGGCTGGAATCTCGCGCTGGGCGCGCTCAATGCCGCCGTGGTTGCGCTGGCCTTTGGCGCCGCTTGGCTCGCCGTCACTCAATGGTCTGGTGTCCACCGCTTCGGCTTGCTCAACGTGCTCGATCTCTCCGCTTGGCCACGCGCCGCGCTCGCCATTTTCCTCCTCGATGCGTGGACGTATGGGTGGCACTGGCTCAATCACCGCGTGCCGTTCTTCTGGCGTTTTCACCGCTGGCACCACGCTGACCGCGCGATGGATGTCACGACGGCGAGTCGTTTCCACACGGGCGAAATTGTCCTCTCCTCCCTGTGGCGTGTGCCCGTGCTGGCGCTGATCGGTTGCACACTCGGCGAACTTGTCCTCTACGAATTACTCCTCTTCGCCGTCGTGCAGTTTCACCACGCCAATATCGCGGTCCCCGAGCGGGTCGACCGCCTCCTGCGGCTGGTGATTGTGACACCCGCGTTGCACAAGGTGCATCACTCGATCGTCCGCGCGGAAAGTGATTCGAATTACAGCTCGTTCTTTTCCTGGTGGGACCGGGTGTTTCGCACGCTCCGCCTCGTGCGCGAGCCGCGCAAGATTGTGTTCGGCGTGCAGGATTGATCCCGGCGGCCCCGTGTTTTCAACGGAATAAACCAACCGGGTGGTTCATCTGATAACCGCATGACTTCTTCCGGCCTCTTGCCAAAAATATGACCCTCGGAAAAAAGCTCCTCCTCGCCGCGGTCGTCGCCGCCGTCGTGGTTACGGTGTTTACCGTCGATATCCGCGCACTCTTGCGTGAAGCGCTCGCCGGCCTGGAAAGTCTCGGCGCGTGGGGCCCCGTGATTTTTGTTCTGCTCTACATCGTCGCTGCCGTCCTCTTTGTGCCCGGTTCCGCGCTCACGCTCGGCGCTGGCGCGCTCTTCGGTGTCGGGCTCGGCTCCGTGCTGGTTTCTGCGGGGGCAACGTTGGGAGCCACGGCGGCGTTCCTTGTCGGCCGTTATTTGGCGCGCGATTGGGTTGCGAAAAAAATTGAGGGAAACGCTGCCTTTGCCGCGCTTGATCGCGCCGTGGCCGCCGATGGGTGGAAGATCGTCGGCCTCACGCGGCTTTCGCCGGCGTTTCCGTTTACGCTGCTGAATTATGCCTTCGGTCTTACGCGGGTCTCGCTCCGCGACTATGTGCTCGCCTCGTGGATCGGCATGATGCCCGGCACCGTGATGTATGTTTACCT
>CAMBVX010000247.1 GCA_945871085.1 Opitutus sp. GAS368 | reverse complement strand
GGCAAGAAAGTCGGCAACACCGTCAAGGTGAAGACCGGCTCCTCCGAGGAAGACTACACCATCGTCAACATCGCCCGCTACGCCGACCAGAATTAATCCCACTGAGCGCGCGACCAAAAATCGGTCGCGACCCTCAGCCTCAACCCGCTTTCCTCACCGAAGCGGGTTTTTCATTTCCGCCACACGACACGCCTCCTCACGGAACGGCGGTTTCCCAACCGCCGTCAGTTTCCCCGTCGCCGCCCCTCGGCCAGCTCCGCATCCGCCGCACCTCCCCGACGCTCATCGCCGCCCTCGGCCTCACGTTCCCGTCCGCTCCGAATCCGCCCCGTCATCCATGTTCATCCGTGGTTAAAAATTCCGGCCTCGTCTCCAAAATTGCATTTCTCGTCACCACTCCCCACCTTCTCCCTGCGTGAACGCTTCTTGGGACATCCTCAAAACTCTCTCCGATCCTACCCGACTGCGTTTGCTCGCCCTCGTTTCCCGCGAGGAACTCTCCGTCGCCGAACTCCAGGAAATCCTCGGCATGGGTCAGTCCCGCATCTCCTCGCAGCTCGCGTTGCTGCGGCAGGTCAATCTCGTCACCGATCGCCGCGAGGGTAAAAACGCCTTCTACTCCCTCCGCACCAGCGTCGCGCAAAAAACCCTCGCACTCCTCCGCGCCGCCATTGAATCCGTCACCGACCTCCCCGTCGTCGGCGAAGACCGCGACAACCTCGATCGCATTCTCCAAAAACGCCGGCGCACGCAGGAGCAGTATTTCAATCTCATCGCCGGCCGTCTCGGCAAACACCACTGCCCCGGTCGCTCTTGGGAAGCCATCGGGCACCTCGCTCTGCGCCTCACCCCCGCGATCGACATCGCGGACCTCGGCGCCGGCGAGGGCCTGGTGTCCCAACTCCTCGCTCATCGCGCCCGCTCCGTCTGGTGCATCGACAACTCCCCGCGGATGGTCGAAGTCGGCACCGAACTCGCGAATAAAAACGGTCTCCTCAATCTCACTTACCGGCTCGGCGACATTGAGACGGTTCCGCTCGCCGACAAGTCAGTGGACCTCGCGATTCTCAGTCAGGCACTCCATCACGCCCAACATCCGCAGACCGCGGTCAACGAGGCCTTCCGCATTCTTCGCCCCGGCGGCCAGCTCCTCATTCTCGACCTCAACGAACACGCCTTCGAAAAAGCCCGTGAACTCTATGCAGACGTCTGGCTCGGCTTCAAGGAAAGCGCCCTGCATGCCTTTCTAAAAAAAGCCGGATTCACCAAGGTTGAGGTCACCGCCGTCGCCAAGGAACCCACCGAGCCACACTTCGAGACGCTGCTCGCGAGCGGGATCAAACCGCTCCGCTAACAAATCCCATCGCACGGCAATGCCCTCCGGCCCGGGATGCCCGCGTGCAGTCCGCATTTTGAATTCGCAAAACACCTGTCCTAACCTGAACGTTCGATCCCAAATCGGACGGCCGCAAAGCCGGGAAACCTCAACGCCACACCGACCCCATGCCTGACGCAGAACCCCTCCTCCACCAGCTCGGTGCCTTCGACCCCGCCGAAGCCACCCGTCTCGTCGCCCTGCTCGAACAGCACCAGGTGACCTTCGAGATCGAAACCGATCAGTCCGCCCTCTCCGGCTCCAACGATTTCTCCGGCCTCCAATTCGGCCTGAATCCCGAGGGTGCTAAAATCCTAATCTTTATCCCCGAGCCCGAACTCGCCCGGGCCCAGGAACTCCTGCGCCGACTCGCATGACGCCGAAGCTCACTCGCCTTCGCGGCTTGGCACTACTCTTGGTTTCACTGGTGAGTGCCTCCGCGATCGGCCCGTCCAAGAGCAAGGATCGGGAGGAAGTGCTGGTGTTATTTGAACAGCGCCGGGTCGCTCTCTCCGTGCCCGCCGGCTTCGTTTTCTCCAGTGGAAAAAGCGAAGAGGGCATCATCACCGCCAAACTCAATGATCCGAAGGAGACCGTTTCCCTGCAGATTTCTTTTCTCCCCGACCCCCACGGAGAATTCGCCATCGCTCGCCAGCGAAAAGAATTTATCGTCCGATCCTTTCAACACTACGTCACCGGTTCCGTCGAACAGGCCATGCAGTTCGAAGAACTCGAATCAAGGACCGGCGCCGGCACTTACTGCGTGTTCACCGACGCGAGCGTCGTGGGCAAAACCAAGTTGCCGCCCAACGAATATCTCAACTCCACCACGGGCATCAAAGCGTGGCGTGGATGCTGCGCCGTCTTCACCCTCATGAGCAACGGCACGACGTCCGCCGAATATCTCGTCGCGATGAAAATCCTCCGCGAGGGCCTGAAAGAATTACCCCTGACACCGCTGCTCTGAGCGGGCGTGTAGTCCCTGGGAAGTGAAGTCCACGACTCGATTGCGGCTAATCGACGAAGTAGACCTCCAGCAGCACTTCCCCGGCGGTATCGCTGCGCACTTGGGCGGTGTAGTTGCCCGGCTCAAGCGTCATGACCAGCGCGGCATCCTTGCTTGTGCGCGAGAGAGCAAAGGCTCCTACGGATGAGAAGATCGAAGGCGAGCAGCAAGAGGCGAGACGGAAGGAATGGAGCCATGGGAGGAGCGGGGTTACGAAAGGGCAATTGCGGAGAATATGCTTCGGCCGCCGGATGGCCGATGAGGCGACGGCTGGACGTTTTGCACCTCGTTTTCTGGCGACGCGGATCGTGGCAAACTCGGCATTGCCCAACGTCGCACTCGGAACGTTTTGATCGCACCGAAACACCGACGACACGTCGAAACGCCGGCAGAAATATCGCCGCGCGACCCGGAACTCGCCAAGACACATTTGGAGGTATCTCCCCGTGCAAGGGAAATGAAGGCACCGGCTCGTTGCCGACGTGGCACCGGCATCAACGTGAACGAACGGGCATCTTACCCGGTCGTTGTGGAACTCAAAGGAGTTCCGCCCACGCCACGGTAATCCCTGACTTCACTTCCCGTTGCACCGGTGGCGCGGATCGGAAGCCAAATTATTTCGACACCGGACTTGGCTGCGTCGTCCCCACCCCGACCGGCCCCGCCGTCGCATCGAGCGTCTTCATGGCCGCTTCCCGCACGGCCGCGATCGACGCGTTGTTCTGGGGCACCTCAATCATGGTCGAAAACCGCGTATCCATCGCCGAGTAGCTCGACGCCACGGCCGCCAGCAACGGCATCGCCGTCTCCACCCGCCCGACCAAACCTTGGACCGCCACGCGCACATTCCAAATCTCGGGTTCGCGTGAACTCTCCATCGCACGGGCACTGTTCGGGCGCGCCGAAAGCTCCAGATACGTTTCCCGCGATCCGGGATCAATGCGGGACCCGGCCTCCTGTCCGCAATTCACTTCGATGATAATATCCGGCGGGGCGATCGCCGGCGCCTCGAACATTCCGACGTGCGCCAACGCTGCTCCGACGCAGGCGGAAATCACCCCGACATTCACCTGCCCCTGCGCTAAAATCGACTTTCTCGCCACGAGCCGGAACGACTGGCCGGCCGGTTTGGCCACCCCCGCGGCGCAGATCGCGTCCACCGAAACCTTGTGCTTCGGCACAAACAAATTCCCGCAACCCGCGTGCAGCGAGAGCAGCCCCGCGACCGCCAACCAGACCCATAATCGCGACGAAAAATTGCGTCCCATTGTATTCATTCCCGTTTCGCCTGCTGTAGATAGTTCGCTCCGCGAGATTCGCAACTAGAGACCCGTAACAAAAAAGTTACGGCAAGCGGAGCTTTCGCCGGCGTCATCCGGCCCCGCACCACGCTCACTCCACCTTGACCCGCGCACGGTAAAACGCATCGCAGCGGGCGTAGATTTCCTTCGGCGACGTCAACGTCAACGCCTCCGCCGCCAAGGCCCGCGCATCCGCCATCGTCATGGCCCGCACCACATATTTTACCGACGGCAGCCAGGCGGGCGACATACTCAGCGCGTCGACCCCCAGGCCGAGCAGCAGCGGGGCAAACACGGGGTCGCCCGCCATCTCACCGCACACGCTCACCGGCACCCCACGCTTATGCGCTTCGTCTACGATGTGCTTCAGCGTGCGTACCACCGCCGGATGGGTCGGTTCATACAGGTGGGCGATCCGCTCGTTTACCCGGTCGATGGCGAGCAGGTATTGAATAAGATCATTCGTGCCGACGCTGAAAAAAACGCATTCCTTCGCCAAAATATCCGCCGTCATCGCCGCACTCGGAATCTCGATCATGGCGCCGACCTGGAGCTTGGTATCGAACGCAATTTCCCGCGCTTTCAGCTCCGCCATGCATTCCGCCAGCACCGCATTCGCCCGCACCAATTCCTCACTGCCGCTGATCATCGGATACATGATGCGCACGTTGCCGCGCGCGCTCGCCCGCAAAATCGCCCGCAGCTGGTCCTTGAAAATTTCCACATTCTCCAGACAGAACCGAATCGCCCGAAAGCCCATGAACGGATTATTTTCCTTGGGAAACAAATCCGGATTGCCCGCCATCGGTTTATCTCCGCCCAAATCCAGCGTTCGAATGACCACCGGCTGCGGTGCAATGGCCTCCGCCACCGCCTGGTAGGCGAGAAACTGCTCCTGCTCGGTCGGAATCCGGGCCGAATTGAGAAAGAGATACTCCGTGCGATAGAGCCCCACGCCCTCGGCCGCATAGGCCTTCACCTGGGCGACCTCTTCGACCTTCTCAATGTTGGCCATCAACGAAACGGCGACGCCATCGAGCGTCACCGCCGACTCCCGGTTCGCCTCCAGCAAGCGCGCTTCGAAGGACTTTTTCTTCTCCTGAATTTTTCCGTAACGAAAGAGCGTGCTCTCCGACGGATTGAGGATCACCACGCCGTCGTAACCGTCGACAATCGCCCAATCACCATTGTTGGCCCGTTTGGTCAGATTGCGCACCCCAACCACCGCCGGCATTTTCATCGAGCGCGCCACGATCACCGCGTGACTCGTCTTACTGCCCGAATCTGTCACCAACGCGATGGCCGCACTCCGATCGATGCTCGCCGAATCCGACGGGGAAACATCGTTCGCGACCACGATCCGCTTGTCCGCCAGTCGGCTCAAAGAGTTCTCTGCCTGGCCGAGTAAATTCTGCAATACCCGCTGCGCCACATCGCGGATATCACTCGCCCGCTCGCGCAGGTATTCATCCTCAAACTGGGCGAAAGCCTGGATGTAACGCTGCGAGACCTGGTTGAAACACGTCTCAATATTTTGCCCCGTGCTCTCGAACGCGCGGATCGTCTCACCGATCAGCGCGGGGTCTTCGAGCGCCATCAAATGCGCGTCAAAAATGAGCGCCTCTTGCGCGCCGAGGTTTTTCTCCACCTCGGCCTGAATCTTGGCAATCTGCTGCCGCGTCGAGACCAGCGCCCGATCAAACCGCGAGACTTCTTCGATGCGCTTCACCGGCTCGACCTGATAGCTGGGCACTTCGACGTCACTCTGGAGATAGACGAAAATCTGCCCATACGCGATGCCCTGCGAGGCGGCGATGCCTTGCACGGTGACTTCGGTTTTGGGGGACTGGGCCATGAAGAAATTCAGCCAGCCGCAAGCGTGCATGCTGCGTCCGACTCGCTACGATAACGCGCCGGGCGCGTGACGGGTCAACGCGCGATTTATGCAATCCGCGTTTCCCAGACAAACGCCGACAGCCCCCATGCCTCGCGGATGGCCGCAATGATCGCCGCCACCGGAGCATCGTCGGCCAACACGGCAAAACACGCACTCCCGCTGCCACTCATCTGGGCCGCCACCCCAAAGCGCTCCCGCAGCCACGCCAGCAGCGTCGGCAACGCGATGAACTTCGCTCCAGCCACCTCGGCCATATTATTGCACAACAGTTCCTCCGCCGTCGCCCCGGGCGTGTTCATCCACGTGGCCAGCTTCGTCTCCGCTTCCGTCACAGGAATGTAACTCTTCGGCGTCGCCGCCATGCTGCCAAAGGCCCACGGGGTCGAAATCCCGAATCCCGGTTTGAACAGCAGCACCCTCCGGCCCCGCAATCGCGCGGCCACCTCGGTCGGCAAACGTTCCACCCGCTCCCCGCGCCCGCGCATGACCACAGGGCCTCCCGCCAAAAAAAGTGGGCAGTCGGAACCCAGCGTGGCCGCGACTTCCGCCAGCCGTGCAGCCGTCAGCAAGCCACCCGCCAACCCATTCAAGCCCCTCAACGCCGCCACCGCATCACTGCTTCCGCCCCCCAATCCCGCGCCCATCGGAATATGTTTCTCCAGGGAAAATTTCGCCCCGCCCCTCCATCCCGTCGCCGCCACGAAGGCCCGCGCCGCCTTCAACACCAGATTCGTCTCGTCCACCGGCACCGCCGCATCCTCGCACCCGAGTTCAAATCTATCCGCGCCACCGCCGGCGACCTTGGCCTCGACGCGCAGCGTATCGCCAAACTCCACTGGCGCGACGACCGAGACCAAATCGTGATACCCGTCCGCCCGCCGCCCCGTGATCGCGAGGAAAAGGTTCACCTTGGCCGGCGCAAAAATCGATAGCGTGCTCATTGCCCTCTTGTCATTGCGAGGAGCCCGGCGACGAAGCAATCCCGCTGATGTTCCGTCCCGCCTTCGGCGCACCGCGATCTCATATTGGCCTTTGATTACTGTCCAAGAGTGTCCATTTGTGGTTTCACCTTCTGATGCCCTGCGATCTGATTCTCGCCCTCGACGTTCCCACGCGCGAAACCGCTGCGCCCCTCCTTCGCCAACTCCGCGGCTCCGTCCGCTGGGTGAAGATCGGCCTCCAAATGTTCACCGCCTACGGTCCCGACTACGTGCGCGCTGTCGCCGACGAGGGCTTCAACATTTTCCTCGATCTGAAGCTCCACGACATCCCGAACACCGTCGCCAAAGCCGTCGAGTCCCTCGCCCCGCTCCCGATCGGCATGCTCACGCTGCACACCGCCGGCGGACGCGAGATGCTGGCCGCCGCTCGCGCCGCCCAGCTGCAAACCAAACCCGACCTCCTCCTTCTTGGCGTCACCGTCCTCACCTCAATGGACGCCGCCGGCCTCGCCGAGCTCGGCGTCTCCGTCGACCCCGCTGCTCAAGTCTCCCGCCTCGGTGCCCTCGCCGCTTCCGCCGGCCTCCGTGGACTCGTCTGCTCCCCGCTCGAAGTCCCCCTGCTCCGCGCGCAACTCCCCACGGACATCGCTCTCGTCACCCCCGGCATTCGCCCAGTGGGGGAATCCGGCGGCGACGATCAAAAACGTGTCATGACTCCCGCCGAAGCTGCGCGCGCCGGCTCCACCTACATCGTCGTGGGCCGCCCCATTCTCAAAGCCAAAGACCCCGCCGCCGCCGCCCGCGCCATCCTCGCCGAGCTCGCGATCTCGTAGCCTGCTCTCAGACGATTCCGTCTCTCATCCCCCAACGCTCAGCGCTCGACTTCCCCACCATGTCCCGCACCGCCGCCATCTTCCTCGCCGCTGGCAACGGCTCCCGCATGGCCGGCACCGTCGCCGACAAAGTCCTCGTCTCCCTCGCCGGGCGCCCGGTCTTTGCACACTCTGCGGCCGCGTTTATGCAGAGCGGGATCGCTGACCTCTATGTCATCGTTTACCGCGACCAACGCCAGATGATGGAGCTCTCCGCCTACGCACCCACGCCCTCCGTGCTCGTTCACGGCGGACGCGAGCGGCAAGACTCGGTCATGCACGCCCTCGCCGCGCTGCCGGCCGACATTGCGCATGTGTTCATCCACGACTGCGCCCGCCCCCTTGTGCGCCCGGAGCAACTTGTCGCGCTCCACAAAATCGTCCGCCGCGAACACGCCGTCGTCCTCGCGCACCGCGTCACTGATACCATCAAAGAGCACCGCGACGACGCCCGCCTCCGCACGCTCGACCGCTCGCGCCTCTGGGCCATGGAGACACCGCAAGTCTTCGCCCGCGACCTCATCAGCCGGGCCTACGCCCGCGTGCAAGCCCGCGGCCTCCACATCACCGACGATGCCCAAGCCGTCGAACAGCTCGCGCACCCCGTCGCTCTCCTCGAAAACTATTTTCCCAACCCGAAGCTCACGACCCCCGCCGACCTCGCGTATCTCGAGTTCCTCCTCTCCAAGCCCACGGCTTAAGCTCACCGCTCATGGCTTCCTTCCGCATCGGCCACGGCTACGATATCCACCGCCTCGTCCCCGGGCGCCCCCTGATCCTCGGCGGCGTGCGCTTCGCCACCGACTACGGCCTCGAGGGCCATAGTGATGCCGACTGCCTCACCCACGCCATCTGCGACGCACTCCTCGGCGCCGCCGGCCTCCCCGACATCGGTCACTTTTTTCCGAATACCGACCCAACCTACAAAAACATCGACTCGCAAATCCTCCTCCAACGCGTCGTTGCTGAGATCACCAAACGCGGCTTCAACATCGCCAACATCGATGCCTCCGTGATCGCCGAGAAACCGAAGATCTACCCGCACCTCGCCGCGATGAAGGCCGCGCTCGCCAAGTCCACCGGCCTCCTTCCCGACGAGATTGGTCTCAAAGCCACGACTAACGAGGGCGTCGACGACATCGGCCGCGGCCTTGCCATCGCCGCCCACGCCGTCGCCCTGCTCTCCCGTTCCTAATCTCGAACGGAGCGGCGGTTTCCCAACGGCGTCCCTCTTCGCTTGCACTCGCTCTCCCGCCCATGAATTCCCTCCGCCCTCCGTCCGCCGTCTCCTGTCCTCCGTCTCCTGTCCGCTGTCTCCTGTCCTCCGTCCTCCGCCCTCCGTCCTCCGCCTTCCGTCTCCTGGCCTCCGCCGTCTGTCTCCTGCTGCTCGCCTCCTGCGGCAAACGCGAGTCCACGGTCGATCGCGCCAACCGCGACGGCGTCCTCCACTTCAGCATCGGCTCCGAACCCTCCGATCTCGACCCCCAGACCGTCACCGGCACCGGCGACGCAAAGATCATCCAGTCCCTCTTCGATCCGCTCGTCAGCTACGAGCCCGGCACGCTCGCCCCGGTGCCCGCTCTCGCCGAACGCTGGGACATTTCCGCCGACGGCCTCACCTACACCTTCCACCTGCGCGCCGACGCGAGATGGTCCAACGGCGACCCGCTCACCGCCCAAGACTGCGTGGACTCCTGGCGCCGCATCCTGACGCCGTCGCTCGCGGCCGACTACGCCTACTTTCTCTATATTTTGCGCGGCGCCGAAGCGTTCAACAAAGGGCAGACGACGGATTTTTCCACCGTCGGCGCCATTGCGCGCGACGCCCGCACGCTCGTCGCCACCCTGACCCACCCCGCCCCCTACTTCCTGCAGATTCTCCTCAACTCTCCCTGGCGCCCCATCCACGTGCGCTCCATCGCCGCCGTGGGCGATGCCTACAACCGCGGCACCAAGTGGACTCGCCCCGGCCTCCTCGTTTCCAGCGGACCCTTCGTGCTCAAGGAGTGGGCTCTCAACACCCGTGTCGTCGTCGAAAAATCCCCCACTTACTGGGACCGCGCCAAAGTCAGTCTCAACGCCATTCACTTCTACCCCATCGACAACATCGACGCGGAAGACCGCGCGTTCCGCGCCGGCCAACTCCACATCACGTGGGCGCTCCCGCTCTCCAAAGTCGTCCCGCTCCAGAAAGAAAAGTCTCCGCATCTCCGCATCGACCCCTACCTCGAAACCTACTTCTTCCGCCTCAACGTCCGCAAAGCCCCGCTCCAAGACGTCCGTATCCGCCGCGCCCTTTCCCTCGCCATCGACCGCGACACCATCGCCGCGAAAATTCTCCCCGGCGGCCGCCTGCCCGCCCCGACGTTCATCTCGCCCCTCCTCGTCGGTTACACGCCACCCACGCGCCGCGCCTACGATTTAGCTGCCGCCCGCCAACTCCTCGCCGACGCCGGCCATGCCAACGGGACCGGTCTCCCGCCGATCGAGATTCTCTATCACAATTCCGAAATCCTCCGCATCGTCGGCGAAGCTATCCAACAAATGTGGCACCGTGACCTTGGCCTCGAAGTCCGCCTCGCGAACCAGGAGAAGAAAACCGTTTTCGCCAACCGCCGCGCCGGCGATTACCAAGTCCTCCTCGGTAGCTGGACCGCCGACTATCTCGACGCCACCACCTACCTCGACATGTGGCGCAGCGACTCCGGCAACAACCACACCGGCTGGTCCGACCCCGCCTACGACGCTCTCTCGAACCGCGCCAACACGATCGCCGACCGCACCGAGCGCGCCGCCGTGCTGCAGCAAGCCGAGACCCTCGTGCTCGACGCAGCCGCCGTCGTCCCCATCTATTTCAACACTCACGTGTATTTGCTCCATCCCGCCGTAAAAGGTTGGCTGCCGACCCCGATGGACCACACCGACTACCGCTACGTTTCGATCAAACCGTAGTGGGT
>CAMBVX010000246.1 GCA_945871085.1 Opitutus sp. GAS368 | reverse complement strand
AGCGCAAACGCGGTCTTCATCCACGCCGAGAGCCAGATGAGCACCGGGGCGGCGAGGATGCGGCCGGTGTTGAAACAGAACCCCGCGCCCGTCGCACGCAGGTGCGTCGGAAACAGCTCGGGAAAATACACCGCGTAGCCCGCGTGGATGCCCTGGGCGAAGAATCCGAACACCGGCAGCAGGCAGAGCAGCAGCGTGTAACTCGAAAAATATCCCGGCACCCAGCACACGACGAGGGTCATCACGAGCGCGCCCACGTGCATGACCGCAAACGTCCGCCGCCGGCCGAAGCGCGCCATCAGCGGCCCCATCATGAGCATGCCCACCCCGGCTCCGGTCGTCTGGACGAACCCGAACGCGATCTTGCCCTGGCTCGCCGCCTCGCCTGCGGGGGTGCCGAGGCGGCGCAGCAAATCCTCCGCGAGATTCTGCCCCGCCACGACCACGCCCCAAAACGTCGCGAGCCCCACCATCGCGAGCAGCGCGCCGAAAACCGCGCGCGCGCGCCAGCGCGGATCGCCGAGCAGCTCGCGGAAGCTGCCCAGCTGCTCCGGCTTCGTCGCCTTCGCCTGTTTCCACGACTCGGGCTCCTTGACGCTCATCCTCACCCACAGCACCAGCAACGCCGGCAAGACGCCGACGAGATAGGCGGTGCGCCACTCGCTGCCGACCCACAGGCCGACGCCCGCCGCGAGCCACAGCCCGGCGACACTCGTCGCGTGAAAAATTCCGCCGGCGCGTTCGCGCGCACGCTTCGGAAACACTTCCGCTACGAGCGCGGCACCCACCGCCCACTCGCCGCCCACGCCCATCGCCACGAGAAACCGCAGCGCGCCCACCTGCCACAGTTCACTCACGAACGCCGTCAACCCGGAAAAAATGCTGTAGAAGAGAATCGTCAGCGCCATCACCGGCATCCGCCCCCACCGATCAGCAAGCGAGCTGAACAGCCATCCGCCAATCGTGCCGCCGATGAGGAAGAGGCCGAGGAACCGCTCGCCCCACGCCTTGGCGAGCGTGGAGATCTCCGCCGGAGCGAGCGCGGGATTCGCCATGCGCAGCAAGTCGGGCAGCATCTCGCCGCGCGTGATGTTGTAGAGCTGCCCCTCAAACGCATCGAACACCCAGCCCAGCGACGCGATGACGAGCACGAGCCACTGGTAGCGCGTGACGCCGTGATACCAGGGTGGCGCGTTTGTTTGAGGAACGATCGGGGTCATAGGAGGGCGCAATCAGCGCTGGTCATTGCGGGCCCGGCTCGGCGGGCGGGGCAATCCATCTGAGATTCGAGATGGATTGCCGCGGTCGGCTGCTCCGAGCTCTCGCAATGACAAATCGTGGGGTGACGGAAAAATTTCATGGAACGGTCGACGCAAAATCAGATGCTACATCTTCAGCAGCTCGCCCACCGGCAGCGGGCGTTGTTGCCGGATCGATTCCTCGGCGACGAGACACAGACCGGCCGACCACAATCCATCCTCGCCGCTCGCCGCCGGCGCCGCCTCGCCGCGCACCATCTGCACGCAACGCGCGATCTCCTCGCGCAACTCGAAGACTTCGCCGCTGGGTTTCTTGATGGCGACGTGCTCCAGATTTTCGCCGTCGAACACTTTCAGGAAAAAACTCGGCTCCAGCGTGCGGTCGAGCGCGCCGCTCCAGCCGGCCCAGATCGCGCCCTTGCGGCCGGCGACCTTCACCGTCTGGTGATGCTCAAAGGCCGCGAGCGTCTGCGACACGACCGCGTAGGCGCCGTTCGCATATTTGAACATCGCCGAGAAATTATCGTAGAGCGCCGGCCGCGCCGGATCGCGGGACTTGCCGTAGGCGTAGAGCTCCATCGGATCGCCTGCGACTGCGAGATACCAGCGCGCGAGATCGAAGAAATGGATCGGCTCCTCCAGCACCCAGCTCCCCACGCGCGCCTGATCGTAGCGCCAGCCCGAGGCGCCGAGGCGGTAGGGTTTGCGCGCGAGCTCGACGAGCACGTAGTGCGGCTCGCCGATCACGCCGGCGTCGATGCGCCGCTTGATTTCGCCCCACTGCGACGAGAGGCGCAGCTCGTGGCCGACGGCGAGCTGGCGTCCGCGCTCGCGCGCCAGCCGCACGATCGCGCGGCAATCCTCGATCGTGAGCGCCATCGGTTTTTCCAGCAGCAGATCGCAGCCCGCGTTGAGTGCGTCGGTCGCGATCTCGCGGTGCGTGTGGCTCGGCGTCACGATATCGACGAGGTCGAGTTTCACCTCGGCGAGCATCGCGCGGTGATCGGCAAACACGCGCGCCGTCGGGTGCGCCTGCGCCGCCGCGGCCCGCGACGCCTCCGAGGGCGCGACGATGGCCGCGAGCTGCGCATCGGGATTCGACGCGATGGACTGCGCGTGGTGCTGGCCCCAGGCACCGAAGCCGACGAGACCGAAACGAACGGGAGGACGGGACATGTTATTTCTGTCTGTCATTGCGAGAGCTCGGAGCAAACGGAGCTTGCGTGGTGGAGGCAATGAACATGCTGGAGCGCAGTCGAAGTGGTGTCGCGCAGTTTGGCCGTGCTCTCTCTGGTGCTTCGTGCCCGCGTGCGAGAATGGCTCCGGTGGCCGAGAGTGGTTTTTTGGTGCGTTCGGTCGCAAGGCCGACAAGCCCGTTTAGCAGGATTTCCTGTCCAAGCTCCCATTGGGCACGGTGCCACGACGACGCTCCACCGATGCTCCCTACCCTCCATCCTCACGCCGCCGGCATCGACGCCGGCAGCACGCAATTCTTCGTGGCGGTGCCTGCGGGCGCCGTCACCTCCTTCGGGAGTTTTACGGCGGATCTCTACGGCCTGCGCGATCACCTGAAGGCGCACGGGGTCACCACCGTGGCGATGGAGGCCACCGGCGTCTACTGGCTGGCGTTGTGCGAAGTGCTGGAGGCGGCCGGCCTCGAAGTCTGCGTGGTCAACGGCGCGCACGTCAAAAACGTGCCGGGCCGCAAGTCCGACGTGCAAGACTGCCAGTGGCTGCAACAACTGCACGCGCACGGCCTCTTGCGTAAAAGTTTCGTGCCGCCGGAAAAAATCCGCGCGCTGCGCAGCTATATGCGCCTGCGCGACGACCATATCCGCACCGGCGCGATGTATATCCACCTGATGCAAAAGGCGCTCGATCAGCTCAACGTGAAGCTGCACACCGTCATCAGCCAGATCAACGGCGTGTCCGGCTTGGCCGTGGTGCGCGCGATCCTCAAGGGCGAGCGCGAGGCGGCGAAGCTGGCCGAGCTGTGCGACGAGAAGATCCTCAAGAAGAAGCGCGCCGAGGTCGTGCGCTCGCTGCACGGGCTGTGGAAGGACGAGCACCTGCTGGCGCTGAAGCAGGCGCTGGCCGGCTGGGAGTTTTGCCAGGTCCAAGTGAGCGAGTGCGACACCGCCGTCACCGCGCAACTGGCCGTGCTCACGCGCGAGCTGCCGCAGCCACCGGCGCCGACCGTAGACCCGTTGACCCGTTGACCCCGAAGAAGAAAAATCACGCCCGCCACCACGTGCCACAGGTGCCCGAATTGCACCAAAGCCTGCTGACGCTTACCGGCGGCTGCGATGCCGCGCAACTGCCCGGCTTCACCACCACCAACTGGCTGCGCCTGCTCAGCGAAGTGGGCACCGACTTGGGCCGCTGGCCCAACGAGAAGGCGTTTTGCTCGTGGTGCGGCCTCTCGCCGGGTAAAAACCAGTCGGGCAAGGCCAACCGACGGGCGCGGCGGCGACCGAAGACGGCAGTCGGCCAGATCTTCCGGCTCGCCGCCCATAGCATCGCGCGCAGCAAATACCTCGCGTTGGGTGGCTTTTACCGGCGGCTGAAAGGGCGCACAAGTGCCGCGGTCGCCAACGTCGCGACCGCGCGCAAGCTCGCCGTGATGTTCTATCACGCCATGCGCGAGGGCCTGGCCTACGTCGAACGCGGCCTCGAAGCCTACGAGGCCGCCTACCGGCAGAAGCAGGAATTTTTCCTGCAAAAACGCGCCGCCGAACTTGGCTTCACCCTCGTGCCTGCGCAGGCCCAAACTACATGTGTTCATTAGCAGGAGCGCAGCGACAAAGCAATCCATCTGAAACTTCAGCTGGATTGCCGCGGTCGGCTTCGCCTCCCTTCTAGGAAACACACCCTGTTTGTCATTGCGCAGGAGCCCGAGCGACTGCGGCAATCCACCGTGCACTCCCTGATGGATTGCCACAGTCGGCAAGCCTCCTTCGCAATGACAAACCTTGGAAGGTTCATTGCCGCTACCACGCAAGCTCCGCCTGCTCCGAGCTCTCGCGATGACAAGAAACTGTTGCGGGATGATTCAAGGCTCATCGCCTCGCCCCCGCTGTCAGCGGCGTCACCGGATTCGCGACACGGCGGCCCTGCACCTCGTGGAGCCGGCACGTGGGCAGGCGCGGCAAGAGGTGTTTCGCGAACAGCTCACATTCCTCGGCATGCGGGTAGCCGCTGAAGATGAACGCCCTCATGCCCATGTCCATGTAGCGATTCAGTTTTGCGAGCACCTGATCAGGATCGCCGACGAGCGCGCTGGCACAGCCGCTGCGCGCGAGGCCGATGCCCGACCAGACGTGCGGCTCGATGAAAAGATCGGCGTCGGCCTTGGCGCGGAGCTCGTCCTGGCGCCTGACGCCGGCGCTCTTCGCGTCGAGCGACTGCGCGCGAATCGCCGCGCCCTTCGCGAGGTCGAGCCGCGAGATGAGCCGCTTCGCGGCAACGCGGGCCTCGGCCTCGGTCTCGCGCACGATCAGGTGGATGCGCAGGCCGAAATCGATCGTGCGGCCGTGCTTCGCCGCGAGTGCGCTCATGTCGCGCATCGTGGCCGCGAGGCGGTCCTCGGTTTCCGGCCACATGAGGAACACGTCGCAGTGCTTGGCGCAAAGTTCCTGGGCGAGCGGCGAGATGCCGCCGAAGTAGAGGAGCGGCCCGCCGTTTTGCTGAAACGGTTTTGCCGGGTCGCAGGTCGGGAGATTAAAATCGTAGAAGCGGCCGCGCCACTCGAGCGGGCCGTCGGTGCTCCAGAGTTTTTGCAAAATCTGGATGATCTCGCTGCTGCGGGCGTAGCGGTCCTCGTTGGATTCCTTTTGCCCGGGCAGATCGGAGGAGATGATGTTGAGCGTGAGCCGGCCCTGCGCGATGTGGTCCACGGTGGCGATGGCGCGCGCGAGCATCGGCGGCCAGACTTCGCCCATGCGCAGCGCGATGAGCTGCGAAATCTGTTTCGTCTGCACCGCCATCGCGGCCGCAAACGCCATCGGATCCTGCCCCGCGATCCAGCCGGAAGGGAGCAAGATGTTCTGGTAGCCGAGCGCGTCCGCGCGCCGCACGAGGTCGCCGCAGTGTTCGTAGCTGCTGCGGAGCCGGTCGTCGGGCACGCCGAGAAATTCGTAGTCGTCGCCGCACAGCGCCGCGAACCACGCAATCTCGGCGGCGCGGGCGGCAGTGCGGATCGCGGGGAGCGTCATGGCGGTGTTGAGCACTGAGTTGTCGGGCGGTGCGCAGAATCGTCTCGTCCGTCCGGTCGGGTTACTTCGCCGCCTCCGCGTCGAGCACACGGATCGGCCAGAGCGTGGTCGGCACGTGCTGCTCCTTCATGATCGCGGCAAGCCGGGCGACGATCTCGGGATGCTGGGCGGCGACGTTGGTCGTTTCGGCGGGATCGGTCCTGAGATTGTAGAGCTCGATGGCCGTGCTCCCCGGCAACGCCTGTTTCTTTTTTGCGGCGTTGGCCGGTGGATGCAGGTTGGTGCGAAACGCCTTCCAGTCACCGACGCGCACACATTGCTGGCCGCCGGCGGCCTGCGACTCGCGGTAGAGGAACGGACGCTCCGGCTGCGTTTTCCCGAGGAGCGTGGGCGCGAAGCTGATGCCATCGAGGCCGGCGGGCGTGGCGTCCTTGGCGCCGGCGAGCTCGAGGAGCGTGGGCAGCCAGTCCTCGAAACCCGTCACGCGTTCGCTCACGGTGCCGGCGGCGATTTTCCCCGTCCAGCGCACGAGGCAGGGCACGCGGAACCCGGCCTCGTAATAGCCGCCCTTGGCGCCGCGCAGACCGCCGGCACTGCCGAAGAAGGCAGAGTCGGTGCCGCCAAAGCGGTCCCAGAGCGGGCCATTGTCGCTGCTGAAGACGACGATCGTGTTTTCGCGCAGGCCAAACTCGTCCACGAGCGCGAGGAGTTTCCCGATGTCGCGGTCGAGGCGCGTGACCATCGCGGCATAGGCGGCGTGCGGCGTGCGATGCGGCAGGTAGCCGTTGCCACCGGGGTAAGGCTCCTCGGGAAACGCGTCCTTGTATTCCGCCAGCGAATCTTCGGGCACTTGCAGCGCGAGGTGCGGGACCGTTGTCGGATAATAAATGAAGAAGGGACGGTCCTTGTGGTCGCGGAGAAATTTCCGCGCGGCCTCGTTGATGAAGTCGGGCGCATAGTCGGTGCCGGTGAACGACGCGTAGTTCGCGGGAATTTTCGGATCGGCGCCCTCGGGAAGTCGCTGGTTCGCGGCAAAGGCGGTGTTGCGCAGCGGCACGCGCTCGCGGTTGTTCCAGAGGCTCGTGGGGTAGAAATTGTGCGCGACGGCCTGGTCGTTGAAGCCGAAGAAGCGGTCCATGCCCTGATCGTTGGGATCGCCGGTGGTGCCGACGCCGCCGAGGCCCCATTTGCCAAAGCCGCCCGTGGCGTAGCCGAGTTTTTTCAACGTGAGCGGAAGCTTGAGCTCGCCCGGAGGCACGGGCTCCTGGCCCTCGGTCGTGCTGCCGACGCCCATGCCGCCACGGTTGTTGCGGATGTAGGCATGGCCGGGATGTTTTCCCGTCATGAGCACACAGCGCGACGGCGCGCAGACGTTGTGACCGGAATAGTGGTGCGTAAACTTCATGCCGTCGCGCGCGAGTTGGTCGAGATTGGGCGTGCGGATTTTTTTCTGCCCGAAGGCGCCGATGTCGCCGTAGCCAAGATCGTCGGCGAGGAGGAAGATGATGTTCGGCTTCGCCGGGCTCGCCGCCGCCGGCCGCGACGGAGCCGACGGCGCGGCGCTGGCCGCGCGAGCAACCGACGCGACTGTGATGAAGCTGCCAACCAACAGAACACGAATGAGGGTAATGCGCACGATGGGGATGGTTGCACCGTCCGGGAAATCGCGCGCCGATGCGACAAAAAATTCGGCGCGCGCCGACTCCGCTCGCCGTCCTTTCGTCGTTCTCCCGTGGTTCTCCCGTCCGCGCGCCCGTGCCCACGCGCGCTACGCACAAAATTTTTCGCCGCGATGGTCGCGATGCTTGCAAACAATCGCGGAATCGTTCTTCACTCCCCACCCGGTCAATCGTGGCCGCCACCGATCCCCCCGTTCTCCCTTCACTTTCGCGCAGGTGCCTCCGCCGCTGGCACCCGCGAGCGTCCCGTTAAGCGGCACAACCCTGGTCCAACTCCTAATCGTTATGTCCCATATTCCCATGATTCCGTGCAACGTCTCCGGCCCGCTCGGCGTGCTGCACCTCCCCCGCCTCTGGCTCAAAGTTTCGCTCGAGGCCCGCGGCAAACTCGCCGCCGGCTACCCCGGCATCGGCGGAGGTTACGACTCGATGGTCCTCGGTGCCCTCAACCTGTCGGCCGACGCCGTGAAGAGCTACATCGCCTCCAGCAAGCCCACCTACGGACAGTTCGAGGCCTGGGTGAAGGCCCAGCCCGGCGTAAAGGTTGACCGCAACACGGTCCACCGTTCCAACACCGCGATCCTCAATTACCACCACGCCGAGGAACTCTCGAAGGAGATCCGCGCCAACACCGGTTACACGGAGGACGGCTCCGTCACCAGCTCCGCGTGCGAGCTCAACGCCCTCGACGACTGGCAGGCGTTTCACGCGGCCGAGCTGAAGTAAGCTCACCCGCGCGTGCAGGGGCGTCGCTTGCCGACGCCCGTTTTTTGTTTTCATCCCGGACGTCGGCAAGCGACGCCCCTGCTTTTTTCCAAGATTTTCCCCACATGAGTTCCGAACGCATCGCCTTTGTCGGAGTCGGCCGCATGGGAGCCAACATGGCTCGCCGCCTCAAAGACTGCGGCTACGCCGTCACCGCCGTCCATGATGTTCACGCGCCGTCCGCCGACGCCCTCGCCGCCGAGATCGGCGCGAAGAGCGCGCGCACGCTGGCCGAAGTCACGGCCGCAGCCGACGTGATCTTCACGGTCGTCACCGACGACGCCGCGCAGCTCGGCGTGTTTGCCGAAAAAGGCGACTCCCTGCTCCTCGGCGCCGCCGGCAAAATCTTCGTCAACTGCGCCACGCTCACGCCCGCCACCCACGTCGAGGTCGAGCGCCGCGCCCAGTCCGTCGGCGCCGTCACACTCGAAGGCTGCATGGCCTCCTCGATCCCGCAGGCGCGCGCCGGCACGCTCTATCTGATGTGCGGCGGCGACGCCGCGACGTTTGCGCGCGTGAAGCCCATTCTGGAGAAGCTCAGCAGCGCCCTCCGCCACATCGGCGGCACCGGCCAGGCCGCGCAGGTGAAGGCCCTCGTCAACATGGTCATGAACATCAACACCTGCGCCCTCGCCGAAGGCCTCGGCCTCGGCGCCGCGCTCGGGCTCAACCTCGACATGCTGCGCGAGGTGTTTCTCCAGACTGGCGCCAACTCGCAGGTGCTCAAGACCGATGGCGAGGACATGCAGAATCGCGCGCACGATTGCTATTTCTCCGGCGCGCACGCCGCCAAGGATTCGACCATTGCCTGGGTCCTCGGCGCGCAGGCGGGCCTCAATCTCCCGCTCGCCGGCGCGACGAAGCAGCAGTTCGACCGCATGGTCGCGCTCAACCTCGGACACCTCGACAAGAGCGGCGTCGCCGAACTCACGTTCAAAGGCCGCCACGCGTGAAAACACAGAATCTTCCCGTCCCGCCTCCCCTCGTTTCTCCCTCCCCATGAAAAAATCACTCCTCGCCGTCCTCGCCCTTCTCGCTCTCGTCGGCTCCGCCACCGCCGTCGAATACAAGGCCGTCCGTGACTGGGTCCGCCTCAACGACATCAACGCCAAGAACACCAACCAGCACGGCGACGTCGCCGTCGCTTCCAACGGCGACGTCTATGTCAGCACGATGGACGCCGCCGCCGGCGTGCAGGTCTTCTCCCAGGACGGGAAATTCCTCCGCAATGTCCCCGGTGCGCCGAACGATTTCCACGGCTTCGTCATCCGCAAGGACAAGGACGGCGAGTTCATCTACGGCCCGCGCGTCAACGCCATGTCCATCGTGAAGCTCACGCTCGACGGCAAGACCGTCCTCGAGATTCCCGGCTCCGCAATCCCGGACGAGTTCAAGAACGTCTTTCCGGCCAACACCAAGAAGAACGCCAAGGGCGAAATCGCGAAGAACCCCGACGAGGGCAAACGCATCCTTCGCATGACCGCGATGGACGTCGCCCCCAACGGCGACCTCTACGTGACCGATGGCTACGCGAGCGACTACATCCATCGCTTCGACCGCACCGGAAAATATCTCGCGTCCTTCGGTGGCAAAAAGGAGCCCTACGGTTTCAAGACCCTCCACAAAATCGCGATCGACACCCGGTTCACGCCGGCGCGCATTATCGGCGTCGATCGTGAGGGTCGTCGCGTCGTGCACGTGTCGCTCACGGGCGAGTTCATCGGCGTCGTCATGAAAGATATGCTCCGCCCCGCCGCCGTCGCCGTCCAGGGCGACTACGCCGCGATCGGCGAGATCCTCGGTCAGGTCACCGTCCTCGACAAGGCGGGCAAAGTCGTGGCCACCTTCGGCACGAACGCCGTCGCCGAGGAAACGGCCAACAACAAGATGGGCCCCGACCGGTGGCGGCTCGGCATCGTCAACGCCCCGCACGGCGTCGCCTTCAACGAGCGCGGCGATATTTTTGTTTCCGAATACAGCCTCTTCGGGCGCGTCCACCGGTTTAACCGGCAGTAACCGGCGCGTGGGGCGCGTGGGGCGCGGCTGAAATACCTGCGCAGGCAGAAACCTGCTGGCAGCCGATGTTGCGGTGTGACCGCGGACCAAGCGTGCTCAGCAAAACCGCCGGCCAGCTGGCCTGCCGCGCGACGCGCGCACGTTCGCAACGACGGATACTCCGGCCCGGCCGCCCGGAGCGACCGCGCGATTCCCGCAACCGTCCGCCATAGATATCTCCGGGGCATTCGCGGCAAATCCGATTGGTTTTGTAGGAGCGAGCTTGCTCGCGACTCGTTCGCCAAACGTCGCGAACAAGCTCGCCCCCACATTTCCAAACCAAGCCGGAGCGAGCTCCGGGGTGTCAGACCCACCGGGAGTAAACATCGGCGGAGCAAGCTCCGGGGCATTTGACCAATCCCACCATGTGGTCTGCACTCAACTTTCGTAGCGGCGAGCGCCAGCGAGCCGACAGGCCTCGG
>CAMBVX010000245.1 GCA_945871085.1 Opitutus sp. GAS368 | reverse complement strand
TGACCGAAATGAGGACGAACGATTTGGGTCGCGCGTGGATGGGGCCCTACGAGCACACCGATACCCTGGGGCGACGCGACGAACCCAACGGGGTCATCGTGGCGGCGAGCGATTTCTGGCCGAAGTGGCACGCGAAGAGCGGCAAGCTGCTGGGAATTGGACACACCGTGCGTTATACTAACAACCGGGTGGATGGCACGATGCCGCGGCAAACGGTTTATTCGGTTTACGATGCCGAGCGGCGTACCTGGACCGCTTGGACAACGCTCCCGCTGATCGACGAATCGTATTCCTTCAATTCGGGGGCCGGCTCGGTGCAGCGCGTCGATTTGCCGAACGGAGACATCTTGCTGCCGGTCTACGGCAAATTGAAGGGTAACCCGGACCATTACACACGGGTCCTGCGCTGTCGTTTCGACGGCGCTACCCTGACCGCACACGAACATGGGAATCCTTTGACGTTCAAAGGAGGGCGCGGTTTCGGTGAGCCGTCCCTCGCTCGCTTCGGCGGCCGGTATTTCCTCACGTTGCGCAACGACAAAGCCGGTTACGTCGCCACCAGCGCTGACGGCCTGAACTTCGACACTCCGCGCGTCTGGACGTGGGACGACGGAACGGAGTTGGGAACGTACAACACTCAGCAGCACTGGGTGACGCACCGTGATGGATTGTTCCTTGTTTACACCCGCAAGGGCGCCAGCAATGACCATGTCATTCGTCACCGGGCGCCGTTGTTCATCGCCCAAATCGACCCGGAAAAACTCGCGGTGCGGCGCTCCACGGAGCGCATCCTCGTTCCGGATCGCGGCGCGCGGTTGGGAAACTTCGGCGTGACCGAAGTAAGTCCCGATGAAACGTGGGTGACCGTGGCGGAGTGGATGCAGACCTTCAGCCCGCAACTCATCATCCCGGTCGACAACGCGCGCGGCGCGGACAACAGCGTTTACGCTGCCCGGATTCAGTGGCAGAATTCGAATGACTTTGAAGTTCGGTGATTCGCTTGCGAGGTGCTCCACTGCGGCCGGTGGGGAGGGTCACCAGTCCATGAGCTCACACTGACCGATCCAATTGGGCCAGGCCCGATTTATCGATAACCTCTCATCAATCCCGCGCACGCGTGTGCGCCTACGCCCGCAGTCTCGGCAAACTGGAAAAGACTGACGCGCTCGACGCGGCGATCCTCCGGCGACTCAGTACGGAACGCCAGCCGCCCCTGACCTGCCGCCCACGCTCGCGCGGCAGGCGCTGCTCGACCTGCTGATGGTCCGCGCGGCCATGGTGGCGGACATCAGCGCGCACCGGCACCGCGACCACTTGGTTGCCCCGGCCGCGCGGCGCGAACTGCGCGCGCTGTTCCGCGCGTTGCCGACGCTCCAGTGCGCGCTCGAACGGCAGCTGGACGAGTGGCTCGACCGCGCCGGGACCAACTGGCAGGAGCGGGTGCAAAACCTGTGCCTGACCGTCGGCGTCGGCACGCTCAGCGCCCTGCAGTTGCTCGCCTACTTGCCTGAACAGGGCGCCTGCAACCGTCGCAAGATCGCCAAGCTCCCCGGGCTCGGCCCGCTGCCCTGGGACTCCGGTCACCTGCGCGGCGTGCGCCCCATCCAACATGGTCGCTCCCCCGCCCGGCGCGTGCTCTTTCAATGCGCTGTTGTCGCTGCGGGTTGGATACCGCGCGTTGGAACAACGTCCTCCGTCCCCACTACCCACAACTCCACGCACGCGGTAAACCGGCTAAATTCGCCTACATCGCCGTCGCCCGCAAACCCGTGATCTGCCTCAACGCCCTGCTGCGCCCGGCCGGCGCACCTGCGGCCTGAACCGACGCTAGAGCGCCCCGCTGCTGTCTGGCCCCACGCTCCACCGCGCGTGGGAACGCTCCACGTTGTGCTTTACTCGATTCCGCGGTTTCGCCGAAAAAACTTTCCTACCCCCGAGCCGGTTAAGCTTATCTTGAACGCAACGTGGCATCAGCCGTCCACTGGCGTGACGTGGGCGGACTTGCGTCAAGCGGTGCGAGTCGCATCGTGGCCGCTACTTTCCCCCATGGCCGTGCGTGTTTTTTTGGCAGCTGAGAATTTTTTCCGTCATCTCCGGGCGGGGCTTTGGGTGGTCGGATTGGTCTTGGCCGGGGCCGAGGCTCAAGTCGTGCCGGCGGTGATGACACCGTCGTCGGCGCGTGAGGAGATTGCTGCGCTGCGCACCGAGATTGCGCGGCATGATGCGCTTTACCATCGGCAGGCGGCGCCGGAGATCAGCGATGGAGACTACGATGCGTTGAAACGAAAACTGCGGGAGTGGGAGCAGACGTTTCCGGAAGTTGCGCGTGAGGTGCCGGTGGTGGCGGAGGTGGGCGATGATCGGAGCGGGTTATTTAAGACTTACCGGCATCGCGAGCGGATGATGAGTTTGGAGAAAGCTTACACGGAGGCGGAACTGCGGGCGTTTGCGGCGCGCGTGGCGAAGGCGACGGGGCGCAGGGAAGTCGCATTTGTGGTTGAGCCGAAGTTCGACGGGCTGGCGGTGAGTGTCACGTTTGAGCAAGGACGACTGGTGCGGGCGGTCACGCGGGGGAACGGAGTCGAGGGCGACGACGTGACCGGGCACGTGCTGGCGATCACGGGGCTGCTGCGGACACTGCGAGTCCCGGAGCCGGGCGCGGGTGCGGACGTGATGCCGGGGGTGATTGAGGTGCGCGGCGAGGTGTATGTGCCGTTCGCGGAATTTCAGCGGGTGAATGCGGAGCGCGAGGCGGCGGGTGAGGTGCGGTTTGCGAATCCGCGCAATCTCGCGGCGGGCACGCTGCGGCAGCTCGATCCAGCGGAGGTGACGAGACGGGGACTCGCGGTGGTGTTTTATGGGATCGGTGCGTGCGAGCCGATCACGGCGGTGCCGACGACGCAGCGCGGATTGCATGGAAAAATTCGGGCGTGGGGCCTGCCGGGTGTGGGCGAGGTGTGGCCGGGGGTCGGCGCGGACGCGCTGTGGCGAGCGGTGCAGGCGGTCGAGCAGGCGCGGGCGGGGTTCGCGTTTCCGACGGATGGGGCCGTGGTGAAGGTCGATGAGTTGAAGTGGCAGCGGGAACTGGGTGTTGGGGAAAGTGCGCCGCGGTGGGCGGTGGCCTACAAATTTGCGCCGGAGCGGGCGGAGACGCGGCTGCGCGCGATCACGCTTCAAGTGGGGCGCACCGGAGTTTTGACGCCGGTGGCGGAGTTGGAACCGGTGGCACTCGCGGGGTCGAAGGTGGCGCGGGCGACGTTGCATAATCGCGACGAGATCGCGCGGCGGGATCTGCGCGTGGGGGATTTTGTTTATGTCGAAAAGGCGGGGGAGATCATTCCGGCACTTGTGGGTGTAAATCGCGCGCGGCGGCCAGTGGAGGCGGTGGCGTTTGTATTTCCGACGGCGTGCCCGGCGTGCGGCACCGCCCTCGTGCAGCGGACAGGCGAGGTGGCGGTGCGTTGTCCGGGTGCGGCGTGTCCGGCGCAACTACGACGGAGGATTGAGCATTTTGCCTCGAAGGCGGGTGTCGATATCGAGGGGCTTGGGCCGGTGATGGTCGAGGCGTTGGTGGAGCGCGGGGTAGTGAAGGAGTTGGCCGATCTCTATCGGTTGCGGCGTGAGGACGTGGCGGCGCTGGGAAAAAACGTGAGCAAGTCGGCCGAGCGAGTGCTGGCGGCGATCGAGACGAGCAAGCGAGCGGAGTTAGCGCGGGTGCTTTATGGACTCGGGATTCCGCAGGTGGGTGCGGTGGCCGCGAAGGAGTTGGCGCGCGAGTGCGGGAGTTTGGCGGCCGTGGTGGCGCTGGGCGATGCGGCGGCTCCGGCGGGCGCTTCGAGCGCAGTGCGTGCGGCGGCGGCGTATTTCGCGGAGCCGAGAAACCGGGCGGTGGTGGCGGAATTGGTCGCCGTGGGATTGCGGCCGACCGTGGTGGACGTCGAAGTTGGTGGGCGCGCGTTGGCAGGAAAAACGTTCGTTCTGACAGGGACATTGCCGACGCTTTCGCGGGCGCAGGCCACGGCGAAGATCGAGGCCGCGGGAGGGAAGGTGACGGGGAGCGTGAGTGCGCGGACGGACTACGTCGTCGCGGGGACGGAGGCGGGCGTGAAGCGGGAGCAGGCGCGGACGCTCAAGGTGGCGGTGATCGACGAGGCAGAGTTGCTGCGGATGATTGCGGGGAAGTGAGGCGCGGGCGAGGAGGCCTACGCCGGTAACGCTGCACGAGCGATCCGCATGAAAATGGACTTCCAGAGGGAGCATTGAAGGTGCTTGCGCGTCCCGGGGAGGCTGAGGGCTTGCTCCTGTCGGTCAAAGCAGCTCGCGAAATTGCTCGGGAGAGAGTCCCGCAACGCGTGCGATGTAACCCATGGTAAAGGCGTTGATCGTCGTGTGCCGGGGCACCTGCACCATGATCGCTCCGTTCGAAAGTGTCAGGTGCTTGCCCTGCCTAACCACTCGGAACCCTCGCTTTTCCAGCACGCGAACAGCGTCTTTTTGCCCAATGCCGGGTATTTTGGGCATGGCTCAGACGAAGACTTCTTCGTGCTGCACAGAGCGGACGTCGCTGTCCCCTTGGATTTCGGCGGATTTGGCGGCGAGGTATTCCGTGATCGCTTCACGGATATTCTCCAGCGCCTCGGCGCGGGTGGCTCCTTGTGAGCAGCAGCCGGCAAGCGAATCGCACCATACGGCCCAGCCCTCGTCCGACTCCACCAAAGTAATGCCGTATTTCATCTGGCTAATTTAGGATGCGTTTCGGTTGGGTCAAGCCGGCGGACGGCTCATCTATTTCTTCCCGGCGCGGTGTGCGCGTGGTCGTTGGGTATTTGCCGGGATTGGAGCCGTAGGGGGGGGCGGAGTTGGCGTGGAAGTAGCCGGCGTGGGCTGCGGTGACGATGAGTTTGGCACCATTATGACCCAATGGCGGTGAAAGGTGCAGTGCGGGGCGCGTAGTGATTTGGTGCGGTTAGCGGGGCGAAATCGGCGCGAGACGGAGCTCGGCGCGGGCGCCGTCGATGACGCGGTCCCAGTCAAAGGCCGGGCCGGGGTCGGTCTTGTTCGTCTGGATGTGATAGTGGCCGAGGACGCCGCCGTAGGTCTTGAGGGTTTCGTCGGGGAGTTTGCCCGGAATGAGTTTGCCGGATGCATCGCGCGGGTAGTCGCAGTTGATTTTGGGAAACACTTTGCAGAGGGCGGCGGTGAGTTTGGTGAGGGCGGCGTATTGCTGCGGCGTGAGATCGTATTGAACGAGGTCGGTGTTCTGGATGGTGCCGCGCACGGGAGTGGGGCGGGCGGGATGGCCGACGAAGTTTTTCGTGTAGATCATCGGGTCTTTGATCGCGGCCGGAATCGTGATCGTGGGGCGGCCAGTGGCATCGGGTTGATACCAGGTATCGAGCACTGTCATGTTGCCGGGCGGGTAGGCGCCCATGTTGGCGATCTCGACGCCGACGGAGCGGGTGTTGGAGGTCGTGGCGTGGAAGGCACGTTCCTTGAGGTCGAGTGTCTGGTAGATCGTGCCGTCGATATCCAACATGAAGTGGATGCTGAGGCCGCGGTGATCGTGGAGGACGTTGAAGCAGGTTTTGCTAATGCCGCAGACGTCGTAGTGCATGACGAATTGATCGACGACGTTGCGCAACGTGGGCAGATCCCAGCCGCCGCCGCGGATGCGCTCGAGGTCGGCGGGCGTGAGCGAGGGATCGCGGCGGAGGCCGTAGCGCGCGGGCGACTTGAGGTCTTTGACGGTCTCTTTGGATTTTTCGAAACCGCTGTCGTCGAGCGGGGAGAAGCGGCGCTCGGTGCGGTAGGCATCGTAGCCCTGCGGATCGAGCCACGTGATCACACGCGTGCCGGTGTGAAAGAATTGGCCGGCGACGATGATTTCGTCACCGGTGCGTGCAGCGGGCGTGCCGGGGCGGTGGAGGCAGCTCGTCGCGAGGAAAAGGGTGAGGGTTCCGCAGAGAAAGGGGCAGAGGGAGAGACTGGAAGAGAAGAGGGGGAGAAAGAGAAAGCGGAGGCGCGACATAGAAGGGTGAGGTCGGGGCGAAGCGTGGCGGAGCGGAGAGCGTCGGCTCAATCGTGAAAGAGTGGGCAGGCGGGAGTTTTCGGCGTGTGCAGCGAAAAAGAGGCGTTTAGAAAGGGCGATGGTCTTTTTTTCCAGAACGGTTGCGGCGGTGAGCTTGATGAGCGGGCTGACGATGGGGGCGGTCGTCGGACGAGCGGCGGAGATAAAAAACGCGGTCATGCTCGGCAACGAGGTGCTCGCGGCGGGTGGCTTCAAGGAACTCGCGGGGAAGCGCGTGGGGCTCATCACTAATCCCTCGGGTGTGAACCGGAAATTGGAGACGACGCTGGACGTGTTGCGCGCGGCGCCGGCGGTGAAACTCGTGGCGTTGTTTGGGCCGGAGCACGGAATTTACGGCGATGTGCCGGCGGGCGACAAGATCGAGAGTCGCACGGATGAGCGCACGGGGCTGCCGGTGCACTCGCTCTACGGGGCGACGCGTAAGCCGACGGTCGCGATGCTCAAGGGGCTCGATGTGGTGGTCTACGATTTGCAGGACACGGGGTGCCGCTCCTACACGTTTGTCAGCACGATGGGGCTTGCGATGGAGGCGTGCGGCGAGGCGGGCGTGGAGTTTGTCGTGCTCGACCGGCCGAATCCGCTCGGTGGGGTGCGCGTCGAAGGCACGCTCGTGGAGCAGGAAAAATTACGGTCGTTCGTGAGCCAGTGGGATGTGCCTTATGTTTATGGCATGACGTGCGGTGAGCTCGCGCGGATGATCAACGCGCGCGGTTGGATCAAGCAGGCGTGCAAACTCACGGTGGTGCCGATGCGGGGCTGGCAGCGCACGATGGTGTGGGCGGACACGGGGTTGCCCTGGGTGCCGGCGTCGCCGCACGTGCCGCGCGGGGACTCGCCGCTGTTTCAAGTGGCGACGGGCATGATCGGCGAGATTGGCAATGTGAGTATCGGCGTGGGCTACACCTTGCCCTTCGAGTGTGTCGGGATGCCCAAGGTGAATCCGCACGCGCTCGCGGAGAAGCTGAACGGCTACGGCTTGGCGGGGGTGAAGTTTCGTCCGCTCACCTACAAACCGTACTACGCGGCCTACAAGGACGAGATCGTCGGCGGGGTGCAGGTGTATTTCACGGATCCGGCGAATGCGCCGTTGACGGCAATCAACTACTACGCGCTGGAGGCGCTCAAGCAGGTGGCGGGGCGCGACGTGTTTGCGGAGGCGGTGAAGGCGAACAAGAAGTTTGATATGTTCGACAAGGTGAACGGCACGGATGCGACGCGGCTGGCGTTGCAGAATGGAAAATCGGCGGCCGAAATCGTCGCAGGATGGAAACCAGGTGAGGAGATGTTTCGCGCGGAGCGGAAGGCGTATTTGCTTTACTAGGCTGGGGCTGAGGCGACGCGCTGCCGACCTCATTGGCGCCCAGGGGAGAAGCGAACACGGGTTCACCGGCGGAGCGCGAGAAGGTGTCAGACCAACGTCTGATAGGTTGTGGACTTTGGTTGGCGGTCCTCTGGCGGGCGCTCCGCGCGCCGGCGAGGGGCGGGCGACAATGGACAGGTCAAAATCTCTGATGACGTTCGTGTGAGTCTGGGACTCAGGAAATCCGGGTGCTTGGGTGCGACATCGTCCGCCGGACGGCCTCCTAAACGATTCGCCAGCAGTAAGCGCCGGCGGAACGTCGCAGCCGTCAGTCCTTGGGGCGGCGACCGACGCCCCAGATCAACCAAACGGCGAGTGCGACCAACAAGACGACCCACCAGAGGTAGCGCAGCTCACGCGCGGCCATTTCTGCGAAGGCGGCCGCGCGCGGGAAGAAAAAGACGAGCGCGAGACCGACGAGAATCAAACTGAGGAACTGGAAGAAGGCGCGTTTCCGTGGCGTCATGGCACCACTGGCATCTCAGCCGGGCCGATCGGCAGCAAGAGCGCAGCACCGGAATTTTCCGGGCCGGAGGGCACGACCATCGGTGAGCGACCGTTCCAGCGCTCGACAATTTTCCACCGCAGAAACGCCGGACTTTGCCGGAGGGCCTCACCGCGGACGCGAATGGCCTCGGCTTCACCTTTGGCGCTGATGACGGCGGTCTCGGCTTCGACTTGGGTTTGGATCTGGGTGAAGCGCGCTTGGTTGGCCTGCTGTTCCGCGACCATCTTGGCTTCGATCGCCTTCTCCAGTTCAGGTGAGAGATTGATGTCCCGCACCACGATATCCACAACGACGAGCAGATTGCCGATTTTCTTATCCGCAGCCGTGATGGCCTTTCTCTTGATCTCTTCGCGGCTCTTCACGATCTGCTCGGCCGTGTAGAGCGCGGTCACTTCCTTGATGGCCTCTTGCACTCGCGGGGCGATGAGGCTGTCGAAAGGATCGCCAGCGAACTCGCGATAAATCTGCACGACTGACGACTCGGGCGCGCGGTAAAGGACCCGGAGATCGATTTTTACCTGTTGAAGATCGGAGGAAAAACAATCGGCCTTCACCGTCTGCGTCCGTTGCCGTACATTGATCGTGACGATACTGGTGATGAACGGGGCCTTAAAGCCGAAGCCTTCGGGTAAAAAACCGTCGGCGGTTTTGCCGAGCGTGACTTTGAGGCCACGGGTGCCGGGCTCGATCACGTAGGTGGCGGCGCTGGACAGGATCAGCAGCACAAAGGTCATGGCGGCCATGCCGATCAGCTTGGAGACAAGGAGAGGATTCATGGGTTCAGCGTCGGACGGGACTTTTCGCAGCGGCCGGTTGTGATAGGGCTGGGACATTGGATTTTTGGGACTTGAGGCGTTCGATGTCTTGCAACGTGAGCATGACCTTGTCGCCGCCGCCGATGATGGCCGGCGTGATTCCGTCCCATTTGTCGACGATCTGGAGATCGACAAAGGCGGGGTTTTTCTTGAGCGCGTCGCCGCGGATCATGATCGATTCGGCTTCGCCCTTGGCACGGATGATCGCGGTGTCGGCTTCGATCTGCACGCGCTGCTGGAAGTACTTGGATTTCGAGGCCTCCTGCTCCTGGACCATCTTGGCTTCGATGGCGTGTTCCAGTTCCTTCGTGAGCGCGATATTTTGAATCACGATGTCCTCGATCACGAGGAGTTGGCCGAGTTTGCGGGCTGCAATTTCGAGTGTGCGTGTCTTGATCTGTTCGCGATTCTTCACGATTTGCTCGGCGCTTTGCAACGCAGCGACTTCCTTCAAGGCCTCCTGCACGCGTGGCGCGACGAGGCTTTGGAACGGATCACCGTAGTAGTCTTGGAAGAGTTTTACGACCGAAGCTTCGGGAATGCGGAACAGCACTTTCAGATCGACGGTGATTTGTTGGAGGTCCGACGAATAACACTCGGCTTTGTCTTCGGCGGTTTGCTGGCGGATGGAGATCTGCGTGATGGTGGTGATGAACGGCGCCTTCAGGCCGAAGCCCTCCGGTTTGAAGGCGCGCGACACCTCGCCCATCGTTACCTCGACGCCGCGATAGCCGGGCTTCACGACGAAGGTGCCGGACGACGCCATGATGACGGCGACGAAGATCAGTAGGCCGACTCCGACCAATTTTGCGATTCCAGGGGGATTCATGTGATGAGTGGCGGAACGTAGGCGTCACTTCGTCTAACACAAGCGAGAGCTTGAGAAAGCGCGCGGTTCCGAGGTTTTTGACCGATTGAGTGCGGGGCAATCGACCCCGAGCACGGCGGGTTTTCGCTCGTGAATCATCACGGCGCCAACCTCGCGTTGGAACGTGGAGAATATTTTCCATCGTGGTGAGCACCCATTGGGCGCATCTCCCGATTGTCGGTTCAGGGAGCATCGGCCGACGGGGGGCGCTTTCCAAGCGCCCGGCTTGGCGCTCGATTTGCCACCCGGCGCAGCGGCGGTTGGGAAACCGCCGTTCCGTGAAAAGGGGGCCGCTTGCCTAGCGCTCGATTTGCAGCCCGGCGCAGCGGCGGCTGGGAAACCGACGTTCCGTGAAAAGCACGGCGACTTTCTGGAGTGAACGCTAGGGACGGCGCGTCAACCAAGCGACCCACGGCCGTTTGGCGTCGGCGGTGCCACTGGCAGGTGGAGTGAGGGTAACGCTTTTTCCACCGGCGATCGGCGTGGTGACTGAGCGAAGTTCGGCGGTTGCTGAGTCGAGCCAAGCGACGGTGTAGGTCGCGCGATCGGCGGTGAGGTCGAGTTCGACGGGTTCGCCGACGAGGGAGTAGACAAGATACGCGGAACCGGGGGCGGCCATCGCCCAGGTGGATGCGGCGTGCGTGCGGACGAGGGGAGCGGCGCGAGTTTGGGCGCGGTCGGCGGCGGGAATGCTTTTCTCGATGGCGGCGGTGAGGTCAGGGAAGTCGTCGGTTTTGCGGACGACGACGAGATTGGGAAACGCATCGCGGTATTCGCGGAGGGCGCGGTACC
>CAMBVX010000244.1 GCA_945871085.1 Opitutus sp. GAS368 | reverse complement strand
AAAGATGAAGCTTACTACGTGGCCGAAGCGCACGACCTGTTTTACCGCGGGCGTTTCGACTTGGCCCTGCGCGCCTACTCGAAGGTCCTCGAATACAACGCCGCCAACCAGGACGCGTGGACCGCCCAAGTCCGCATGCTCGTCGAGCTGGGTGAATTGCGGGAAGCCCGCCTGTGGGCGGACAAAGCGCTCGAACGTTTTCCCATTCATCCGGACCTGCTCGCCGCCAAAGCGGTCGTCCACGCGCGCATGGCCGACCTCGACGGCGCCCTCGCGTTTTCCGACGGTGCCATTGAGGAACGCGGCAACACTCCCTATGTCTGGCTGGCCCGCGGCGATGTGCTGCTCGCGCGCGGCGAGGACCGCGCCACGTATTGTTTCGAACAAGCCCTGACGTTGGGCCGCGGCGATTGGGTGCATCGCTGGCAGGCCTCCCGCATTCACAGCTTTCACCGCAGTTTTGCGCAAGGTCTCCACTACGCTCAACAAGCCACCGAACTCGCCCCCGAGCGGGCCGTGGCCTGGTTGCAAGCCGGCCAGTGCCAGATCGGGCTCGGCAACGGTGTGCGCGCCCGTGAATCACTGGCGCAAGCCCGCCTCCTCGATCCGCTCCATCCCGGGCTGGAACTGATTTCCGCCGAGGCCGCCCGCCTCTCCGGTGGCAACTCCCTCTTCCGCCGGGTGAAAAACCTCTTTGCATGACGCCCCAACTCGACCGCCTCTTCCTCCGCGTTGCCGCCGAGCGCGCCTCCGATCTGCACTTGATCGTCGGTCTCCCGCCAACGCTGCGGATCAATGGCGAAATCATCGTGACCGACTCCGATGTGCTCACCGCCGCGGAGACCTCCGACCTCGTCAACACCCTGCTCAACCCCACCCAACAAGCAGTCTTTGAGCGCGATTGGGAGCTCTGCATCTCGCTCCACCATCCCACCGTCGGCCGCATGCGGGTGACGCTCTACCGCCGTAACGGCGTCCCGGAGCTGAGTATTCGTTTTTGTGGCACGCGCATTTACACCCGCGACGAGCTCGGCCTGCCACCGAAAATCGATGACCTCGCCCGCAAGCGCAACGGCCTGATCTTGGTCACCGGTGCCACCGGCTCCGGCAAAACCACCACGCTCAACTACCTCGTCAATCTGATCAATCAGGAGCGTCGCTGCAAAATCGTCACGATCGAGGACCCCATCGAGTTCGTGCATGAGAACAACCGCGCCATTATCGTGCAGCAGGAAGTCCTCACCGACACGCGCTCCTTCGGCCATGCCCTCCTCCACTCCCTGCGCCAAGACCCCGACGTCATCGTCGTCGGCGAGATGCGCGACCACGCCGCCATTACCACGGCCATGACTGCCGCCGAGACCGGCCACCTCGTGCTCGCCACGCTCCATTCCTCCACGACCGCGCAGGCGCTCGAGCGCATCGTCGGCACCTTCGAGGGCAATGCGCAGCGCCAGATTATCATGCAGCTGGCCAACACCCTGCAGGGCGTCATCTCGCAAGATCTCCTGCCCTCGGTGGACGGTGGCCGCGCCCTCGCCTGCGAGCTCCTCATCGCGAACACCGCCGTTCGTAACACGATTCGCGAAAGTCAGTTTCACCACCTCGACAACTGCCTGCAAACCGGCACCCGCGAGGGCATGGTGCTCCTCGACTCGTCGCTCCACGATCTCTACCTCCGCTGCAAAATCACGCGCGACACCGCGCTGAGCCGCGCGCGCCACCCCGATCTGTTCGCCAAACGCACCGGTGGCCTGCCCGGGGCCTGAGTCCGGGTTGCCTTCGAGATGAACAAAACGACGGTCTTTGTAGGAGCTCGCTTGCGAGCGATTCAGGACGAAAACCTCGCCTGCAAGCAGGCTCCTGCCACCCAGCCCGTTAGGCCCACCTTAAAACCGAATTTGAATCGGTCTTGCGACGAAACCCAGGCACCTCCGTTCACGACGAGACCCGGCCACCGTTTCTTCTTTTCCCACCGCGCATGAATCCGGAGCCCCTGCCCTTCACGGAAATCGTCCACATCAGTGTCGTGATCCTCTACGCGTATGAACAGAAGGCGTCGGATCTGCATTTCGAACCGGGTGAGACCAACTACCATATTCGCATGCGGCAGGACGGCATGTTGCGCTCGATTTTTCTGGGCGCGCCCCACCACGCCAGCCGCATCAATACCCAACTCAAGGTGATGGCGGAGCTGGATATTGCCGAGCAGCGCGTGCCGCAGGACGGCCGCATTTCCTTCGCCGTCAAAGCGGCCCATCTCCTCAACATCCGCGTGAGCACGTGCCCGACCGCGCACGGCGAAAAAATTGTCCTGCGCCTGCTCGACCCCAAGGCGCACATTCACACGTTCACCGAACTCGGCTTTCAGGAAAGCCAACGCGACCAGTTCACCCAAGCGATCGAGCAACCGAACGGTTTGATTTTGGTCACCGGCCCCGCCGGCAGCGGCAAGAGCACCACGCTCTACAGCGCGCTGAACGCGTTGAACAAAAACACGCGCAACATCGCGACCATCGAAGACCCGGTGGAAATCACCTTGCCCGGCATCAATCAGGTTCCGGTCTTCGCCAAACTCAATCTGACCTTTGCCCGCATCCTCCGCAGCCTGATCCGGCAAGACCCGGACGTGATCATGATCGGCGAAATCCGCGATCGCGAAACCGCGGAGATTGCGATTCAGGCGGCACAGACGGGCCACTTGGTGTTGTCCACGCTGCATGCCTCGAGCGCGCTGGAGGCCGTCAATCGTCTCGCGCACATGGGCATTGCGCGCTACGAATTGCTCAGTGCCTTGCACCTGGTCGTCGCCCAGCGTCTCCTGCGCACCGGCCAGGCCGGACGCACCGGGGTGTTCGAGTGTTTGCCCATCACGCCAGCGGTGAAGCGGTATATTCTGACGCACGAATATCTCTCGTATGCGGAGCTGCAAGCCGTGGAACCAATGGTGACGCTGCGGGCGGCCGCCCTGCACAAAGCGCAGCAAAACATCGTCAGCCTCGCCGAAGTGAATCGTGTCGTGCGCGAGGTGTAATATCAATCGCCCAAATAATTCAGACTTTGATTTGCGGGGTAGCCGCGAGCGCCAGCGAGTGGTGATCCGTCCACTCGCTGTTGATCGGCTCGCTGGCGCTCGCCGCTACAGGGGCTGATGAGGCGGACGTTATATCAATCGCGCAAAAGATTCAGACGTTGATTTGCCAGGTAGCCGCGAGCGCCAGCGAGTGGTCATCTGTCCACTCGCTGTTGATCGGCTCGCTGGCGCTCGCCGCTACGGGGGCTGATGGCGCGGACGTTAGATCAATCGCCCAAAAGCTTCAGACTTTGATTTACCCGGTAGCCGCGAGCGCCAGCGAGTGGTCATCTGTCCACTCGCTATTGATCGGCTCGCTGGCGCTCGCCGCTACGGGGGGCTGATGGCGCGGACGTTAGATCAATCACACCTCGCTCCACCCGCAAACCCGCCGCCCTCGCGGCCAGCGCAATTCTGGCCCGCTCCACGGCCCAGGCCTGTTGTCGGGCTAAATCAAATACCAACCATCGATGGCAATCGGACACCTAAAGCGACACGGTAAAGGTCCGCTTGGAGACCTTCCCTGCGACGCCGGGCTGGCGGAAGGTCGCCGGCGAGTTGAGATTGGCCGTGGCCGCAGCCACCGTCAGCGTCTTGGTGACGTTGGAATAATCCGCCTTGGTGACCACCACAGTGCTGATGACGGGCACCGCGGAGGCCAAACCCGCATCGGCGCCGCCGGTGAGCGCGGCCGGCAAGGTCGTGCCACCGCTGATCGACTGCGGGTAATAGGACACACCCAGGGGAGCGTGATTGCTCAGCAACGTGCCGTCGACGCCCGTGGGGACCGACAGCTGGCCGGTGATCGCGTTGACCCGCGGCGGGACAGGATCGCACGTCATCCTCGGCTGCTTCCGGGGCGCCTGCGCTTCACCGCGCAGGCGCGGCGGCAAGGCGGGTGTCCCTTTCGCGAATACGTCGAGGCGCACATCGACCGGAGCGTCATACTTGGACGCCCGGGTCAGGTTGATTTCGCTCGGAATCGGGCCGGTCTTAAACCGACCCGTCTCGCTGAGTTGGTCCTGAAACCAAACGAAGCCGTGGGGGCCCGTCAGCCGAACGAAGTTCTTACCCAGCGGGCTGCCCGTCACCGGCTGGGTCCCACCCGCGTCGCCCGCATCAGAGCGGCCGGCCAATGGCAGCGGGGGCAGCTCGACGCCGCCCGGAGAGTCGGCCCGCCAGAGAGATGGGCCGATCGGACCGAACCGGGGCTCCCCGAAGCCTTCCGGAGCCGGCGCGATCCCGGAGTCGTCCCGATAAAAAAGCCGCTGACCGGCGACGAGTCCCTTAAACGTATAGGTTCTGTAGGGGGTCTCCAACACGTAGTCGCCCGCGTAGGGCACCACCCTCAAATTGATCCGAATGCGGGCGAAAACGATGGGGGGGGCCGCCCCTTTTTCGGCGCCGCTCGAAAAGGCAGCCTCGAGCGCCATCATGACAATAACCGTCGTCGTGGTATCCTCGAGTTTGCCCGGATCGGTCCCCACCGGGATGGGCACGGCCGCATCAAAGGCTGTCGCCATCCAGTGGAAGTGCTCGTCAAAAAACATCGTCGGGGTGGCGAGGGGTTAAACATAGCGCTCAGGAGCAGGGGTCTCAGCCGGCCCGAGCAGCACCAAGCTACTGGAGGAAGTTCTTGCGGCCCGCCCCGCCGGCGGCGCCGACTGCGGGAATTTCGATCAAGGTGTCGGAGGCCGTGTCGCCGTTGGTGGATTTCGGTCCGTTAGTGATAAAGAGTTGGGGATGGTCGAACGGCGCGCGGTCGTAGCGGACGCGGTCGTCGGTGAGAGATTTGAGGAACGCCACCAACGCCGCCTGCTCAGCCGCGGTGAGGTTGAGCGGCCGCACCGCCTCGTTGTGGCCCCACTCGCGGAAGTCACCGCCGCGGTTGTAGAAGGAAACGACCTGTTCCAAGGTCGCTTGTGAGCCGTTATGGAAATACGGCGCCGTCAGCTCGACATTGCGCAGACTGGGGGTCTTGAAAAAGCCGTAACCGAGCACGATATCGGTCGGGAACTGGAAGAAGAATTCATCATAGCCGGTGAGGGCCGCCCGGGCGCTGCGACTGAGCGAGATCAAGCGGGATTCAGCCAGGGGCTTGCCCCAGGGGTCGCGGGCGCCGACCCCGATATCTTCGAGGATGGGGCGAACTCCGATGTTGTAGAAACCGGCATCATAGACGCCGAGGGATTTGGGGATGAGATCGCCGAGTTCGACGCGCTGCTCCGTCGCCTCGACGAGTGCCGCAGCCGTAAAGGTGGCCCCGGCATGGCAAGAGGCGCAGCGGGCTTTCTTGTTGAACAGTCCCAAACCCTGCAGTTGGAGAGGCGTCAAAGCCTTCGTATCCCCTTCGGCATAACGGTCGATCGGCGCGTCGTTCGAGACCAAAGTCGACTCATAGATCTGGATCGCCAGACCGAAAAAGAGGCTGAAGTTCGCCTCCATTTGGGAGTAGGTGGAGAAAGAGGAAGTCGTGAGAAACTTGGCGTCGTCGTCGTCCAGTTTTTCGCGTCCGTTGGTGGCGGCCACCCGGCGGGCCTCCTGCTTTTCGGGCTCAAGGACCGAGCCGTCGTCGCTAATCACGCCCGTGCCCTGCCACCATTCCTTGCGAAACGCCGCGCGCACCAGCTCGGCGTAGGTCGTGGTGGTGAGTCCGCCCCGGGTCGCCGCGCGGGACGCGAGGACGCTGTCGGAGGCGTGCACCCGCTGATTGGCGAGGGGCCGCAATGGCAGGAGGCGTTTGCCCAGATCGGGAAATTCCCGGCCGGCCGACGACATTTCGAAACTGGAGAGGGCGGGGCCGACGGCCTGCGAAGCCAGACTGGAGCGGTCGAGGGCGATCTTGACCTTGGCGAGCAGGCCCGGGGCGGACGACCGCCAGACGAAGGCGCCGGCGTCCCGCCCACCCCACGAGTTGACGCCGTTGAACACGCGCTGGGCCCGGCCGTCCCAGAAATTGCGCACATTAAACACCGCGTTGATCACGCTCGGCGCATTGCGCGGAGTGACGCGGCGCAGATTGCTGGACCCCGAGGTGAAGACCTTGTCGTTCACGGAGGAATTCCATTCCTTGACGACGCCGTCATCGGCGACGAGCCCGCGAAAACGAAAGTTGGAGACGCCCTGCGAGCCCACGACGTCGTTGGAGTCGCGCAAAACCGCTGAATCGCGGTTATCCGGCGAGCGAAGTTTGTGAAAGGGAAAATCTTCGGGCTGGAGCTGGCGCGTCGTGGTGCCGGTCTGAAAGGTGTTATCCGGGCTGCTCGTGCCGGTCGCGGAAACGCGCAGAAGCCCCGGGCTCAGCTGGGCGCGGGAGCGGTTGTCGGCACCGGCATGGAAGTGGCAGCTGGCACACGCCATCACGCCGTCGCTACCCACCTGCATGTCCCAGAACAACGCCTTACCCAGGACGAGTGCCGCCTTCTCGTCGGCGACGAAGTCAGCCAGGTTCGACGGCTTGGGCACCGGCAACCGGCGGAGGGAAAGTTTCACCGCTTCGAACGGTTCATCGGCCACGACCTCCGGGGCCTCGGGCAACTCGACTCCCGCACCGAGATCGGGGAGCAGGGTGCCCTTGGGCCCGTAAATCTCGCCCGCGTCGGTTTTGACATTGGTCTTCAGGCTCGAGAGATCCGCCGGCAGCGTGTGCACGAGGGTGACCGGGGTTTGTGCGGCCACCAAGTGCGCGAGGAGCAGCGCGACGGCGGCAAGGGAGGGACGAAGGAAAGAGGTCATGGCAGGGAGGGAATTGGAGCGCGTTTCGCCGGAGGAGGGAGCGGGGTGGGTCAGCCGGGATCTCAGTCGGAGGGCTTGCCGAATCCGGCATATTCCTGAAGCGAGGTCGTCCGGACGGTGCGCTCGAACAGGTTGGCGATATGGATCGGCTCGGCCGCGGCGGGAATGCCTCCCCAGCGGTTGGTCGTATCGTTGCCGAAAATGAGCACCCCGGAATGTGTACTCAGTTTTGCGTCACGTTCGGGATTAGGGTCGATCAACCGCAGGGAGCGACGCAGTGCGAGCGTATCGGCGGGAGAGGCGACCACGAACTGCCAGTTGTCGAACTGCGCCGCCGTGTTCATCGCCGCATACCGGTGCAGATCGTCGGGCGTGTCGCGTTCCGGATCGATCGAGAGGGTGATCATCCGAAATGGCGCCTGGCCGCGCTGCTCCAGGATCTTGCGCGCGGCGAGCATGTTTCTCGTCGTCGTCGGGCAGATCCCTTCGCAGCGGGTGTAGATCAAGCCAATCATCACACGCTGATCCGCAATCAGATCAGACACGAGGCGGTAGGAGGAATCGAGGTGCCCACGCACCACGCAGTCGGGAAAGCGCCCGCTGGTGCGATCAACCGTCGGAACACCGCCCGGCAGGCTCGAGGTCGGCCCCAGGTAGCGCGCCGGAGCGACGGTTGCGGAAAAAGAATTCAAACGACCACGAAAGAAGTCGCGGCGGGTGCAGGAAGCGGAAGCGGTTGCGGGATTCATGCCGTGATCAAGAAAACGTAAATCTCGAGTGACAACTTTGCGGGATTGACGACTTTTTGTCGCAAGGACCGCCGCCGCCCGCTGACCCAACTTCCGCTATTCGAACGATTTTTAGGCAATTTTCCGCGCGGGCTCACGCGTCAGTCGCGGCGTCGACGTGATCGAAATTTTCCCCCAGCCGGTCGTGGTCCGTGGTCGGGCGCCACCGCGCTGCGGGCGGTAAGATTACCCAGCGCCACGTGCTCTCCCTCCGCGAGATCAACGACCGCCAACACCTCGCGTGAAAGCACCGCCTGGCCGTCTGCGCCGCGCCCAGCGGTGAGACGCGCCAGCTCGCGCTCTTGCCCTCTGCCCGCCCGCCGCCGGCACCCCGGCCGTGCACGTGCGGCTGGATTCACTACGCCCCGGCCGTACACGTGCGGCTAGAAGCACTACGCCACGAACGACCCTGCCAGTGGGGCGCCGGCGGGCTGGCCGACCAATTCTGGCGCCCGCTCCACCTCGACGCTTTTTTCGGCGCCCGCCGGCCCGTCAGCCACCAGGACCCGGAGTGGGAACAGGTCCTGCGCGTCCTCGTGATCGACCGGCGGCTCGCGCCCGCCAGCGAGTGGCCGCCGCACTGTCATTGGTTTTCCACGACGATGCTGCCCGACCCGCGCGGCAGCGAGGCCCGCGCCGCGCAGGACGACACCGTCTACCGGAACGTATTTGGATTATGGATCGCTGCATCCCGACCGACGAGCTCCTCACCGGGCTGCGCACCGCCGACTCCGGCGTGCGTGATCTCGTCGGCCCCCCGCAGACCCACCTCACCCGCGACGAAGCCGCGCTCACCGCGAGCCGGGCCTGCGCCGCCGTCGGCTCAAAGCTTCCGGGCAACGCCGCGGCGAACTCCCGGGGTCGCGCCCGCCCCGCGACGCGTTGCTCACGAAACCCGGCGCCGCGCAGGAAAAAGCCGGCCGTGGCGCGACCGGCCTGGTGCAAGTCGAGGTCGCGGCCGACGGTGCCCTCACGTCTCGGCTGGAGCGTGCTGGTGCCGTGCTCCGGCGCGTTACCGCCTTCAGCCAAAATTGGGCCGGCGGCAGAATTAGAATTTCGTCTGCCGAAACCGGAACCGTTCCGGCTTTCGCGAGCACTCAGAAGCTCCCCTTGACGCCGAACGTCCAGAGCGCGCCGATGTCGGTGCGCTGCCGGAATTGGGCCGCCGCCGGTGTGCTCGGTCCGAAAACTTCGTTGTCATCCTGGGCGACGCCTAAATTACGCAGGTTCCCGAAAATCGCGATGTTCCGGCGCAGCGAATATTCGGCCGAGAGATCGACGTAGAGCCGCTGCAGCGCCCAGTTGTAGGTGCCGGGCTCGATGCTGTTGCCTGCGGCAATCGCCGTGCCCCGTTGCCGGGCGCGGTAATTCCAGTTCATCCGGACGTTAAATTTCTGGCGGGTCAGGCTCACGCCCCAGCTCGAAGAGAAAGGCACGAACCCCGCGAAATCCCCGCCGGAGTCGTTCACGGTCCGCTGTGAACTGGCGTTCGCAAACACCTGCATGCCCCGCGCCCACGAGGGCAAAAAGGTCAGCGCCTGCTTGTAGTCGACTTCATAGCCCTCCATCCGGACCTGGTTCGCGAGATTGTATTGGGTCGCCACATCATACGGGTCATAAACGGAGGCCGTGAGTCCGTAGAGCGCCAGGAATTCAGGCGTGGCGTTGAGGACGGTGCTGCCAAAGAAGTTCTCGAAACTCCGGCGGAACGCGCCGACCGAAAACTGTCCGACGCCCTCGAAATAATACTCCAGCCGCACCTTCATCGTTTGCGCCTGCCAGGCCTTGATGCCGACGTTGTTCACGATGATCCGGTTCGCCCCGCTGGGCGGGCTCTCGGTGTCGGGCAGGGTGAGGCCGCCGGCGTATTGCTCAAAGTCGGGCCGGCCGACCGACTCATAATACGCCGCGCGCACCAGCAGGTTTTCCCGCAGGTTGAAACTCGCATTGAGACTCGGGAAGAGCCGCAGGTATTCCTTTTCCGCATGCAGCCCGCGATCAATGAACGTAAGTTTGGATACGCCGAGGGTATCCGTGGTCGGCAGAATCGTGAGCGGGCGCCCATTCGCCCCGGGCACGGTCCGCCCAGCGGCGTCGCGTTGGAAGTTCCGCGTCGGGTCCGTGAGCGAACCCTCGGCGGAAATGTTGGTCTGCTCGGCCCGCACGCCTCCGACAAGTTTCAGCCGGCGGTCAATCAACTGCACGTCGCCGCGCAGATAGGCGGCCGAGATCACCTCCTCGGCATGCTTGGAGAGCCCGGTCTCCGAACGATACCAGGCGTTGGGATCTGCCGTGAACAGGCTGGGCCGCGCCTGGGCGGTCGCCCAGAGCTTCTCGTTGCTGCTCCATTGCGCCTGCGGGAAACCGAAGGGCAACGTGCGTTCGGAAAAACTCGGGTCGAGGTAGGGCGCCGCGCTGTCGTCACCGAGCGTGGGATCGGTGCTCGCGCGCCCGTCAGCGCCGACGAACGAGTAAAGGTGCGTCCCGCCGCGCAAGTCGCGCATCGCGTGCCGCACTTCCGCTCCGGCCTTGAGGGTGAACGGCACCGCCCAGGAAAAGTCCCGGCGCGCATTCGCAAACACGCTCCGCTGCAAATCCACCGAGGTGTTCTGGATGCTGTTCGACGAAACCAACGCGTAGCTGGCGAGACTGAAGGGATCGACGGGGGTCCCGGCGGCGCTGGTCACGGTGATGCGATTGGGGCGGAGATAAAACAAGTCGTCAAAGGCCACGGTCACGCCGGTGCGCCGGGCCTGGGTGTTGTTGAAGAATCCTTTGTCGATATCGCGGACGTGATTACTGCCGCGCGAGTGCCCGGCGCCCGTCTCCATTTTCCAGACCGGGCCGTC
>CAMBVX010000243.1 GCA_945871085.1 Opitutus sp. GAS368 | reverse complement strand
CGTGCTGGTGGCGACGGCCGCGAGCAGCAGGAGGATGAGACCGCGGAAAGAGAAACGGGGCATGGTGATTGCGAGCGGGAGTGGTTTGTCGGTCAAACGTGACAGTGAGCTTCAAAAGCTTGGTGCGGGGTGGTCCGGAGTCGACTCCCCCGCACGCCCCTGCGGCCGGAAATCGTGAGTCCGGCAGCGAGACGCCTCTCCGCACGAGCATGAAACCAGGGGGGCACGTTTTTCACCTGCGCCCAAAGCCATTCAGCTGGTGCGCAACGACGGTTCAGATCGGCCTGCCGGCTTGACGGACGAAACCCGGTTTTACATCGTGGCCACATGACGCTCCTCGCGATCAAGCATCAGATGAAGCAGCTCAAGCCGCGCGACTTGAAAGAGCTGCAGGGGTATTTGATTCGGCTGCAGCACAGCACGCCGGAGTGGCGAAGGACTACCGCACGGAAAATTCGTGCCGTCCAGGCCGGTCGTTTCGTGACGGCGGAAGCCCTCGAAGCGCGCATCGCCCGTGAGTGAGCTGAGGCGCTTTCGCGTCGTCTTCGAGGAGGAGGCGAGCGAGTTTGTCGTCGCCCAGACCAAGCGGGTGAGGAGAAAGCTGCTGGATATTACTTATGCCGTGGCCGCGAGCCCGTTTGCCGAACCAGACTATGTCTTGCCGGATGCGGATGGGCGAAACATCTCCCATGTCGCGACGGAAGGTTATGTGCTGAGCTACTGGATTGATGCTCCTGTAAAACGAGTCGTAGTCGTGGAAATCGAACGAGAAGACTGACGGCACAATTCTTCCTGCCGCCCACCCCAGCCGGGTGTGCTCGAAGTCCACCCAAACGGATCGGCCATATCGGTCATCTTGAGACAACCCTGCGGCGAAGTGCGGCTCCTACATCCGATGCCGCCACGCTCCTTCGACAGATCGCCAAGGACATTGCGTTGAACGTCGAAGAGTTCCTCGGGCAGCGATGAGGATGGGCGAGTCGGAGCGTTGCCGCGACGATGCACGGCAACGGGGCGTAATTTCGCACGGAATGCACGAGCGCGCGGCTCACGCCGGCCAACTTGCTTGCCGGTCTCCCGGTCGATCGATCGGCGCTTCAGCCCACCCTGCGGCACGAGATTATTTCTCGCCGGCGATAACCCAGAAACCCGTCGGCTGCGTCTCAATGCGTCGTCACCGAACCCCGCCCCCAACACTCCGGCCATCCCACGATCCTCACTCACATCTTCCCTGCTTTGAACCACCCCATCATCACCAAGGTCGCCTGGCGGCTGATGCCTGCTGTCATCATCTGCTGTTTTTTCGCCTACTTCGACCGCTTCACTATCAGTTTTGCCAGGCTTCAGTTGCAGGACGCGCTAACCTTGAGCGACACAGCCGACGGGTGGGGGGCGAGTCTCTTCGTGATCGCAGGTGCCCTGATTTCCGGCGGCGGCGTGGTGCCATTTCTGCTCCCATCGGGGCTCCACGCGAAGGAGGAGGCCGCATGAGCCCGGCCTCAACGCCCCCCTCGTCCCCGCCTGCCCTGCCATCGCAAATACAGGCGCTCGCCGGCGTGCGGGTGGTGGAAATGGGGCAGTTGATTGCCGGTCCTTTTGTCGGCAAAACCTTGGGCGAATTCGGGGCCGAGGTCATCAAGATCGAGCCACCCCTGAACGGTGATCCCCTCCGGCAATGGCGTCTCCTCGAAGGCGGCACGTCCCTTTGGTGGCAGGTGCAGTCGCGGAACAAGCAATCGCTCGCACTCGACGTGCGGACGGCCCAAGGCCAGGAAATCGCCCGGCGGCTCATCGGCGAGTGCGATGTGTTGATTGAGAACTTTCGGCCCGGCACGATGGAGAAATGGGGGCTCGGTTGGGATGTCCTCCAGGCCATCAACCCCGGCCTGATTATGCTGCGGATTTCCGGTTATGGACAGACCGGTCCCTATCGTGATCTTCCGAGCTTCGGCGCCATCGGGGAAGCCATGGGCGGCCTGCGCCACCTCACCGGCCAACCGGGACAGATTCCTGTGCGCTGCGGCATCTCCATCGGGGACACGTTGGCCGCATTGCACGGCACCATCGGCGTGCTGATGGCTTTGCACCACCGCAAGGTCAACGGCGGTGCCGGCCAAGTCATCGACGTTGCTTTGCACGAGTCGGTCTTCAACACGATGGAAAGCATGTTGCCCGAATACAGCGCGCGCGGGGTCGTGCGGGCGCCCGCCGGGAGCGCCCTGCCCGGCATCGCTCCCTCCAACGCCTATCGTTGTCTGGACGGCGTGGTGCTGATCGCCGGCAACGGGGATGCGATTTTCTCCCGTCTGATGACCGTGATCGGCCGGGATGATCTCGGCCGTCGTCCCGACCTCGCCAGCAACCAAGGCCGCGTAAAAGCAGCCACCGAACTCGACCAGGCGATCGGCGATTGGACGGAGCGCCACACGGTCACCGATGCCCTCGCGCAGATGGGCGCGGCCAGTGTGCCGGCCGGAAGAATCTACGATATCGCAGACATCGCAGAGGACCCGCACTATCGGGCTCGCGACATGATTCTCAAACACCGCACGCGCCAGGGATTCGACGTCGAGGTGCCGGGCATCGTGCCCAAGCTCCTCTCCACCCCGGGTGCCATCCACTCGCCGGCACCCGTGCTCGGCGAGCATACCCGCGGAATTCTTGACGGACTCGGCTTCACCGAGGAACAGCAGGCGCAACTCAAAGCCGAAGGAGTCATCGCGTGAGCCCATGGTGCGGCCAAGGAAGGGAGATCCACGTGCAGGAGGTGGCGCTGCGCGACGGTTTGCAAAGTGAGGCCGGTTTCGTGCCGACCGGAAAAAAGATCGAACTCGTCGACCAACTCACCGCCTGCGGGCTGGGAAAAATCGAGGTCAGCTCTTTTGTTTCTCCCCGTGCGGTTCCGCCACTGGCTGACGCGGAAGCGGTCTTCCGCGGCATCACCCGTCGTCCCGGTGTGATTTACGCGGCATTGGCGCCCAACGTCCGCGGGATGGAGCGGGCCATCGCCGCCCGGGCCGATGAAGTGAACCTCGTGATGTCGGCCAGCGAGCGCCACAATCGCGCGAATCTGCGCATGTCGGGCGAAGCCTCGTTCCGAGCCATCAAGGAGGCCGCCGCTCTCGCCGCGCCGGCGGGAATGCGGGTCGCCGCGTCGCTTTCGTGCAGCTTCGGCTGCCCGTTCGAAGGCGAGATTCCAGCCGCCACGATCCTGATGTGGTGCCGACGGCTGCAGGAGGAGGCGGGGATCCGTTCTATCAGCCTGTGCGACACGACCGGCATGGCCTACCCGGCGCTCGTCCGCGATCTGGTCGGACTCGTCCGCCAATCATCGCCGGAGGCAAACCTCACGCTTCATTTCCACAACACGCGGGGACTCGGCTTGGCCAACGTGTTTGCCGGTCTCGACGCCGGCGTGATCCACTTTGACGCCGCTTTGGCCGGGATCGGCGGGTGTCCGTATGCACCAGGCGCCACCGGAAACATCTGCACCGAGGATCTGATCCACGCGTTGGAAGTTTCCGGCTACCGGTGCGGCGTCGATCTGGATGCGTTGATCGAGACGGCCGGAGATTTGGAAAAACTCCTCGGCCACACGACGCCGGGCCAAGTGATGAAGGCGGGCCGGCGACTGCGAGGGCATCTCGCCGATCCGCACGTTCCCGTGGACCAGAAACCTATCTCAGACGGACTCGCAATCGCGCCAAGGGACGCCGAGGTTCCGTGTTTTCCGACCGTAATCCCCCCGCCTCGCGTCGAAGCCCGCCTAGGTTCCTCTGAGCCCGCCCAACCACCCTCGCTATGACCACTGCACCCGCCGTTTCCAGAGTCCGTCTTGTCGGGCTGTTTTCCGGCCTGATCATTTTCGCTCTCCTGCTCTGGGGCTGGGGTGGGCCGCCGGATCGACCGCTCGTCGCCGCGATGGCCGCCGTCGCCGCGCTCATGTCCATCTGGTGGATGACCGAGGCCGTGCCGCTGGCCGTCACCTCCTTGCTGCCGCTCGTGTTATTTCCGCTCCTCGGGCTCGGCGATGTGCGCCGCACGCCGCAGAACTATTTCAACGAGATTATCGTCCTTTATCTCGGCGGTTTCTTCATCGCGCTCGCGATGGAGCAATGGCGGCTCCACCAGCGCATCGCCCTCGGCCTCCTCAACCGCATGGGTTCCAGCCCAGCCTCCGTCTTGGGCGGTTTCCTCCTCGCGACCTCCCTGTTGTCGATGTGGATTTCCAACACCGCCACCGCGCTGATGATGCTCCCCATCGGCCTGGCGGTCGTCCTGAAGCTCGAAGAAACCTTTGGCGTCGAACGTGTCCGCCCGCTTGCCCTCGGTCTCATGCTCGCCATCGCTTACGGTTGCTCGATCGGCGGCATCGCCACGCTCGTCGGCACGCCGACGAACCTCGCGTTCCTGAAAATCTTCCGCGACACGTTCCCCTCCGCCCCCCCGGTCGCCTTCGGCGAGTGGATGCTCTACGCCACTCCGCTGGCCGCCATCTTGCTGGCCGCCACCTGGTTCCTCCTCGCGCGCGTTTTCTGCCGCTGCGATGCCGCGCTCCGACTTGATCGCTCCGTTGTCCGGGCTGAACTCGACGGCCTCGGTCCGATGCGCTTCGAGGAAAAAGTCATCGGCACGCTCTTCATGGTCGTGGCTCTGCTTTGGGTTTTCCGCAGTGACCTCAACATCGGCGTCGCCACCATCCCCGGCTGGAGCCGGCTGCATCCTGCGCTTGCCGCCTTGGACGACGGTTCCGCCGCACTGCTCGTCGCCCTCTTGCTTTTCTTCATTCCATCGCGCGCCGAACCCGGCCGCGCACTGCTCGACGGCGGGACTTTCGCCAAGGTTCCGTGGGATGTCTTATTGCTGCTCGGCGGCGGTTTCGCCCTGGCCTCAGGCTTTGTTTCCAGCGGCCTTTCCGGACACCTCGCCCAAGTCCTGCGCGACTTCGGCCATCTGCCGGCATTCGCGATCCTCGTCCTGGTTTGTCTGCTCATCACTTTCCTGACGGAGCTCACGTCCAACGTCGCCACCGCCACCATGTTCCTTCCGGTCCTCGCTGCTTGGGCCGTGGCCGAGCGCATCAACCCGCTCATGCTGATGATCCCCGCCACCATTTCGGCTTCGATGGCTTTTATGCTCCCCGTCGCCACTCCGCCCAACGCCATCGTCTTCACCAGCCGGCGCGTCCGCATTCCCGATATGGCCCGCGTCGGCCTGGCGCTCAATCTCATCGGCGTCGTCGTCATCTCGGTCTATTCCCATTATATCCTGCCGCTAATTTTGCGCTTCGACCCGACCATCCTCCCCGCTTGGGCCGTATCGAAGTGAGCGGGGAGGCTAGCCCGAACGAGTCATGCCTTGACTCGTCACAAGTGAAAAAGGCGCGCCGGCGACGACGCGAGCATCTCGCCGACCAGCCCAGTCCGGTGGCCCGAAACCTACCTCAGGCAGGTTCTCAACTGCGCCCACGCGCTGATCCCCCTTTTTTCCGGCTTACTTCTGCTCCCGGTAGACCACCCGTCCATCCACGTCGTGCAGGCGAAGCTCAAGACTCGCTCCCGTGGCCGTGGGCGTGACGACGCCGGAGAGGAATCCGCCCTGCCCGGTGCGCAGGAAGCGATGCTCGGGCCGCGGCGTCTTTTCCTCCCAACCGCCGGCATGGGAGGCGGTCGACGGACCGATGCTCCACTCGTTGACCGAGGTCGCGGGGTCCACCGAGACATACTGCCAGTGCCGATCCCCGGTGATCACGGTGAGATTGGGGTAGCGTGCCAACAACTCGCGAATCTCTTTCCCCTCCACCGCGAAGCCGGCATTGGCGTAGTTGTCGTCCTTATTGCTGCGGTCCGGGCCCACCACCGGCACGGTGGTGAGGATCACACGGAACGTGGCAGTGGAGGCGGCCAGCGTTTCGCCGAGCCACTTGATTTGCTCGCGGCCCCAGAGGGTCGGCGCGGGCGTCCGGTGTTCAGCCCAATCCGGAGTGCGATAGTCCCGCCCTTCCATCAACCACACCTGCAAATCACGGCCCCAACGAAACGTCCGATTGGCCTTCGCTGGCAACGCCGTCTGCTCGCGGAACAACCGCACGCCCTCTGCGTAGGTCAACTCGCCGCTCCGCGTCGCGGGCCCGCAGTCGTTCGCGAGGATATCGTGATCATCCTTCATGAAGAAGCTGGTGTGGTTACGGTGAAAATTCCGTAGCGTCGGGAGGGCAAACATCCGCGCCCAATGAAAGCGGGCCAAGGCCGGGGTAAGCGCGATGACCGGTCCTTGATCGTAGTAGACGACATCACCCGTGTTCACGAAAAAGTCCGGTCGCAACGCGCCCATCGCCGGGTAAATCGCCAGTCCGTCGGGACGGTCCTGTCGCTCGTATTTCTGGCAGGTCATGACGCAAAACGTCACCGGCTGCCGTTGGTCCGGCAGCGGGGCGCTGGTGAATTCTCCCGATTGCTCATCCGGCCGGCTGTCATCCGCATTCCGTCGCGCCTGCACCACGACTTCATAGTGGGTGCCCGGGACGACCCCCGAAAGGGAATGCACCGCAATGCCATCTTGCTCCAGTCTGGCCTCCCGCCACGGGGTCTCCGACCAGGCCGCCATGCCTTTCGGGCGAAAACGCACCCGTGTCTGGCCCATAGCGGCGGGCGCACCGCCGGCCGCGCCGCCGAGGTCCAGCCCGTCCGGCATGTGCACGAGTACACGGGTATCAGGAAACGCCCGGTTCTCTCGCAGCGCCACGGGCTTTCCGGTCTTCGCCTCGAAAGCCTCGACCCGCGGCAAAGGCGCATCGGCCGGATTCGCCGCAGCGCGCACCGTGACACGGGTCCAGATATCGGCGGCGGTCGACGTGACATTGACGACCTTGAAACCGGTGGCTTGGTGCACCTCCGCCGCCACTGCGGGAGGGAGCAGTGCCAGCGTTAGGGCGAAGATAAGCAACCGAACCGACCGCTTTTCTTTTTTCATCGGCTAAACGGTCTCAATGCGACCAGTTGACGCCAAACGTCCACAGCGAGCCATACTTGGTTGTTTGGAAAAACCGGGCGTTGCGCGGTGTGCTGGGGCCGTAGATTTCCGTCGTCGCTCCCTGGTCGGTGACGTTGCGCAGATTGGCATAAACCGAGAGGTTCTTGCGCAGGCTGTATTCGCCGATCAGGTCGACGAACGTGGAGGGCGGCTGCCAGTTAAACGTGCCGGGTTCGATGCTTGCCCCCGCCGGCACCGCGTTCAGCCGCGTGCGGCCGCGATGATTCGCATTCACCCGCAGGTTATATTTTTCGCGGGTAAAGCTGAGGCCGGCACTGCCGCTGCGCGGAATGTAGCCCGCGAAGTTTCCGCCCGTATCGCCCACCGCGCGCTGGGAAGTGCCGTTGGCGAACACCTCGAAACCCCGGGCCCAATGCGGCAGAAAAGTCAGACTCTGGCGGTAGTTGAAGCTCACGCCTTCGAAGCGCACCGTGCCCGGAATATTGTATTGGGTCGAAACTCCGTAGCGGCCGTAGGCGTTCGGATCGAGACCGTAGGAAGCGAGGAATTCGGGTGTGGCGGCTTGCACGGTGCTGCCAAAAAAATTGCGCACGTCACGGCGAAAGGCTGCCACCGACACCACGCCGACGCCCTGGAAATAATGCTCCAGACGCAAGACCAGCGACTTGGCGGACCACGGATTGATACCGACGTTATTGACCACGATCCGATTCGTCGCGCTGTCGCCGGCGCTGGTATCCGGCAGGGTCAGGCCGCCGGCGTATTGATTATAGTCCGGCCGGCCGATGGACTCATAGGCGGCCAAACGGCCGATCAAGTTTTCACGAACGGCGAAGCTCGCGTTGAGGCTCGGGAAAAGCTTGTCGTAGGTCTTTTCAATCGTGGACCCGCGTTCGATCCCGTTGGCGCTTCTCTTTGGATCCGACAGCGGTCCCTCGGCGTGAACCTTGGTTTTTTCCCCGCGCACGCCGGCGACGATCTTCAGCCGTTGGTCGAGGAAGTCGAAATCTGAGCGCAGGTAGGGAGCCACCACCTGCTCGCGGGCAAACTTGGAGGTCGCCACCCGGTTGCGCGCGATCGTGTTGGCGTTGGTGGTGAAGGTGGTCGGCTGCGCCTTGTAGTGCTCCCACACCTTGCGGTTGCTGGGCGCCTCGGAGGCGGGAAACCCGTAAGGCATCACGCGCTGCGAAAAAACGGGATCGAAAAACGGCGCGAGTGAATCATCGCCGGTGACGGGCGACGTGCTGGCGACGCGGTCTGCTCCGACGTGGGCGTAGGTCGCGGAGTCGTCGGTGATATCGCGTACGCCCTCCTGGAGATTGAATCCGGCCTTCAACGTCACCGGGATTTTCGTCGGGAGCTTCCGGCTCACACTGCCGTAGGCGGTCTTCTGCGTGTCGTGGGTGGCGTTCTGCTGACTCGTCGCCGAAGTGAGGGCATAGTTGGCGATGAGGTAAGGATTCACGTCGGCACCCGTCGAATTCTTCACCGTGATCGCGCTGGGACGCAGGTAGGTGACATCGTCAAACGATACGGTCAGGCCGCTGCGAATCGCATTCACCGCGCGGAAATACCCCTGGTTGGTGTCGTGATTGTCGTCCGTCGCCGACGAGTAACCCAAGCCAAGGTCGGCCTTCCACTCGGGCCCCTGATGTTTCCACACGACGCTCGGCATATAGGTGCGATTAAAACGATTTCGTTCGTTGTGGATCATCGAGACGTTGCCCGCCCCCGTGTTCCCGCGGACGAAGGTCGAAGAGAAGCCGCCGGGCTGAACCGCGCCGGGGTTGAACGTCAGCGAATGCAGCACGAACTGCACATCGAAGGAGGAATACAGGAAGCCCACGGAAACGCGGTCGTTGTCCGACAACTTGAAGTCCACGGATCCAGCGAGGGATTTGCGCGTCGTGATCTTGGGCTGATCTTCCACCCGGTAGGACGACAAATAGGGCTGCGAAAACGCCGTCGCCGGGAACGCGGTGCCGGCGGTGGCGACGCCCGTGCCGCGCCAGGTGGCCTGCGAACGATCCTGCGCCGAATAGCTGGTAGAGTCGCCGGCCGAAATCGAAAACCCGAACTTCTTGTTCACCGGTGCCGAGTAGGAAAAATCGAATCCCGGATAAACGTTGCGCGTCGGGCCCGGCTTGGCCCCCGGAGCTTTGCTGAAGCTCTTCGCGTTGTCGCGCATGCTGAAATAGACGTTGGACTGAAACAAGGGTTTGGCGCGCTCGAAGGAACTGCGCGTCACCATGTTCACCGTACCCGCCAGCGCGGAGGCCGGAGACTCGGGCGTGGGGGTGTTGAGCACCTCGATGCGCGAGAGATTATTGATCGAAACCATATCCGCCATGACCGTGCGGTTGGTTCTGCCGCCGTCGGCGGAGGCGAGATTGAAACTGTCGATCGTGACCGGCACATAGTCGGATGGGACGCCGTCGATCGAGATGCCCCGCGCGTTGCCGCCGGTGTAGCTGATCGTGATGCCGGGCAGAAATTTCAGAAACTCGGCGGTGTTGCCCTCGGCCACATTGCCAAACTGCTCGGTCGACACGACCTGCTTGATGTTGGGTGCGAACCGCTGCTCGTTAATGGCCAGGGCCGAGGCGTCCATCTCGCGCGAACTGGAGACCTGAAATTGGGCCAACTGAACAACGTCGCTGCCGCTCTTGGGTGGCACGCCCAGCGCGATCGTGAGTTCAGTGGCCTTGCCCGCCGAAATTTCGGCGGAGCGCACGTCGCGCGGCAGGCCCGTGTAAAACGTCTGCACCTTCACCGCGCCGGTCGGCACCTGCGTCAGGCGGAAGTTGCCCTCGGCGTCGGTGAGCGTCACGAGTCCGGTGCCTTCGATCGAAATGCGGGCCCCCTCGACATACTGGGCATTGCGCTCGTTGAGCACGCGACCCTGCAGAGTGCCGGTGTTTTCCGGGGCGGCCGGCACCTGGGCTTGGGTCGAGGATACGGCGAGGGCGAGCCATGCTCCGAGCACGCTGAAGACATTTTGTTTTTTCATGGGGGATTCTTGGGAAGTTTTCTTGGTTGTCGGAGCCTGAGTTGATTTTGACTTTGCGGCGGACGATTCCTCGTTCCCCGCGCGGTTCACCATCAAAGCACCGGACTTCGCGTCTTCGGCGACGACCAGTCCAGTGTCGGCGACGAGGCGCGTGAGCGCCTCCCGCACGGTATACTCGCCCCGCACTGGATTGGTCCTCACGCCGCGGACGGCATCGACTAAGAACACCACCTGCCGACCCGATTCATCCGCGAAACGCTTTAGGGTGCCCACGGCATCGCCGGCGGCGATATCGTAGCTCTTGCGCGCCGCCTCACCGGCCTGCACGGGCGCAAGCGCGCACGCCAAAGAACACGCGGCGAAGGCCGCGGCGGAGCCGGGGGGAATCAGGGGTTTCATCAACAGGAACAACGGGAACGCCCCTGAGACGCAGCACCGGACGA
>CAMBVX010000242.1 GCA_945871085.1 Opitutus sp. GAS368 | reverse complement strand
CCGCCGCTGACCGTAGAGGCGGGTGCGCTGCGCACGCTCCAAGCCTATCTGTGGCCGGGAAATATCCGTGAGCTGCGCAATTTCTGTGAAAACGCGGTGGTGATGCGCCGTGGCGGCAGCCTGACCGAATACGACCTTGAGTCGAAGTTCCGCGGACTGCCCGAAGTCGTCGTGTCACCCGCCGGTGCGTTCGCCGCCACGGCCCCAGGCGGCACGTCGTTTTCGATCGATGACAATGAGAAACGACTCTTGCGGGAGGCACTCCACAAGTCACGTGGCAATCGGACGAAGGCGGCGGAGCTGATGGGCATCAGCCGCCGCACCCTGCACCGCAAGCTAGCGCAATGGCCCGACCTTGATGTGACCGACCAATGAGCGGTGCCGTGAGGCTACCCGCGCCACCATGACCCGCCCGCGCACTGCGCAAGAATTTATCCACTGGCTCGAAGCCGGTGCCGGCGCCCGTTGGATTCGTCTCGCGGCCGTCCTCGCCCTGATGTTGGCGCTCTCCTTACTTGTGGCGTGGAAACAGTTTCACGGTCCCGTGACCGAGAGCACCCTCGTGCAGGCCGACACCGGGCGGCAGCTTGCTTCCGGCGCGGGCTTTTCCACGCTCGTCAACTATCCTCAGACCGTGGCGTTTCTGCGAGCGCGGGGCGGGCAGTTTGATCCCTTGGTTCCGTATCCCGAATTACACCACGCACCGCTTTATTCGCTCGTGATTGCCGGCGCCCTGCGGCTCATGCCCGAAGCGCAGCGGGCGCGGGTGTTTGCCTCCGCGCCAGTTCCCCCCGACGGCTATGCGGCGGACTATGTGTTACTCGCGCTGAATGTGGTGCTGCTCTGGCTCGCCGCCTGGTTGACGTATGATTTGGGGCGCCGGCTGTTCGATTCGAGCGCGGGTTGGCTGGCGGCCTGCGGTGTTATGGTCTCGATGCCGATCTGGCAGCAGACCGTGGCCGTCAACGGCACGCCCCTGCTGATGGTCGTTGCCCTCGCGCTATTTTGGGTCTGGCAACGCATCGAAACCGTCGAGCAGGGCACCCCCTTCGGCTGGCTGGGTGCGCTCGGAGTGGGGTGTGCGCTCCTGTTTTTGGCGGAGTATTCCAGCGGCGTGATCGGGTTGGTGGGGGTGGCCTACGTGGCTTGGCGCTATGCCGGACGCGCGCGGTGGCTGGCGATGGCCACGTTGAGCGCAGGATTTCTCGTCGTGGCCGCTCCGTGGCTGGCGCGCAATGTCGCGCTGACTGGTTCCCCCGTCGCGCTGGCCGTCCAAAACGTCGCCCTGAAAGCGGGTGATCCTACGGCCGAGCCCGCGACCGTGCGTGCCACGCTCTCGGCGGCACTTCCGCGGATCGACCTCCCTAAGCTGGGCAACAAGACGCTGACTTCGCTGCAGGAAAATTTGAAGCACCGCTTTTGGTCTGGGGGGGCGATGTGGTTCACGGCGTTCTTCGTCGCCGGCGCCCTGTATGCCTTTCGCTCGAGGGCCACGAACCGCCTGCGCTGGGTTTTCACCGCTTCGTTGGTGGTGCTGCTCGGCGCGCAAGCCGCGCTGAATTCGGGCGAAAGTGACCGCTTCGTTGCCGTTTGGCTCGCACCGCTTGTGATGATCTTTGGCGCCGGTTTTTTCTTCGTGTTGCTCGGTAGTAACGCGACGTTGTCCCGGTGGCCTCGCGGCGTTGCCACGGTGCTCCTGCTGGCGCAAGCGGTGCCCTTGCTGCACGACGCGCTGGAGCCGCGCCGACTCCACTTTCAATACCCACCCTATTTGCCGGGATTGTTTCAAGGGATGAAGCGGGAGCTCGTGCAACGCGGGGTCTCAGAACATTACGGTTTGATGGCCGACGTGCCTGCTGGCGTCGCGTGGTATGGCCGCTCCCGCGTCTGGGCGCAGCCACCGCGGCTGCGTGATTTCTATGAGGTTACTCTGCTCCAGCCGATCGGGGAGCTGGTGCTCACTCCCCGCACGTTGGACCGCCCATTCTTCTCGGAACTTAACGCCCAACCTCTGCCGCCGGACTCCCTGAGCGCGCTGGCGCACCGCTTCGGCGAATGGGGCCAGATTTACGGCGGACTGTTAACCGGGCGATTGCCGGGCGAGTTTCCGCTCCAACAGCCGACCAAGCTGATGGAAAATCTTTACGTGCTCGTAAATCCCGCCCTGCCGCCGGTAAGGGGAAAGTAATTGCTTCAACCCATTCGCCGCGCGTAGGTTTGAAACCAGTTTCCGACCTCGATTGCACCGACTGAACATGAATTTTATCAGAGTTCTCCTCGCTGGTAGTTTACTCCTGACGGTGTCTCCGGTGCGTGCCGTCTACGCCCCTGTTCCCGAGCAAGATCAGGGCAAGAGCCTCGTTCTCACCCTGAAGAGCGGGCTCTCGTTCGACACCAATCTCTTCGGAGCATCCTCCAATAATATTGAAAGCGCGGTCTTTCAGTTTTCGCCCAAAGCCGCCTATGGCGGCTCCGTCACCGATCAGACTTTTGTGTCGGCGAGCTACCAACTCACGGTTGATCGCTTCGATAATCGTCCTGGCGATAAGACGCTGGACAGCCACGAATTTAATGCGCGGGTCGCTCATGCCTTCACGGCCAAGACGACGCTCGACGTGCTCGAAATTTTCCAAGCGTCACGTAACCCCGAATCTCTGCTGAGCGGCCTGCCCCTCAACTCCGACCAGTCCAACAAGCGGAACGAAGCCAACGTGACCTTTACCACCGCGCCGACGGCGAAAACTGGATTCACGTTTAAGGGCCGCACGGTCAACTACGACTTTCGCTCGGCCGCGCTGGGCCGCAGTCTCGACCGCACGGAAAACCACTACGGCGTCGCCGGTAGCTACGCGGTCTTGCCCGAAGTCAAAGCGGTCACAGAATTCCGTCACCAAGACGTTTTCTACCGGAAGCTCGGCGAGACGAAAAACAAGACCTCCGATTACTTGATGGCCGGCCTCGACTATGCGTTCGCGAAGCAATTTACGGCCACTGCCCGCGCGGGTGCCGAGTGGCGCGATCGCGCCGCCGAGCGTAGCGGCCACTCCCCCTATGCCGAAGTATCGGTCAAATACGATTACACCGAGACTTCTTTCCTGAGCGGTGGCTACATGTTCACCCTGGAGGAGACTTCCGACACGGCGCGCTTTACCGATAGTAAAATTAATCGCGCCTTCGTCACTGTGCAGCACCACGTGACTCCTCTGATTGTCGCGTCGGGCTCGCTCACCTACGAAGCTTCGGTGCTTCAGGGCCGGCGAGGCCAGTCGAATATCGACGAAGCGACGACTCGGGCGGGCACGGCGCTCAGTTACCTGCCGACGAAGAACTGGACGGTCGCCGTCACTTACGACGTGGACCACGTCAGCTCCGGTGACCGGGATCGCGAAATGCTCCGTCATCGTTTCGGTCTGAGCGCCAGCTACGCGTTCTGAGGTCGATCTCGCCGCTGTTTCATGGCCACCGCCCACGCCAGCAGGGATAGTGCGTCGCTTGCTGATTTTTTTTCTGTCCTGCGACTGCGGAAATCGCTCGTCGCCCTCATCCTCGCGCTGATCGTTATCACGACCTTGGCCGTGACGGCGTTGCTCCCGAAGTGGTATCTCGCCACGACCAAGATCCGCGTCGAGAAGCCCGAGGGCGCGGTGCAACTTTACTCGGCGCAGGGCGGGGCCCCCGCCGATCCGTATTTCTTGCAGGATCAATTCAAGATCATGCAGTCGGAAAAGATCCTCTATCCCGTCATCGACCACCTTAACCTCGGGGCCAAACTCGCCCCGCTGCTCGGCTCCCCCGTTGCGCTGCCCAAAGCCATTACGTTTCGCTACCTCGTCGACAAGATGCTGCGCGTGGAATCGCAGCGCAGTTCCTCACTGATTGACATCAACGTCTTTGCGCAGGACGCCACGCTCGGTGCCGACATCGCCAACGATATTGCCCGCACCTATTCCGAAGACCGCGTTTCCCTCGCCACGTCCGAGCAGCGGGAGGGGCTCGCCAAACTCCGGCAACAACTCGATGCCCAAGATCTGATCGTCAAACAGCAGCGCGATGCTGTCGAAAAACTCCGCAAAGACCTCAATATCTCCGGCGTTGATCTCAACGCGCGCTACTCGGACATGGAGATCGAGACACTGCGCCAGATGCAGAATTCGCTCATCGCGCTCAGTGTTGATGCCATCGGCCGCAAGACCCGCTGGGAGCGTTTCAAAGGCATCGCCCCGGCGGATCGCGCGAACCTCGTTAATTCCGAGCTCATCCCCGATCAGAATATCCAGAACCTGCTGCAGGCTTGGCTCATCTCGGATCAAAAAGTCACCCAACTCAAAGCCCGGCTGGGTGAAGCCCACCCCGACCTTGTCTCGGCAATCGAGAATCGCACGAAAACCAAGGAGCAGCTTGATGCCCAACTCCGGGGCTATGAGAGCGCGCTGGAGATCGGTTACAAGGAGGCCGACGCTCGCGTCGCCGAGCTGAAGCGCCAACTTTCTCAGGCCAAAGTTGATCAAATCCTTTCCGCCCGCGAACGCATGCGTCCGTTCGAAGAGGCCGCCCAAAAACTCGACGATGAGACCCGGCTCGCGACCACGCTCAAGCTGACGCTGCGCCAACGTGAAATTGATTTTCAAGTGCCGAAGAAAACCATCGAGATCCTCAACACCGCCGAGCCCGCTCGCTTCGCCAGCCGGCCCAATTGGGCGCTTAATATTATTTTTTCCGTGCTGTTTGGGGCCGTGCTGGCGATTGGCGTCGCACTGCTCCTGGAGTATTTCGACACGAGTTTCCGCAACGTTGCCGACGTCGAGGCCCGCCTGCAACTGCCCGTCCTGGGCGTGATCCCTTTTCAACGCAACCCGCTGGGCTCGGTCGACGACGACCCGGCGAACATCGAGCCCTTTCGGGTCCTGCATACGAACCTTAATCTCGCGCTCACGCCCGGTCGGCCCCATGCGCTCGTCCTGTTTTCGGCCGGCCCGGGCGAGGGTAAATCGACGACCCTGCACCGGCTCGCCGCGCTGATGGCTGCGGGTGGGGAGCGCGTCATCTTGATTGATTCCGACCTTCGTCGCCCCACGCAACATCGGCTCGCGCAGCGGCCAAAGAACCCCGGTCTCAGTGATTGCTTGCTCGGCGAAAAGACCATCGAGGAAGTCACGCAGCTAGGAATCTCGCCCGGCTTGGATTTTATCCCGAGTGGTGGGCATCCCGGTTTCACGCTCGGCTTGCTGCACGCCAATCGGCTGCGTGACCTCATTGCGATCCTGCGCACCCGTTACGACAAAATCGTCTTCGATTCGCCTCCGATTATTGGCGTGAGCGATACGAGCGTTCTCACCAAAGTGGCGGATGGAGCCATCCTGCTGGTCCAGCATCGGCGCAATCCCCAAAGCATGGTTTTGCGTGCGCAACAAATTGTCGAAGCGCTCAAGACGCCTCTGCTGGGAGTGGTGCTGAATCAAGTGCCCCTCCATTCCGGCGAAGACTACGGTTACTACACCAACAATTACGCCTACTATAGCGATGGTTCCGGCGAGAAATCTCGCCGCACCCACTCCCCGTCGTCGGTGCCGGCGACCGCCGACAGGCTGGTCCTGAGCGAGCGTGATCGTGGGGAGAAATCGGCGCCGAGCCCGCGTGATTGAACCTGTTGTCACCATGACCAGGCACCCCGTTTTTCGCCGCGTCGTAGTGGTCGTGGTGGTGGTGTTTTTTTCCGCTGCCGCCCGCGCTGCGGATATTCGAATCGTCGGCAGTGATTTGCTCGGGCTGGAATTTTTCAAGGCCCTCTACGCCTTCGCCGGGGCTGAAAGCATCCCGGTCACGCTCGCGCTTGACGGCAGTCGCACCGGTCTGGACCAACTCAAGGCTGGCCGTGCTGAACTCGCCCTGCTCACCCTTCCACCCGGTGATGACATCGACGCGGCGGTCTTCGCGGATGTGCCCCTCGGCTGGCATTGCGTCGTGGTCGTCGTGCCCTCGGCGGCGCCGCTTCACCGCGTGGATTTTTTCCAGTTGGCCGCAATTTTTGGGGCGGATCGTCCGGTAAATTACCAGCGGTGGGGTGAGCTGGGCCCGGTCGGTGAATGGGCGGGCAGCACGATCGCTCCTTTCGCTCCGGCCGTGGGTCAGAACTTAACGGCCGAGATTTTCCGCGACGCGGTTCTCCGTGGCAAAGCGATCAAAGCCCACGTGGGCCGTTACACCTCTTCCGTCGATCTCTCGCGGCAATTCGGGGGCGAGAGTCGCGGCATCGCTCTGTCGCCCGCGCTCCCCGCGAGTGCCCAAGGCACGCGGCGCCTCCCGGTGGCGGTGCGTGCCAATGCTCCCGCTTATTTTCCAACTCCCGAGAGTCTACAGTCGGGCGACTACCCCCTCAGATTGCCACTACGCGTCGTGTATCGTCGTCATGCGGACGGCACGGTGCGGCCTCTCCTGCGTTTTCTGTTCAGCGACTCGGTTGCGCAGATTTTTGAACGTGCAGGCATTGTTCCGCAGCCGGTCGCCGCCCGCCGACAACACGAGCTGACACGTGGTTTTGTTGAGGGAGAGATTCTCCGAAAATAGCTATTGACGGAAGTCGGTGAGTGCCTACTTCTACCGCCTGCTCTGCGGGTGTAGCTCAGTTGGTAGAGCACCACCTTGCCAAGGTGGACGTCGAGAGTTCGAGTCTCTTCGCCCGCTCCATTTGAAGAAAGCGCCCTGTGTCACCACAGGGCGCTTTTTCTTGCCCTAACGTGCCACTTTCGAGGGAGTTCGGTAACTCGCAATTGTGCAGAACGGTGGCAGGCGATGACTCCTGCGGACCTGAAAAGACCCCCGGAAGTGCGCCTCGGAGTGCGCCTCCGAGTGCTCCATTTTCGAGGGGAGTAAGCGATTTTGAACCTGAATCCTGAGTGTCTTTGGCCGGCATGCGAATCGAAGGCAGCCGGGAGGCTTCCTCCACGATCGGCAACTGGGTGACGTCGGTGTAGACGCCCATGGTGAGCTTCATGTCGCTGTGGCGCATGAGTTCCATGGCAACCCGCGGCGAAACACCCGACGAGGCCAGCATGGTTCCGTAGGTTTTTCGCAGCGCGTGGATATCCACGCGGCGGCCGCGGGCGTCTTCGAATGCGATGTCCGCCGCCGCGAGGTCGCGCTTGAATGTCGGGATGCGCGGGATTGTGCCGCGAAACACCCACGCCTCGGGCTTTGCGTCCGCAGGCTTCACGGCGGAGAGAGCGTCGACCACCTCGGGCCGCAGATAGTGGATGGATTCTTTCCGGTTCTTGGAGAGCGACGAGGGAACGCGAAGCTGCGGCGGCACCGCCTTGAAGTCGAAATCGTCCCATTTGAGCCCGTTGAGTTCGGTGCGGCGCAGCCCCGTATACATCATCGTCAAATAGACGCGCGCGCGGTGGGATGGGGCCTTCGTAATCAATCGCTGCGCCTCATCCACGGAGAGAGCGCGACGGAAACTACCGACGCCGGGATTGGCGACTTTCCGGACAGTTTCGAGGGAATCGTTCAGCACGAGACGTTTCCGTTTCATCCACAACAGAAACGTTCGCATGCAACCAAGCATATCGTTGACCGTTTTCGGCGAGAGGCCGCTTTCGTCCCGCCAGTCGGTGAAGGATTGGGCCGTCACCTCCCGAATGGTCGTCCATTTGCAGCGGCCGAAAAGTTTGGGAAGATTGAGGCGGTATTTGGTGAGCGTATTGGGCGAAAGCTTGGCTGCTCCGCAGGCGGCGATGAAGGCCTTGTGGTGATCGAGGAGCGGCACGCGCCACGCCTCGCGGGTTGGCTTTGGGATTCCGACGCCGTGGGTCTCCCGCTCCAATTCGCTGACGAGTTCGCGCAGCTTCTGCTCGGCGACGCGCTTGTCGGTGACGTGGAGCCGAAAGGTCCGCGGTCGGGGCCATTCGTCGAGGCGAATCCTCACGGCCCACAGCCGGGATTTTTCACCGCGCCGGGTGGGTTGAAAAAGAAAGGCCATCATGACGCACCTCTTTTGTCGCCACGTTGAAGACACAGTTGCTCGAGATACGCGGCCACGTCGGTGCGGAGGACGCGAGACGCACGGCCGATCTTGACCGGGGAGGGGAAGGCGCCGCCCGCAATGAGACGGGCGAGCGTGCGCTTCGAAATCGAGAGCGAACGGGCGGTTTGTTGGAGTGTCAGGAGCGTGGACTCCTCGGCCGTGGGAACTGGTGGGATTGTTCGTTGCATATTCGGGTGAAATTGCCGTCAGGATTTGACGCGCGTTCGGCCGAATACGTGCTCCCTATCGCCAACAGCGGGTTGATGATTTTTGTTCAGAATCGGACCGAAGAAACCTCCGGGCGCGATTTCTGAGAACTGGCAATGACAGTGTAGCATTGAGGAGAATTTGCGAGGAAATTTCCGGCTTCACTCTCTGCGCCCGGTATCGGTGCTGCACGCACGATCCAAAATTGATGTGGAGCGCATCCCCGCACTATGCGGAAGACGGGGATTTCCGCTCCCTGCCTGATCTCGGCGCGATGCGCGCGGTGGCCGACCGGCTCGACGGGCTCGGTCTTGAGTATGCCTTCGTCGGCGGATCGATCGTGAATCTGCTGCTCGACGATCCGACGTTCGCGCCGGCACGGCCGACCGATGACGTGGACGTGATTCTTGAGACGGTGACTTCGCAGCGATATTCCGACGTGGAGGAGAAACTGCGCGGCCTCGGGTTCAGTCACGACATGAGGGAAAAGGCTCCGAAATGCCGCTGGGTCCTGGGGAAACTGACGGTCGACATCATGCCGACCGAAGGCACCGAGCTTGGCCTCAACACCGCATGGTTCAAGGAGGCACTTGCGACCGCCACTGTGCAGACGATCGCGCACACGCCGCTCAAGCTGATTTCGCCGGTGGCCTTCCTCGCTACCAAGCACGTCGCGTTCGTCGACCGCGGAAAGCAGGACTACGATGGCAGCCATGATCTGGAAGATTTCATCGCGGTGGTTGACGGTCGTGAACGTATGGCGACCGAGGTCGACGCGGCACCCGCTGCGCTTCGATCCTACGTGGTCAGTTCGGTGCGCGCACTGCTCGCCATTCCCGCGTTCGACGAGGCCCTGCCCGGCCATTTGCCGGGTGATCGGGCAAGCCAGCAGCGCCTGGCTGGACTGCGGCTAAAGCTAAAGGCGATTGGGCGGCTTGCCATCTGACGCAGCAGCAGCGCGCGGCGTCTAACTTATTGTTGAACCAAGCCGCTGCGCGGCGGCGGGGAGCGGGAGCGGTGGGACGAGGGGGGCGCATGGGGTCGGCGGGAGCGTCGGCGAGCGCTCGGTTTGCGGCAAGCGTGGAGGCGATGTCCTCACACAATCCACCCAAAAGGGCGGCGCGGCCAAGGCTGCGCCCGCACCCAAGAAGCGTATCAACACTATATCCGGAAACTGGCGACGCGCGTCGGGCGCGATCCGGCGGAACTCGACGAGGAGGCCGTGCGCGGGCACGTGCTGCACCTGAAAGACGCGCATCATTACTCGGCGTCGTCGATGCGGACGGCGGTCGCCGCACGGCGCAACTACTACGGCCACCTCCTCGGGCACCAGTGGCGGTTGTTCGACCTCGTGAGTTCGCCGTCGGCGCAGACGTTGCCGACGGTGCTCACGCGGGCGGAGCTGGTGCGGCTCTATGCCGTCATCCGCGAGGAGCGCTTCCGGGTGATCCTGCGCTTGATTTACGCGTGCGGGCTGCGGATCAGCGAGGCGGTCAACCTGGAGGTGCGCGATCTGCGCGGGGGCGAACCGGGTTGTCCGCGGCTGCACATTCGCGCCCGATGGGAACAGCATCGGGCGGAAGCGCCAAAACGCGCCCTGTGAGGGGCGCACCACTTCGAGTTTATGGCGAACTCGAAGTGGCAGATTAGGAAATTTGCGTAAGTATCGAAACGCGAGGCGTATTCAAAAGGACGTTTCCTAATCCGTTCAAGGCGAGTTCGTATTAGTGTTTGTAAATTCCTCCGATTCCGCGCTGCTGCCCACTGCTTTTATCCTGCGCGATTAGGAAACGCCGTGAGTGCGAACTTGAATTTTTTCTGAAAAAAGCGATGATACTCCCAGTCTACCAGAACAAGGGCTGAGGCCAATTGGATCGCCCTCCGAACAAAGCACCGGAGGCCATTATGCGAACGATCCAAGAATTCATTCCACAGTCACTGACCGGAACCATCCCGGTTGCGATTTACACACGAGTCTCGACGACGAGTCAGGTCGGCGGCCGATTCGACTCGTGTGAAAGCCAGGCGGCCATCTGTCGCGAGTATATCGCCAAACCTGCACACGAGGGTTGGCACGAAGTAGCCTGCTTTACCGACGCGGCATATTCCGGGGCCACGCTCAACCGGCCGGGCATCCAAGCCCTGAAGCGCCAGATTGAACAGGGACTGATCCGGGTCGTGCTCATCTTCAAACTTGAGCGCGTCCTGCGCAGCACCGACGAGTGGGCGCCGTTTCGGGCGTTTCTCCAACA
>CAMBVX010000241.1 GCA_945871085.1 Opitutus sp. GAS368 | reverse complement strand
GTGTAGTTGTAGGTGTCGGGTTCGATGCCGAGGCCGGTGACGGCGCCGCGGTTTTGGTCGGTGCGATAGGACCAGTTCAGGCGCACGTTGAACTTGGCGCGGGTGAGGCTCACGCCCCAGGCGGCGCTGCGCGGGATTTCGTTGAAGGCCAGACTGCCGAGCTGACCGGCGGGGGCTTTGGTTTTTTGCAGGCTGCCGTTGGCGAAGACTTGCAGGCCGCGCGCCCAGCGGGGGAGCAAAGTGAGCGCCTGCCGGTAACTCAGATCGATGCCTTCCATGCGCACGGTTTCGCTGAGGTTGTTTTGGGTCGAGACCTCGTAGGCGCCGAATTCGGCGGCATCGAGACCGTAAAGCGTGAGGAAGTCGGGGGACGGAAGAAAGACGCTGCTGGTGAAAAAGTTTTGGAAATCGCGCCGATATGCCCCGAGGGAAATCTGGCCGACGCCTTCGAAGTAATATTCGAGCCGGACCTTGAGGCTCGTGGCGGTCCAAGGTTTAATGGCGGCATTATTGACGACGATGCGGTTGCCGGGCGAGGGCAGATTGTCGGTGCTGGGGAGGGTGACGCCGCCGGCGTATTGGTTAAAATCGGGTGGCCCGATGGAAGTGGAGACGGCGGCGCGGGCGATGAGGTTTTCGCGGAGGTTGTAGCTCACATTCAGCGAGGGGAAGGAGCGGAGGTATTCCTTTTTCACCACGGCTCCGCGTTCGAGCAGGGTGAGTTTCGACGCGGCGAGGGCATCGGTGGTGATCGGGATGACGGCGCCGGCGGGCGTGCGCAGCGGACGTCCGGCGGAGTCGCGCTGGACATTGAGGGTGGGGTCGGTGAGCGGGCCCTGGGCGTCGATATTGGTCTGCTCGAAGCGCACGCCGCCGACGAGGAGCAGACGGCGGTCGAGGAGCGCGACATCGGTGCGGAGGTAGGCGGCGGAGACGGCCTCGACGGTGTGCTTCGAGTTGTTCACGCCGGAGCGGTAGAGGTTGTTTTGGTCGAGGGTGAACTGCGTGGGGTTGGCGCGGAAAAAGTCCAACGTGCCCTTGTAGTCGGGCGCCTGCATGGCGGGGAGCCCATAAGGGCCGGGGCGCAGGGAAGCGACGGGGTCGAGGAAGGGTGCGGCGGTGCCGTTGGTGAGGCTGCCGCGCCCGTCGGTGCCGGCAAACGTGTAAGTGTAATTGACGGCCGTGTTATCGCGCGCGGTCTGCCGGAAATCCAGGCCGCTGCGGAGGGTGACGGGCACCCGCCAGAGGAATTCGCGCCGGGCGTTGGCGGTGGCGGTGAAGTTGATGTCGGAGGCGAAGCGCGGGTTGCTGGCGATGGTGTTGAGCGCGTAGCTGTCGAGGCGGAAGGGATCGACGCGGGCGCCCGTGGTCGGGTCGACGACGGTGATGGTGTCGGGGCGGAGCGCGCCGGTGCCCTCGAAGCCGATCGTCACATTGGTGCGGCGGGTGGCGACGCTGAGGAGCTGGCCCTTGTCGGTGTCGCGATAGGCATTGGTGCCGTAGCCGCGGCCAATGGCCGAATCGAATTTCCAGACCGGGCCGTCGTGTCGCCACGTAAACGTGGGGAGGTAAGTGCGGTTGGCGCGCACGCGGCCGTTGCCGCTCGTGAGCACGAGCGTGCCGGCGCCGGCCACACCCTGGGCGGACGTCGGTGAAACCGACGCGGCGACGATTTGATTGGGATTAAACTGGAGCGAGCGCGCGGCGGTCCAGCCGTCGAACGATGAGTATTGAAAGGAGAGGGCGATACGGTCGGCGGCGGAGAGGCGGAAATCGAGCGTGCCGCCAAAGGAATTGCGGCTGGTTTCCTTGGGGGCGTTGGTGAGCGTGTAGGCCGACAGGTAGGGGCGACCGGGGACGGTATTCGGAAAAGCCGCACCGTTGGTCGCCACGCTGGAGCCGCGCCACGTGTTGGTGTGGCCGATCTGGTTGGAAAATTGCGTCGAGGCGCCGGCGGAAAGGGAGAAGCCGAAGCGTTTGTTCACCGGCACAATCCAGGAGAAATCGGCCCCGGGGTGCACGGTGGAGCGGCGGTCGCGGTAGAGGCTGGGCGTCGGGCCGAAGTCGCGCTCGTCGTCGCGCAGGAGGAAATAGACGCTGCCGGAGAAAGCCGGACGGGCGCGTTCGAACGAGCTGCGGGGCACGAGATTGATCGAGCCGGAGAGCGCGGAACCGGGCGAGTCGGGCGTGGGCGAATGCGAGACCTCGATCCGCGAGATGTTATTGAGATTGAAGAAGCCGACTTCGACGGCGCGGCTGGTGTTGTTGTTGCCGGGGGCGGGCAGGCCGATGCCGCCGAGCGTGATGGGGGTGTTGGCCGCGGGCGCGCCGTCGAGGGAGATCGTGCGGCCGTCGCCGCCGCTGAGGTCAATCGTGACGCCGGGCATAAACTTCAGGAACTCCGCGACGTTGCCCTCGGCGACGGCGCCGAACTCATCGGTGGAGACGACGTTTTTGATGTTGGCGGCGAAGCGCTGCTCGTTGATCGCAATGGCGGCGCCGTCCATTTCGCGTGAGGTGGTGACGGTGAACTGATCGAGTTTCACGACTTCGCCGGCGGCGGAGGTCGGACGGTCGGTGCTGGCGGCGAGCGTAACGTCGAGTTGCACGGTCTGCCCTGCCGTGACGCGCACGGTGTCGAGGTGCGGGGCGGTGCCGGTGTAGAACACGCGGACGCGGGCCTCGCCGGCGGGCACGCCTTCAAAACGGAAGGCGCCGCCGTTGTCGGTGAAGGTTTCGAGGGGGGTGCCCGCGACGGTGATCCGCGCACCTTCGACGTATTGGCCGTTGGCGGGATTGAGGACGCGGCCGGCGATGCCGCCGGTGGGAGTGGTCGCCTGGGCGGAGAGACGAGCCGGAATGCCGGTGAAAACGAGGGCGAGGCTCAGCAATAAAAAAACGCGATGGACGCGAGGGAGGAGTGAGGCGGAGGGCATGGGGGGTTGGCGAGTGACCGAGGACAGGCTGCTGTCATCGGCCGTGCACCCACGATGACATTCCATTCGGACCTTGCGTCGAGCGGGAAGCGGCGTGGCGCGGCAGAAACCCAAATCAGAAACGGATACGGCCGATGTGGGCCTTGTTCGGAAAGTCGGCGAGATTCGTGAGCTGGCGGGTCGGGGGATCGTAGACGAGCATACCGTTATCGGTGACGAAGACGATGTAGGCGTCGGTCGCACCGTCGCCGGGGAGGTCGCCCCACGCGGTGCGACGTTGGCAGATGAGGACGCCGATGGGCATCGCGAGGGTGATGCCGCCTTGGCGCAAGACGGCGAGCGACGTCGCGACGGTGAGCAATCGGGAAAAGACGCTGCCGTCGTAGCCGCGGGTGCGCGCCTGCAGCAAGTTGGCGTCGACGGCGGAGCAGGCCGACTCCAACCACGCGGCGAGGTTGCCCAGGGAATCGCCGCGCAACAGGGCGTAGTCTGAGTCGGAGGTTTCGAGATTGTCCGAGCCGTGCACGCCGCCGCGGTGGAGTTCGCGCAGGAGACGGACCGAACTCATCTCTTTGGGCGCTCCGCTTTCCCGCACGAGCGCGGGGAAGGGAAACGCCGGAAGTCGCAGCAGGTCTGGGGTGGCGCTTGCACTGTGGTCGACGGTGAAGAGCAAAGGCAGAAGCACGAGCGTGGGTAGCAGGCGTTTCACGATTAGAAATAAACCTCCTCGATCGTGTGACGGTTGGGGAAATCGCGGAGGGCGACCATCGTCCCGTCCTGCGGCTCGACGATGAAGAGTCCCTGGCTGGTGCCGAGAATAACCACGGCGTGAGCGCCGCCGGCGCGGATGCCGGCGAACTTAAAACGATAGAAGACCGACGCCCAGCCGATGCAGATCGAGCCGCGCGTCTCGCCCGCCCGGAGCGCGAGGAGATCGGCGAAGGCCACGAAACAATTGGCGTAGTTGTCGCAATCCCAGAGCTGCTCGACGAAGTGCATTTTCAGCGGCTTTTCCAATTTGCGAAACCAGTTCTTGAAATCGACGAGCTGCGTGTGATCCGGACGCAAAAGATTGGTGCGGAGAAAATTGATCCGGGGCGGGGTGTCGGTGATTTTTCCGAATTCGACTTTGATATCGTCAATCGTCCAGAGGGTGGCGGTGCTCTTCGCATCCCAGACTGGTGGGGGTGGAAGGATGATCGAGGCTTCGCGCGCCAGGGCGGCGAGGTCAGGCACGATCCGGCCCACCGGCGGCGCGCCTTGGGCGGGGGTGAACGCGGTGAGGACGAGGAGCCAGCCGGCGGTGACGCGTCCGGTCACCGCGCCGCAGCCCCCGGCGGGGCGGAGTGAACGAAGGATTCGGTCGACGGACGTTTTCACGGTTGGCGGGAGATGTCCCACTTCAAAACGGGCCCGTTTTTGCACTGCGGCAACGCTTATTTCCCACGGCGGAGAGGAGCGCCCGCGAAAACCTCGACTTGGCTACCGATCGGAATACTTTGGAGGCAATCCGTGTTTTTTTCTCATGCGAGTTTCATTTTTTAGCAGCCTGCCGGTCCGCCTAGCGGGGCTGATTTTGCTGCTCAGCGGCCTGACGCTGCTCGTCTTCACCGAGCTGAATCGGCGCGCCGTGGAGCGGATCTTGCTTGAGCAGGCGGAGGTACAGGCGGCGGCTTCCATGGCGGCGACGGTCGACGGAGTCGAAGCGGTGATCGGGGCCGTCGAGCGCACGGTGCGGTTTGTCGCGCGCGATCTGGATGGGCGGACTTTGACCGGGGTAGAAGTCGAGCGGCTGGCCCGCAATGTCGTGATCGACAGTCCGAATGTGTCTGGTTGCCGCATCGCGTTTGAACCGCGGACCGCGGGTGCCGCGACGGAGCGCGTGGGCGTCGAGGTGCACCGCGCCACTGGACCGAATCAATTTGTGACGCGCGATCTCGCGATCACGGACCCAGGCTACTGGGTGAGTGATAGCTACCGCGGCGTGATCGACCGGGCGCAGACGGTGTGGAGCGAGCCGTTCTTCGACCGGGGCGGCACGGATCGCAATGTGGTGCGGGTGGCGGTGCCCATTTTTCTCACGGTGGGGGACGAGCGTGAGCCGGTCGGCGTCGTGGCGGCCTTGGTCGACTTGGATTGGCTCCGCCGGCTGGCGAACGTACAGGAATTTTCGGATACGAGCTTCACGATCATTTTTTCCCGGAGCGGCCGCGTGGTCATCCACCCGAAGGCCACCTACGTGATTGCGGAGACGATCGAGACTTTGGCCGACAAGACGCGCGTGCCGGAGCTCCTGACGATTCGGCAGAACGTGATCGCGAAACGCCAGGGCACGCTACGTTACGCGGAATCGCTGCCGGCGCGCCGCGTCCACGTGAATTATAAACCCGCAAAGATTGCGGGCTGGGGCGTGATCGTCGGGTATGACGAAGCCGAATTTCTCAAGGGGCAACGGGCGTTTCGCGGGATCACGGCGCTGTACCTCGGCGGCCTGCTGCTCGCGCTCGCCGGTATTGTGATTCTGGTCACGCGTTTTGCGCTGCGTCCGCTCGGGCAGCTGGCGCTGGCCGCGGACGAGATTGGAAAGAAGAATCTGGAGTGTGAGATTGCCGCGCCGCAGCGGGACGACGAGGTCGGGCGGTTGACGCAGGCGCTGCGGGACATGCGGGATGCGTTGAAGGCGCAGCACCTCGAGCGCCGCTGGGCCAGCCAGTCGCTCGAGCATCAATTGCGTTACAATCAGCTGATCATCGATTCGATCAGTGAACTCGTCTTGGTGCTCACGAAGGCGATGAATATTACCCGGGTGAATCCGGCGTGCCTGCGCGCGACGGGCCTGACGGAAGTGGAGCTGATCAAAGCGCCGCTCGCCCGGATGGTGCGGCTTGCGCCGCGCGCGGGTGAGCCGACGGCGACGAACGCAGAGATGCTGAGCCAGGCGCTGAAGGACGGACGCAGCGTGCGCGATCTGCCGGCCTTCGTTGCCGTTAAGAATGGTCAGGAAATTGCGGTGATCCTCACGCTCGTGCCCCTGCTCGATGCCAACCGCGTGGTCGGCGGCGTGGTCACGTTGCGGGTCGTGACGCCCGGAGTTACGTAAACGTTTTTTGCGCCAGCCAGTTCACGCCTACGTTTGAACCACACATTTATGAAGAAGCACATTTTGACTATCGACGACGAAAGGGAGATCCGCGAATTGCTGTGCGAGGTGATGAACGCCGCAGGCTACCGGGTGACCGCTGTCAGCTCCATTGCGGAAGCTTTGCTGGTGTTGCGGAATGATCCGCCCCACCTCGTGATCACGGATTTGCAGTTGGAGGACAACGATGGCTTCGACCTCGCGGATCAAGTGAAGGTGATCGCGCCGCAGACGCCGATTATTTTGCTGACCGGAGTGCTCTTCGATCCCGAGGTGCTGAGCGGTCCGGTCGGAGAGAAAATCGCGGCGTATGTGGAGAAGACCGCGCCGTTGGAGCGCATTCTACGCGAAGTGAAGCGCTTGTTGCCGGCGTAGAAAATTTGCGGAGTTCTGCAGCGGTGGGGCGACAAAAGGTGGTGGGGCGATGTTCCGCAAGAACAGCCGGCGGAGATTTTCCTCAGGTGCACCGGAAAATGGGCCCCGCGGTCGGCCGGTTTATCCGCGAAAAACGCGGAGGCCCCTTCCTCAGCACACTTTCAGTTTAATGCGCTGCGGACTTGCGTCGTGTGGCCGAGGTAATTTGGTTCGCCGGATGGCCACACCACTTGTCGGAGTTATCATGGGCAGCACGTCGGACTGGGAAGTGATGCAACATTGCGTGCAGACACTTGAACAGCTCGGGATCGGCTGCGAACGTCGCGCGTTGAGCGCCCATCGGACGCCGCATCTGGCGATTGCATGGTGCAGCGGAGCCGAGGCGCGCGGACTCAAGGTGATCATTGCGGCGGCCGGCGGCGCGGCGCACCTCGCGGGCGTGGCGGCGGCCGTCACGACGCTCCCGGTGCTCGGTGTGCCGATGGAGAGCGCGTCGCTCAAGGGCATGGACTCGCTGCTCTCAATGGTCCAGATGCCGGCGGGCATTCCGGTGGCGACCCTCGCAATCGGTAAGCCGGGTGCGATTAACGCGGCGTTGTTCGCGGCGGCGATCCTCGCGTTGAGCGATGCGCCGATCAAAGCGGCGCTGGAAGCGTTTCGCGCGGCGCAGACGAAGAAAGTGGCCGAGGCGAAGTTGCCGTAATCCGGTGCCCGCGGGGCTTCCGCGCAATCAGGGTTTTTTAGCTACGTCCGGGTGCGGCGGCGGCGCTGGCCGGTCGGGTGCGCCGGTGTCCATGACGTAGCGCCCCGTGTCGTCGGCCGGGCGTTTTCAGATTGAGAGTTGAGCGGAAAATCCGTCCCTACGGCCGCTCGCACATCGCCGATTCTTGCGAGTGTGGGGCGGGCTTTAGGCCCGCGGGGTCATGGGGATGGCGGGGATAAACCCCGCCCCATTGCTGACCACAGCCAACCACACCCGACGCGCAGCGTGGGTGTTCAGGTCAAACGGCAACAGGGCTCCGAGGGGCGAGGGGGCGTTTTTCATGGGGCGTGGGAACGCAGCGCGGCCACATCCTCGGGCGTGTCGAGATCGACCGCGAGGGCGGGGAGATCGACGGAGGCGACGTGCGACGGGTCGCCGTTGAGGAGAGCGCGGGCACCCTCTTCGCCGGTGAGGTGAGCGAGGGTTTCAAAATGTTCGCGCAGAAACAAGGCGGGCGCACCGTGCCGGCCCGAGTAATGCGCGGCCACGATGCTGCGACCCGTGGCGCGCTGCGCCGCGATGAGTTGGGTGACGGTGTCGGTGGAAAACGCCGGTTGGTCGCACAGCGCAAGGAGCACGCCGTCGAGCGCGCGGGAGAACTGGCGGATCGTCGTCACGCCGGCGCGGATCGAGGCCGCCATGCCCTCGGCCCACGCGGGGCTGTCCGCGATGAGCACGGGCAGGCGGGCGAGGACCGGGCGAATTTTTTCGGCGTGGGCGCCGAGTACGACGACGACCGGCCAGGCGGGTGAGGCGAGGGCGGCTTGCACGGCGCGGACGACGAGCGGCTGGCCGTCGAGCGCGAGGAGTTGTTTCGGCGTGCCCATGCGCGTGGACGCGCCGGCGGCGAGGATCACGGCGCCAAAACGGAAGGTCGCGAGCGACCCCGGCGTGGAAGGGCTCACTGTGCTGATCCTTCGCGCTGACACTTGTCACTTAATACGTGACAAAATTTGCAGTGAGCCTTGCAGGGGTGAAACGCGCCATTTGTCACGTAATAAGTGACAAATGATCGGTGGGTGGCGACGGGTGTTTCAGTCATGGATGGGGCGGGTGCGCTCGCGGAGCGGGCGGGCGTCGCGGCGGGAGAGGACAGCTTGCATCTCGGCCACGATGGCGAGGGCCACGTGCTCGGGTGAGTCGGCCCCGAGGTCGAGGCCGACGGGCGCATGGAGGCGGGCGCGCATTTCGGGCGTGATCGTCAGCCCATCGCGGGCGAGATCGGCGAGGATGCGTTCGGCGCGTTTTTTTGGACCGAGGAGGCCGAGGTAGGTCAACGGGCGGGGGAGGAGGGCGCGGACGACTGGCAGGTCGTGCACGTAATGGTGAGTCATGACGACGGCGAGAGTGTCGGCGTCGAGGGTGACGCGGCTGACGAGGTCGCTGCTGGGTGCGACTGCGAGGGCTTGGGCGGTGGGGAACCGTTCGGCCGTGGCGAAGGCCGCACGAGGGTCCGCCACGGTGACACGCCAGCCGAGTTCGTGGGCGAGTCGGGCGAGGGGTTGGGCATCGTCCCCGGCACCGAAAATTGTGAGGGCGGTCGGCGGGCGGATGCGGTCGAAAAACGTGCCCGCGTCGGTGGTTTGCTCTCCCGTGAGGCGCGTGCCGAGTGGCGTGTCGGTGGCGGCGAGGTGGGTGACGGCGAGCAGGGTGGGCCGGCGCGCGGCGAAGTTCTCCGCGAGGGCGACGGCCCAGGGCGGGCGAGGCAGGAGTTTTTCAATGACGACCCGTACGACGCCGTGGCAGCCGAGGCCGACGCCCCAGATGAGATCGTTTTCCGAAGTGGTGTCGTAGACGACCGACTCGGCGATTCCGGTGGCGAGGACATTCCGGGCGCGCACCAACACGTCTTCCTCCAAGCAGCCGCCGCTGATGGAACCGAGCCGGCGACCATCCGCAGTCAGGAGCAGCCGCGCACCTGGTCGGCGGTAGGAAGAGCCTTCGACGGTCGCGAGGGTGGCCAAGACCGAACCTTCGGCGCTGGGGCCGAGCAGCGCGCAGACGATGGCTTGGAGTTCTTTCATCTCGTCACCAAGAGACGCCATCGCTCAGAAGAAATGCAAGCGCGGGGGCCGTTCAAATTTACTTGCGGGTATGACACAGGTCCGACTTTGTCGCCCCTCAAGCGAATGCGGTACAACCCGCCTTGGGCTTACCACAACACACAACCCACTGATAACACTATGAACATCCGCACACGGAAGTTTACGGCTGCACTTTCGCTTTTGGCGATCGCCGGCCCTCTCGCAGTGTCTGGCTTCGCCCAAGCGGTGAAAGCTCCAGCCGCCGCTGTTAAGGAAGAGACCGTCACGCTTGAGAAATTCAACGTCACGGGCTCCCTCCTTACCCCGCCTGATTTCGAGGCGGCTCTGCCGATCAACGTTTACTCGGGCGCGCAGATCCAGCTCACCACGGCTGAGTCAGTCAGCAGCTACCTGAAGTTCATCCCGACCTCCTACGGTTCCGGCAACAACGACGAAGCGTTCGTCAACGGCGGTGGCGGCCGGGCCTTCATTGGACTGCGTGGCCTGCCGACCCTGACGCTCGTCAACGGTCGCCGCACCACCACCGGTGATTTGAACACGGTGCCACTCGGCGCGGTGGATCACATCGACATCCTGAAGGATGGTAACGGCGCAACCTACGGTGCGGATGCCGTTGGTGGCGTTATTAACATCGTCACGAAGAAAAACTTCAACGGTGCGCAGTTCGATGTCAGCTACCAAAATACCGATAAGAACGACATCAGCCGCAAGCGCGCTGAATTCGTCTATGGATTCTCGAACGACAAGGGCTCCCTGGTTTTTGGGGCCTCGTATTTCAAGCAAAACGATCTCTTTTCCAAGGATCGTGACTCGGTGACCAACACCAACGACCGCTCGGTCGGCGCGACGAGCGCCACGCCGAATCCCGGCCGCTTCAATCTGACGGCCGCGCAAAATCTCGCGCTTTTCGGCGTCAACGCCGCGGCCGGTGTGCGCGTCAAAGAAGCCGTCAAGGCGGCGGCCTCCCCAGCTGATTTCCGGGTCGGCAATTACGCCGGTGCCGCAGGCTCGCCATCGGATCGCTTTCCGTTCGCGCTTTACACGCCGACGGTTCGCCCCGCGCAGCGTAACAACGTCTTCGGCAGCGTCGAATACAAGCTGCTCGGCGACGCCGTGAAGATCTATTCCGACCTCACCTACATGCGCAGCTATTCGCAGGCTGGCTTGGCTCCTTCGCCCGCCGGATTTGCTGGCACAGCCAATCAGGCGACCGATGCGCGCATCCC
>CAMBVX010000240.1 GCA_945871085.1 Opitutus sp. GAS368 | reverse complement strand
TGATGTAGTCGTCGAGTGACGGGTCGGGCGATATCGACTGAGTCCGAGGTGTCATGGGGCGCGGCGAAGATCGAAGGTTTCGGTGAAAGGCTGACCCTTTTGATGACTGGTGAGGGTGATGCGCAGGTGGTCGGGGGCGACGAGTTCGTCGGTGAAGATCTTGGGGAAATCGTGTTCGAAGTTTTCGAAGCGAGCGCGTTGGGCGGTGGCGTCGAGGCTCACGAGTGAGAAGGAGCGCGGACTGCGTTTGCCGTTGGGATGAGGGTGATTGCGCCGTTTTTCTCGATGAAGGCGACGAGGTCGAAGAAGACACACTGGCCGTGCTTGAATTTGCGACCGGTGCTGAGCATGACGCCGCCCTCGGGAGTGGAGATGACTTCTTCGGCGGTCGTGCCACGGGTGGACGTGCCGCGCCACGTGCCGGTGAGGAAGGCGAGCTGGAAGAGGGTGGTGGTGGCGGGTTTTTCCTGCGCGTGAGTGGTGGAGGGCTCGGCAGCAGAGAGGGTTAAGGACGCAAGGGATATAAACGGGGCAAGGAGGAGCGAGGCGGGGTGTGGGGTAGTCATCGGGTCGGTTGCGAGATTTGGAGGAAAGTTTTGCCGATACTATGAGGGGATGGCATCTCACAACTTGTCGCCGAAGCGGATGCGTTTGGCCGTGCGTTTTTTCTTCGGGGAGGGAGGGATGCCGAGGCGGGGGTCGCAGGTGCGGAGCAGTTGGATGAGGCGGCGGGCGTCAGCTTCGAAGGTGTCGGAATTTTCCGGAAGGTAGAGCCATTTACCGAGGACGGGGTGCGGGGCGAGTGCGGGAAAATCGGCGCGGAGGCTGGTGTGGTGTTCGTGAAAGGTGCAGACGAGCACGCCTTGCCAGGGTTCGCCTTGGGTTGTCAGGAAAAGTTGGTGACAGCCGTGGAGCATGATGGTGCGGCCGCCGAACCAGGACTTGAGGACGAAGGTGGGTTCGTGGAGGAGCGGCTCGGCGAGCCACTGGAGCGGGTGGTCGGGCTTGATGGCGCGGGGGCGGACGGCGGCGGCGCGGGTGGGTTTCATGGCGGGGGTCAAGCGGAGCGTGCGGGATGGAGCGGGAGGGGCGGCGACAGGGGCGATTTTTTCACAGAGGCCGAGTAGAGCCGATGTGAGGGTATACTGGAAAAAACATCGGCCACCTGATGGACCGCGGTTTTCACGGAATGGCACGGATAGCGGAGCGGTGAATCTGTGGGGGTGTTGAGGTCGGCGTTCGCGGAATTGGTTGAGTGCTCTGGGGCGTCGGAAAGAGAGAGAGAACGATTACGAGAACGAGGAACGAGAACGATTTTTGATTCGGGGTGCAGGGGGAGAGAGAAAGATTAAGAGAAAGAGGAAAGAGAAAGAGGGCGGAGCTATTTCCGGAGGTGGGCGAGGGAGAAGGGGCGGAGTTCGCCGAACATCACGCCGGCGGCGATGCAGGGGTCGCCGAGCATGAAAGCGCGGGCGGCGGCTTCGTCGTCGGCGGTGAAGACGACGAGCCCCATGGTTTTGTCGCCGGCTTCAGGCGTGCGGCCGGCGAGGATCACTTGCCCGGCGTCAGTGGCGGCTTTGAGGCGTTGGAAGTGAGCGCTGACGGTGGCTTTGTCGGCGTCGGTCCAGGCAGTGTCGTCGTGGAGGCGCGGGGCAAGGCGGAGGATGATGAGGAATTGTTTTTTCGGAGCGGTCCTTGGCGCGGGGGCGGTGGCGGTGGAGACGGAGGGTGTGGACGCGGTGGGCGTATCGGCGGCTTGGGCACGCGCGGTGAAGGTGAGCGCCGCGAGGGCGAGAAGGGTGCGGAGTGCGGAGTGGGAGTGGGAGGCGGGGGAGGTGCATGGGGGAAGGGAGCAGGGGGAAGAGAAGGACCAAGGCTCAATGACCAAGGACCGAGTGCGGAGCAGGGCGGGGGGGGTGTCCAATGACCAATGTCCAATGACCAATGTCCAATGACTAACGTCTAATGACGATGGGCGGAGGCGTTGGGTGGAACGGACGAGTGTGGGGAGAAAGACTAAGAGAAAGAGGAAAAGAGAAAGGTATCGGGGGGGATTATTTCGGGAGTGTGGGGTCTTTCACGGCGGGGAAATACCAGATGCGGGCGAGGAGATTTTCGCGGATTTCGGCGGTGCCGAGGGATTGTTGGCTGCGGCGCGTGCCGTCTTTGGCCGTCCACGAGGCGCGTTCGCGGAAGGAGAGGTAGGGGCCGTTTTGAGTGAGGTCGGAGATTTCGGAGCGGACGTCGGGGAGGGATTTAAAATAGCCGGTGAGCCACGTGTGCACGGCATCGCGGCCTTCGCCGTCGGTGGAGAGTTGGTCGGAGGAAAGGGAGAACCATTTCACGGCGGGTGAGAGCGTGGCGGCGACGGCGGCGGGGTCGTGGCGGTTGAAGGCGTCGAGGTAAGCGCGGAGGACGACGGCTTCAGGGGTGACCAGATAGGCGGTGGTGCCGTGGGCGAAGGGGGTGTAGACGTCGATTTGGATTTTGAATACGCCGGTGGCGATGGTGGGGTCGGGGGCGAGGGCGGCGTGGACGGCGGGTTCGTCGGGAAGGCGGAGGACGAGGAGGCCGAGTTCGCCGAAGCGCGCGCCGTGGACGAGCGTGCCGGCGCGGCGGAGGCGGGCGATGTTCGCGCTGTGCTCGGCCATGCCAGCTTGGGCGTTGGGGGATTTCGAGGAATCCCAGGCGGGGCCGCTAGTCAGGCGGACCGCGTAGAGCCGCGGGGCGGCGACGGGAACGGGCGTGGGTGGCGTGGGCGGCGGTTGGGGCAGGGCGCAGGTGGCCAGGGAGAGACTGAGGAGGAGGGCGCGGAGGCGTGGCATGGGGAGAGGCGAGCGGGAATCTTGAAAACTGAAGATCGGGCATCGCTCGTCCGAAAATCTCGCAGGGCGGAGATCGGTTGCGGGAAAATTTCTGCTGGCCGCTCGCGGACCGAGTTCTGACGGGCGTGACGCGGTGGCGCGTTACTTCAGTTTTTTGAGGGACTCGAGGGCTGCGGGGAATTTGGGTTCGAGCTTGAGGGCGGCTTCGTAGGCGGCGCGGGCACCGGGGAGATCTTTTTTCGCTTCGAGGATTACGCCGATGCGCCAGTGGGTGGCGGCGTGGCCGGGGGTGTTGGCTGGAGTCGGGACCGGGAGTTCGAGGCAGCGGCGGAGGGAGGTGAGGCCGCGGTCGAGGTATTCACCGGTGAGCGCGGCCAAGCGGCCGACTTGATAGAGGGCGGCATAGTCGTCGGGGGACACTTTGAGAACTTCGTCGAATTGGGCGAGGGCCTCGGCGTGTTTTTTCTCGCCGACATAGAGCGTGGCGAAGGCGAAGCGGCCGCGGTTGGCGTCGAGTTTTTTGATGGCTTCGGCTTGGGCGGAGGCTTTGTCGAACCCGCCGCCGGCAATGCCGGGGGCCTGGCGGTAAAATTCAAAAAGACTTTGGCGAAAATCGAGGTTGGTCGGCGCAAGTTCGACGGCGCGCTCGTAGGAGGCGACGCACTTTTTCGCGAGGCCGAACTTGGACAACAGGCCAGCCTTCTGAGCGCTGCGGCCGTAGGCGTCGCCGAGGCCGTGGTGGTGGCGGGCTTCGTTGGGGGAGGCGGCGACGGCGGCTTCGAAATAGGTGACGGCTTTGGCGGGGTCATCGCGGCGGTTGGCGAGTTGGCCAAGGAAGAAATTGAGGTCGGGGTCTTTGGGATCGGTGGCGGCGAGAGCTTCGAAGGCTTTTTGGGCGTCGGCGGATTTGCCGCGCTCGTTGTAGAGGACGCGGGCGGCGTCGAGTGCGGCGGAATCGACAGCGGCGTGGAGTGAAGTCGCGAGGGCGAGAAGGAGGGCGAGACGGCCGAACATGAGCGTGCGTGGTGGAGGGACTTTGAAATCTCGGATTTTGGCGGAGGCAGATTTCGGAGTAGGAATGACGGATGAGAACGTTGAAGAGAAAGAGGAAAGTGAACGAGTTCCTGCTCGGAGCGGAGGGCGAGATGGGGGCCGTTCCTACCGATACGGATATTTCACACGCTTGTTTGTCATCGCGAGCCCGAGGAACGAGGGCGTGGCGACCCAGCTAGGATTATACCAAAAGCTGTTGATCCTTGGACTTTACATTAGTCGGTAATTTTTCAGTTTTGGGCATGGCAAGAAAACTACCGGACTTGGGGGAGAAACTGGTGGCGGAGATCGAGGCGGCGTGGGCTCAGCCCCAGGAAGCGTGGGCGCGCCGACGGCTGCTGGTGGTGCGATTGATTGCGCAGCACGATTTTACCGTGGAGCAGATCACCCGAGTGGCGGAGGTGAGCCGGCAGAGCATTTTCACTTACCGCGACACGTTGTTGGCGGGTGGCGTGGCGGCGCTCTTGACCCGGAAACGGGCACCGGGTCGAAAGCCCGCAGTGCGCGGCGCGGTGGCCCAGGAGTTTATCGTCCGGTTGCAGGCGGGAAAGTTTCGGCAGGCCCGCGATGCGCAAGCGTGGATCAAAAAGCGGACGCACCACCAGCTGACCGAGAGCGGCGTGCGGCAGCTGTTGCGCCGGGTGGGCGGCAAGCTCAAGGTGCCACGCAAGTCGCACGCGAAAAAAGATCCCGCCAAAGCCAAGGCCTTCTGCCGGCGCGGTTGACCGCTGTGGTGGGCCCCACGCCCACGCAACCGGTCCGCCGGTGGGTGCTCGACGAGCACCGCTACGGTCTGTGGCCAGTAATCCGTCGAGTCTGGGGCCGGCGCGGAGTCCGCGTGCACGCGCCCTACGCCACCCGCTACAAGTGGGGCTCCTGCATAAAGCCTTGGAAGTCGACGGCGCGCTTGCCTGCGAACTGCTGCTGACGCCGGCCATTGATCGGGACATTCACGCCCTCTTTCTGCGCCAGATTGCCGAATCCGATTCCACGGCCCTGCACGTGGTCATCGCCGATCAGGCCGGCGTTCATCTGCCCGTCGGCGATGCCCGCATTCCTGCCGACCTCAGGTTGCTACCGCTGCCGCCCTACAGCCCCGCACTCAATCCCGTCGAGCGTTTCGGCGGTGTGCTCAAAGCCGCCGTCTCGAACCGGCTCTATCTGAACTTGCGCAAACTTGAGGATCATCTCATCGCCGCCGACCGGCCTTGGTCCACCCCGGCCGCCGTTGCAGGCCTCATCCACGGCTGGCTTGCCGATAAAGTAAATTGTGGCGCTCCAATATAAAGTATAAATATCAATAGATATTGGTCTGATGCGTGCGATGCTGAACACGGGGGCGGTCGCGCGCGAGGTCGCACAGGCAATCGCCGCAGCGTGACGGCGGTGGGGATTGCTGAACAGAATCGGCAAGGCCCGAAGCGGGAGCCCTTCCGGCGCGCGCCATCGTGGGCGGAGTTCGAACGGGCGGAGGCGTCGGATGGGGCGCGGGTGGTAGAGAGGTGGGTTGGAAGTGGCACGGGCTTTCCAGCCCGTGAGGGTTTTGCCGGAAGGAAGGGACGCTCGAAAATGATTTGTGGGCTGGAAAGCCCATGGCACAGACGGAGGAGGGAAGAACCTCACCGCACGATCTTCAGGATCCGATCGTTGTAGCTGTCGGTGATGAACAGCGTGCCGTCGGCGCGCACGGTCACGCCGTGGGGGCGGGCCAGTTCGCACTGCTCGGGCGGGCCACCGAGGCCGGCGGTGCCCTTTTTTCCGGTGCCGGCGACGCGGAGGATTTTGCCCGTGGCGGGCACGTATTTGCGGATGAGGTGGTTCTCGGCGTCGGCGATGAGGACGTTGTCGTCGAGGTCGACGCAGAGGTGTTTTGGGCCGCTCATCGTGGCGAGCAACGCATCGCCGCCATCGCCGGTCGCGCCTTTTTTCCCGGACGCATTCACGACGGTGCGGATTTTTCCATCGGGTGTGACCACGCGCAGGGCGTGGCCGTTGCGTTCGAGAATGTAGACGTTGCCACGGCGATCTACGGCAGCGGCGCGCGGGTCGACGAGCGGCGCTTCGGTGGCGCGGGCACCCTCGCTGGGGACGCCTTTTTCACCGTTGCCGGCGACGAGACGGAGTTTGCCGGTCTTCAGATCGAGTGCCTGCACGCGGCGCAAATCGGCGATGAAGAGCTGCGTGCCGGTGAAATCCAGGGTGATGCAGTAGGGGCCGTTGGCCTTCGCCTGCGTCGCGGGCACACCGTAGCCGGGCACCGTCGCCACGCGTCCGGAGCCCACGTCGACCTGGCGCACGCGGCCGTTCCAGGTATCGGAGATGAGGACGTTGCCGTTGGGCAAAACGGCGAGGTTGTGGGGGCCGTTGAACTGTGCGGAGAGCGCCGCGCCGCCGTCGCCGCTGTCGCCGGCGGTAGGCAGGCCCGCGATGTGCGTGAGCGTGCCTTGGGCGTCGACACGGAGCAGGCGGTTGCCCGAGGCCATTTCGACGATGAAGAGATTTCCCGCACGGTCGAAATCTACGCCGAAGGGCTCTTTCAGTTTGGCCTGCAAAGCGGGCAGGCCGACGCGGTCGGTGTGGCCGCCGGCGACGAGGACGATTTTTTCGGCGTGCAGGGCGGGAGCGAGCGTAAGAGCGGAGAGCAAGAGCAGGGTAGGGGAGAATTTCATCGGAGGAGGAATGGAGCCACGTGAATGGATCGAAACTCGGACGAGGCGTCAGGGGAAAACGGCGACGCTGCACGAAAGTGGGATGACGTTGTGCGTGTAAAGCGGCCCGTTCTGCGCTCTCATGCAGTTAACCCTGCTCATGGCGTCCCGTTGTTTTACCCGCATTTTTCACCGCACCGCTCTCGCGCTGACGCTCGGCGTGCCGGCCTTCGGTGCATCCGGAAAAATCGACGTCGAGCTTCGTGAGCCCACTTCCACCCACGCCGGCGCGGCGGTTTGGCCCGGCGAAACGAAGATCACTGAGACATTAACCGAGGAGGTGTTCGGATTTTTCGAGCTCCCGCAAAAATATGTGTCCACCGGTGTCCGCGCCGACCGCGCGTTTCCGACTCTCTTCCGCGCCACGGGCGAGGTTCGCTTGCCCGCCGGCAAACACCGGCTGCTGCTGCGCTCCCGCGGCACGGCGCGGCTGTTGATCGACGGGCAGAAAATCCTTGAAACGCCCTTTGCCCAGCCCGCCGCCTTCGCCGTCGGCAACGCTGGCGAGCTGCCCGTCGAGCCGCAGGAAACCTATCTCAACCTCGGCCCCGACTTCCGCTTCGCCACGCCCGGCAATCGCGAGGAGTGGGGCGAGTTCGAATTCACCGGAGCGCCCGTCACCGTCGTCCTCGAAACCGTCATCGGCGGCATCGAGCCCAAGGGCAAAAAACCCTTCCGCCCCGAACTGGGCGAAACCATCGTCGCGTTTTCTCCGGCCGGCAGCACGTCGTGGTGGCTGCTCTCGCCCGGCTCGCGCACCGTCCCCTACACCGATGCCGGCTGGGCGGCCTACGAGGCCGAGCGCCGCACTCATCTGGCCACCGTCAACACGGCCGCCCGTGAGGCGAAGCGGGCTGAGTCCGCGACGTATTGGGCTTCCCGCCGCACCGCCGCCAACACGTGGCTCGCGTCCACGTCCGATGTTGCAGTGCCGTCGCTCCGCTCCGGCTTCCCGGCGACGAACGCAATCGACCATTTCATCGCCGACCGCATCGCCACGGTCGCGGCGGAATACGCGCCGTTGAAAAAAGGCAGCGTCGATTTCTATCGCGAGGTGAAGCCCATCCTCGAGACGCGCTGCTACAGCTGCCACCAAGGGGCGAAGGTCAAAGGCGGCCTGCGCCTCGATTCCCTCGCGGCCGCGCTCAAGGGCGGTAAGGCCGATGGTCCGGCCCTCATCGCCGGCCACCCGGAGACGAGCCCGATCATCCAGCGCATCACCAGCACGGACTCCGAGGAAGTGATGCCGGCGAAGGGCGATCCGTTGCCGGCCAAGGAGATCGCCCTCCTGAAAACCTGGCTTAAGGAGGGCGCGGCGTGGCCCGCTTTTCCGGTCACGAGTTTTGCGCTCACGCCGCTGACCGACGACCTCACGTTTCTCCGGCGCGTCACGCTCGACACCGTCGGCGTGGTGCCGAGCGAGGCTGAGATCGCCGCCTTCCGCGCGCTGCCGGTCCCTTCGCGCCGCGCCACTACGATTGATCGTCTCCTCGCCGATCCGCGCTGGGCCGACCAATGGATGCCCTACTGGCTCGATGTGCTCGCGGAGAATCCGAATCTCATCAACCCCACGCTGAACAACACCGGCCCGTTTCGCTGGTGGATCTACGAATCCCTCCTCGACAACAAACCGCTCGACCTCTTCGTCACTGAACTCATCCGCCAGGAAGGCAGCGAACGCTTCGGCGGCCCCGCCGGGTTCAGCGTCGCTTCGCAAAACGACGTCCCGCTGGCCGCGAAGGGTATCATTGTCAGCTCGGCGTTTCTCGGCGTGGAAATGAAGTGCGCGCGTTGTCACGATGCGCCGACGCACACGTCGAAGCAAAAAGATCTCATGCAGCTCGCCGCGATGCTCGGCGCGAAGTCCATCAAGCTGCCGGTCACGAGCACGGTCGCCATGGATCACCTGCGGCTCGGCGGGCGCGAACCGCTCATCGAGTCCACGCTGCCGGCCGGCACGACGGTGGCGCCCGCGTGGTCGTTCGCCGAATTCTGCGACGAGGGTGGTGCCGCCCCGCTCGTCGAACGCCCCGGCGATTCGCGCGACCGCCTTGCCGCGCTCGTGACCGCGCCGCAGAACGAGCGCTTCGCGCAAGTCATGGCCAACCGCATTTGGCAGCGCTTTATGGACCGTGGTCTCGTCGAGACCGTGGGCGACTGGGAAAAGAGTTCGCCCTCGCATCCCGAGTTGCTCCGTTGGCTCGCCCGCGAACTCGTCCGCTCTGGCTACGACGCCAAAGCCCTCGCCCGCCTCATCCTGAGTTCCCACGCCTACCAGCGCTCTGCCGACCGCTCGCTCGCCGCGACCGGCCCGCTGTTCACCGCTCCCGCCCCGCGCCGCATCGCCGCCGAGCAATTCGTCGATTCGCTTTTCGCCGCGACCGGAAAACCCTTCGCCGTCGAGCCGGTCAACCTCGACCTCGACAGTGTGCGCACGATTGAAAACGCCCTCGACCTCGGACGTGCGAGCCGCGCATGGATGCTGGCTTCGACGTCCAACGAGCGCGACCGCCCGAGTCTCATGTTGCCGCGCATCCAGGCGGTGGCCGAGGTGCTGGAGGTCTTCGGTTGGCGCGGCGCCCGGCCCGATGCGAGCAGTGGCGTGCGCGAGGTCGCCGCCAACGTCCTCCAACCCGCGCTCCTCTCCAACGGCACGATGACCACCTGGCTCACGCGCCTCAGCGACGACCACGGCTTCACGCGCCTCGCGCTCGAAAAAAAGTCCGTCGACGACCTCGTGGAGCGGCTGTTTCTCCGCATGTTCACGCGCGCGCCCACCGCCACGGAGCGCAAGATCTACACGGACCTCCTCCGTCCCGGTTTCGCCACGCGAATCATCTCCGCGCAGACGGCGGCAACTCCCATTGCTGCGCCGCCGCGCGCCCGCCCAAAATACGTCGCGTGGTCCAACCATATGAAAAGCGAAGCCAACACGTGGCGCCTCGCGGAAGAAGTCGCCGCGCGCCGGGGCGATCCGGCCACGTCGCGCCTCGACCCGGACTGGCGCCGCCGTCTCGAAGACGTGACGTGGGCCCTCGTCAACGCGCCTGAATGGACGCATATTCTATGAGAAAACTTGACCACGGATCACGCGAATCTACGCGAATCCGAATCTCCGGTGCCTTGGTTTTATCCGTGTTCATCCGTGTTATCCGTGGTTAAAACTCCGTCTGTTTTCGCCCTCACCCCATGAATCGCCGCTCCTTCCTCGCCCAGTCCGCCGCGCTCGCCGCCGCCGCCACGCTCCCCCGCTCGTTCGGAGCCTCCTCGTCTCCCGCCGCTTCTTCTCCGACCACCGTCGTCTCCGCGCCGCGCGGAAAAGCGGAGCACTGCATCTTCATCTGGCTCGGCGGCGGCATGTCCCAGATCGACACCTTCGATCCGAAGAAACGCGGCAACTCCAAGTCTGCGCCTTCCCTCCCTGGCACAGATTACGACCTCATCGACACCGCCGTGCCGGGCGTGCGTTACACGGAGCATCTGGCGCAAACCGCCCGCCTCGCCGAGCACGTGACGGCCGTCCGCACCGTGAATCACAAGCTTGGGATCGAGCACGCACTGGCCACCAACTTCGTCCACACGGGCCGTCCGGTGAGCGGTAGCACGATCTACCCGTCGATGGGTTCGATCGTCGCGCACGAGCGCGGCGCGGTGAGCAGCGAGTTGCCCGCCTATCTCCTCATCGGCTACCCGAGCGTGAGTCGCGGTCCCGGATTTCTGGGGGCGAAACACGGCTACATTTATCTCGTCGACACCGAGTCCGGCCCCGCCGGTTTTACGCCGCCCGACGGCATCGACCCGGCGCGCATCGCCGCCCGTCAACGCCTGCTCGCGCCCCTACAATCACGCGCCACCGACGATGCCGTGCTGGCCGACTATGCCGAGGTGCAGCGCGAGGCGCTCCGCCTCGCCGGCCCCGGCTTCATGCGGCACTTCAAACTCGGCGAAGAGCCCG